>RFZB01000116.1 GCA_009920915.1 Sphingomonadaceae bacterium | reverse complement strand
TGAACTTCTTGCCGTCGCGGCCGGGCGACGGGATGAAATTGCCCGGCTGGATGTGCGTCCGGGGGACCGAGTGGTTGTCCAGCGCGCGGGCGATGTCATCCCGCAGATCGTCGATAATCTAACGCGGGCCGAAGCCCGGCCTGATTATCATTTCCCCGACCATTGCCCAGAATGCCAATCAGAGGCTGTGGCAGAGGAAGGCGAAGTCGATGTGCGCTGCACCGGCGGGCTGATTTGTCCGGCGCAACGAGTGGAGCGCTTAAAGCATTTCGTTAGCCGTGCTGCGCTTGACATAGACGGGTTGGGCGAAAAGACGATTATTGAGTTTTTCGGCCTTGGCTGGCTCCATAGCCCTGCAGACATTTTCCGGCTGAAGACGCGGCGCAATGAGATTATTGGGCGCGAAGGTTGGCAGGATAAGTCTGTGGATAACCTGTTGGCCGCGATTGAGGCAAAGCGCACGCCCGACCCGGCCCGGTTGATCTTCGCGCTTGGCATCCGGCATGTCGGTGCCGTCACTGCGAAAGATTTGCTTAAGGCCTTTGGAACTGTTGAGGCTGTGCGCGCCGCCGCGACCAGTGATGACGCCATGACGGTTTTGACGCAAGTGGACGGCATTGGTCCTGTTGTGGCGGAAGCCTTGGTGGAGTTTTTCCACGAGCCGCACAACCAGGTGGTTTGGGACGATCTGTTGAGCGAAGTATCTCCGCCGGCTTTTGTCCATAATGTCCGCGCGTCCGCCGTGTCAGGCAAAATTGTCGTCTTTACTGGCAGCTTAGAAACCATGAGCCGTGATGAAGCCAAGGCACAGGCCGAATCATTGGGGGCAAAGACAGCGGGATCTGTTTCTGCCAAAACGGACTTGCTGGTGGCCGGGCCGGGTGCTGGATCAAAGCTAAAGAAGGCGCAAGAACTGGGTATAGAAGTCTTAGATGAGGCGGGATGGGCAGCAATTGTAGCGGCTGCCGCAGCTGACGCGGTCTAGGGCTTTTCGTATCCCGCTTGACCGTTGCGAATGGCCCCGTCAAAGCAGGCACATGACCGATCAAACGGACCTTTCCGCATTAAGCTTTGAACAAGCATTGAAGCGGCTTGAAGAGATTGTCGCGCGGCTGGAATCCGGCGAGGCGGCTTTGGATGAATCGATTACGCTCTACACTCAAGGTGAAGCGTTGCGCGCCCAGTGCGAAGCGCGGCTCAAAGATGCGCAGGCGCGCATTGAGAAAATCACATTGGGGGCAGATGGCGCACCGACGGGCACCACGCCCTTTGATGCAGGCTGATCCCTCAAATGGGTGGGGGCGATATCTTAAAGCCAGCCTTGGCGGATATAGCAGCGGATATTGACCGCAGCTTTGATCTGTTACTGCCAATTCCAAATGATGGCCGTGCGCGCCTGTATGAAGCCATGCGCCATGCCGCGATTGGTGGGGGCAAGCGCCTGCGTCCTTTGCTGGTTCTGGCCGCGTCCCAGCTTTTCAATGTGAGCCGAGAGTCGGCTTTGCGCGTAGGCACAGCCATTGAATGTATTCATGTCTATTCGCTGATCCATGACGATATGCCGTGCATGGATGATGATGATATGCGGCGGGGCAAGCCCACGGTGCATAAAGCATTTGATGAGGCAACCGCGGTTTTGGCGGGGGATTCGCTTCACGCGCTGGCCTTTGAAATATTGGCCGATCAAGCAACGCATCCGGACCCCTTTGTTCGGTCAGAATTAATTTCCGAAATTGCGCGCGCATCTGGCCCAGCTGGTATGGCGGGCGGGCAGATGATGGATTTGATGGCCGGGGATGTTGAGTTTGATCTTCCAGCCGTTACCCGTTTGCAGCAGCTGAAAACAGGCGCGCTTATTTCCTTCTGCCTTGAGGCGGGTGCCATTCTGGGACGGGTGCCGCCTGAAGGGCGCAACGGACTGCGCGGCTATGCGCGTGATATTGGCCTAGCCTTTCAGATTGCTGATGATGTTCTGGATGCTGAAGGCGATGCGGAACTTGCCGGCAAAGCCCTGCAGAAAGATGCCGAAGCCGGTAAAGCGACGTTCCTGTCCTTGCTTGGGATTGATCGCGCAAAGGCGCAAATGCACCTTTTGGTCGATCAAGCCATTGCCCATCTTCATGGATTTGGCACAGAAGCAGATTTGCTGCGGGCAATTGCGCGCTACACAGTGGAAAGGGATCGGTAATGGCAGACCGCATCGGTGTTTATCCGGGCACTTTTGACCCGATTACCTTGGGTCATATGGATATTATTCGCCGGGGCGCAAAGCTGGTGGATCGGTTGATTGTGGGCGTGACCACCAATGCCAGCAAATCGCCGATGTTTTCTGATGATGAACGCATTGCCATGGTGAAGCGCGAAGTCGCCACCATTGGAGCGGGCATTGATGTGGTGGGATTTGACTCGCTGTTGATGGACTTTGCAGAAGCCCAAGGGGCGTCTGTCATTATCCGCGGTCTGCGGGCTGTCGCGGATTTTGAATATGAATATCAAATGGCAGGCATGAACCAGCAATTGAACGACCGGATTGAGACGGTCTTTTTAATGGCAGATGTCTCCTTGCAGCCCATTGCATCGCGTCTGGTAAAAGAAATTGCGATTTATGGTGGTAAAATCAGCAAATTTGTCACTCCAGCAGTCGAGTCTGATGTGCTGGCACGCATAAAAGAAACAGGACGGCGGGGCGGGTGATCTGTTCATCCGCAGCTAAGCCAAGTGCCGCTATGATAAGCGGCGAGGATTGAGGTGTTTGTGAAGAAATTTATTGCAGCGGCTTTGATGTTGCTTGGATTTGCGGGTCTTGCGCACGCTGCGGACAAGCCAATGGCAGCGCCCGTCTCGACCATCCCCGCGGCTGAGCCTGAGAATATCTGGGTGCTGCAGTTATCGACGGGCGGGCCTGTGCGTATTCAGCTGCGGCCCGATAAGGCCCCCAACCATGTTGCGCGGATCAAGCAGTTGACGCGTGCTGGCTTTTACGATGGTTTGGTTTTCCACCGCGTGATTGAGGGCTTTATGGCGCAGACGGGCGATCCGCGCGGCAATGGCACGGGCGGCTCTACGCTGCCGGATATCAAGGCTGAATTTAATGATCTGCCGCATCTGCGCGGTGCCGTCTCTATGGCGCGCGCGGATAGCCCGGATAGCGCCAACAGCCAGTTCTTCATCGTCTTTTCACCTGTGATGCGGCTCGATGGCAGATATACCGTTTTTGGTCGTTTGCTGGGGGGGATGTCCTTTGTGGATGCGGTGCCCCGTGGCGAACCGCCAGCCGCGCCAGCGACAATCGTGAAGGCCTGGATTGAGGCAGATGGGCCAGATGCGCCGCGTGTGCCCTTACCTGCGCCTGCATTGGATGCTGCACCTAAACCAGAGCCCGTGTTGACGGACGGGGTGCCCAAACTCTAACCGCGCGCCATGCGTGTTGACCTTTTTGACTTTGATTTGCCGCAGGAGCTGATTGCCCTGCGTCCGGCGTCTCCGCGGGATAGCGCGCGCTTGCTGCATGTGCAGGGCGATGTGTTTGCGGATAAAATTGTGCGGGATTTGCCAAGCCTGCTCAATCCAGGCGATTGCTTGGTATTTAATGATACCCGCGTCATCCCCGCCCAGTTGGAAGGCCGACGGGGAGACGCCAAAATTGGCGCGACGCTGCACAAGCGCGAAGGCCTGCGCACATGGCGCGCCTTTGTGAAAAACGCCAAGCGCCTGAAAGAGGGCGATCAAGTCGTTTTCGGCGGCGGCGTCACTGCGATGGTGGGGGAACGCGGGGCGGATGGCAGCCTCCTTCTCCATTTTGAGGGGGATGAGCCCGTTGAAGTCCTGCTCGAACGGGCAGGGACAATGCCCTTGCCGCCCTATATTGCCGCGCGCCGCGCAATTGATGAGCGCGATCAGCAAGATTACCAAACCATGTTCGCGCGCGAAAAGGGGGCCGTGGCCGCGCCCACAGCCGCGCTGCATTTTACGCCTGAACTGATGGCGGCGCTGGCCGCACGCGGCGTGCAGCATGAAACGCTGACTCTTCATGTCGGCGCAGGCACTTTCCTGCCCGTGAAGGCGGATGATACCAAAGATCATCAAATGCACGCCGAATGGGGCCGGATTGATGCGGCAACGGCCGATCGGTTGAACGCCGTGCGGGCAGGCGGCGGCCGCGTGATTGCTGTCGGCACGACCTCACTCCGCCTCCTCGAAAGCGCAGCGACCGACGATAACATCATTCGCCCCTTTGAAGGCGATACGGCCATCTTCATCACCCCCGGCTATCGGTTCAAGGCGGTTGACGGGTTGATGACCAATTTCCACCTCCCCAAATCCACCCTGATGATGCTGGTGAGTGCACTAATGGGGCTGGAGCGGATGCAGGCGGTCTATGCCCACGCTATCCGCGAAGGGTATCGTTTCTATAGCTATGGGGATAGCAGTCTGTTGCTGCCGTGACTTGAGTGCGCGCGGACGCTTCATCGCATATACTCTTGCCCCATCCCCCGAAATAGGCTCTCCTCTCTTCTGCCCGCATCCAGACGGGCGAGGAGAGGGGATATGTCTGACGTGAATTCGGGTGCGGCGTCTGCTGCGCCGGCGGAAGTGCCATCGCCTTTGGCGGGGCTGGGGATTGTCGCTGTCGTCGCTGTTGCGATTATTGGATGGGCGATCATTGGTGAGCGGTTGTTTCAGGAAACGTCTCTGTTTGGCGGGTTTTTAATGCTCTGGCATTATGCCAATGTGGAACAGCTGGATATCAAGAAGCTGCCACAGGCACTGGCGGGCGCGGTGATGGGCATTGCGCTTTCATGGCAGGTCGTGGCGCTGACACAGGCGCTGGGGCCGCAAGGCACCGTCATTGGCCTGCTCGTCATCGACGAGCTGCTCGGTCCGTCGCGTGGCCGCCGCGCCCTTGGTTCAGCTGAAAGTCGATTTTGTCGATTTCGCGCTGGCGAGTGTTGCGGGCGGATTGTTCTTCGCGGGCTTTGTAGAAAGCGTGAAGTGGCTGGCGGCACGCTTTGCCAAGCCAGCGGCGGCTTAGCCGGGTTCCGCCCTCAATAAATCGTATAGCCGCCATCAATGACCAGTGCGTCGCCCGTGTGAAAGCGGGCGGCGCGGCTGGCGAGGTAGACGGCGATGCCCGCAAAGTCGTCAGGCTCACCCCAGCCGCCCATGGGGACGCGGCTGATCACGCGTTCGTTAAATTTATCCATCGCTTGCAGGCCTGCCGTCATGTCGGACTTGATCCAGCCGGGCAGAATGGAATTGACCGTGATTTTGTGGCGCGCCAGCTCAACGGCCATGGCGCGGCACATGGAAACCACAGCGCCTTTTGTCGCGCCATAATGTTCATTGCGAGCAGCGCCATGGACGGCAGCGGTTGAGGCGATGCCCACAAGCGAGCCACCACCATCGCCAGCCTTATCCCGCTCTATCATATGGCGTGCGGCTTCGCGCAGAGTGAAGAAAACCCCATGGACATTAATGGCTTCCAGCTTCTGGAAATCTGATTTCTTAACGAAGCCTCT
>RFZB01000115.1 GCA_009920915.1 Sphingomonadaceae bacterium | reverse complement strand
TGATCATAGGCGGCGCGCTTTTGCGGATCCTTTAGAACCTCATAGGCCTCGCTAATGGCTTTGAACTTGGCCTCAGACTCTGCGCAGCCCGGATTTTTATCGGGGTGAAAGCGCATGGCAAGCTTGCGATAGGCCGATTTAATCGTGCCATCGTCCGCCGTGCGGGAAACTTCCAAAAGCTCGTAATAATCGTCGGACATGAGGTCCCCCTAAACTCTTGCCCGATCAGGCCGCTGGGGCGCTGCGCTCAAACAAGGCGGGGGAGCCTCTTGCGCACTGCCCAGCGGCCTGCCGGGAGAGATCATTCCTCAGCCCTTATTCTCGTCCACTTCCGAGAATTCGGCATCCACCACATCATCATCCTTGGGTGCATCTGCACCCGGCGATGCTGCTTGTGCCTGTTCCTTCTCGTAAATGGCTTGGCCCAGCTTCATGGAGACTTGCGCCAAGGCCTGCGCCTTTTCGGTCATCACATCCGGCTCGCCGCCTTCAACCGCAGCCTTAGCTTCGGCCAGTGCAGCTTCGATTTCAGACTTCAGCGCATCATCCACCTTATCGGCATGTTCGGCCAATTGACGTTCCGTCGTGTGGATCAGGCTTTCCGCATTATTCTTGGCTTCGGCGGCCTCACGGCGCTTCTTATCTTCTTCGGCAAAGCGTTCTGCATCTTTCACCATCTGATCAATATCCGCGTCGGACAGGCCGCCCGAGGCTTGGATCTTGATCTGCTGTTCCTTGCCGGTGCCCTTATCCTTGGCGTGAACCGAAACAATGCCGTTCGCGTCAATGTCAAAAGTCACTTCAATCTGCGGCACACCGCGCGGCGCGGGCGGGATGCCCACCAGATCGAACTGGCCCAGCATCTTGTTGTCCGCCGCCATTTCGCGCTCACCTTGGAAGACGCGAATGGTCACAGCCTGCTGATTATCTTCAGCCGTTGAATAGACCTGCGACTTCTTGGTCGGGATCGTCGTGTTGCGATCAATCATGCGGGTAAAGACGCCGCCCAGCGTTTCAATGCCCAGCGACAGCGGCGTGACGTCCAGCAGCAGAACGTCCTTCACGTCGCCCTGCAGAACACCTGCCTGAATGGCAGCACCCATGGCAACAACTTCATCCGGGTTCACGCCCGTATGCGGTTCTTTGCCAAAGAACTGCTTCACCACTTCGCGGACGCGCGGCATACGCGTCATACCACCCACCAGCACCACGTCCGAAATATCAGCGGCTTTCACACCCGCATCGGCCAAGGCCTTGCGGCACGGCTCCAGCGTGCGCTGGATAAGATCTTCGACCAGCTTTTCCAGATCGGCGCGCGTGATGGTCTTCACCAAATGCTTCGGGCCAGACTGGTCCGCCGTAATGAAGGGCAAGTTGACTTCAGTCGACGCTGCGGACGACAGTTCAATCTTCGCCTTTTCGGCGGCTTCTTTCAGACGTTGCAGGGCCAGCTTGTCATTGCGCAAGTCAATGCCTTCGGCCTTTTTGAATTCGTCCGCGAGGAATTCGACAATCTTGGAGTCAAAATCTTCGCCGCCCAAGAAGGTGTCGCCGTTGGTCGACTTCACTTCAAACACGCCATCCCCAATTTCGAGGACGGAAATATCAAAGGTGCCGCCACCAAGGTCATAGACAGCAATTGTTTTGCCATCATTCTTATCAAGGCCATAGGCCAGGGCAGCTGCCGTCGGCTCGTTGATGATGCGCAGCACCTCAAGGCCGGCGATCTGACCAGCATCCTTGGTTGCCTGACGCTGAGCATCATTGAAGTATGCGGGAACGGTAATCACCGCCTGCGTCACGGTTTCACCCAGATAGGCTTCGGCCGTTTCCTTCATCTTCTGGAGCGTGAAGGCCGAGATTTGAGACGGGGAATAGTCCGTGCCGCCCGCCGAAACCCACGCATCGCCATTCTTGCCCTTGGCAATCTGATACGGGACGAGTTCCATGTCCTTCTTGGTCATGGGATCATCAAAGCGGCGGCCAATCAGGCGCTTGACCGCGTACACGGTGTTTTCAGGATTGGTCACGGCCTGACGCTTGGCGGGCTGGCCAATCAGGCGCTCGCCATCCTTCGCAAAGGCCACAATCGACGGGGTTGTGCGCGCGCCTTCAGCATTTTCAATGACCTTGGGCGTACCGCCCTCCATCACTGCAACGCAGCTGTTGGTCGTGCCAAGGTCAATCCCAATTACTTTCGCCATAGTCTCACTTCACCCCAATATAGCTACGACCGGCTTTCCCCTCAGAAAGCAGCGGTCTCATCATTTCGTCTGGCGATATAGGAAGCGAATCTCCGCTCGCAAGGTTTGAACGAACAAAGCTGTAAAAGGAGATGAAATGGGCGGGCTTTCCTTCTAAGCTATCGAAGTCCTTATTTCTGAAAATGGAGCCTATTCGTGTCGCCCAAAGCCAGCTTTTTGCCCATTCTTCTGGTACTTGCCGCTTGCAGCCAACAGCCAGCTGCCCCTGTGACTGACGCAGTGGTGCGCCTGCCTGCTGCCACGGGCCGGCCGGGGGCTGCCTATTTCACACTGCACGGCGGAGAAAAGGGCCGCACGCTTGTGTCGGTCAGCAGCCCGTCTGCCGGACGCACCGAAATGCACGATATGACGATGTCAGATGGCATGATGACCATGACCCCGCTGACCAATGGTGTCGCGATACCCGCCAAGGGCCAAGTCCGCTTTGAAAGCGGTGGCAAGCACGTCATGCTATTTGATGTGAAGCCGGGCCTGAAATCTGGGGATGCCGTGCAGTTGCGCTTCACGTTCAGCAATGGGGAAACAGCCGCTGTTAGCGCAAAGGCCGAGGCGCCGGGCGGCGGGGATATGCACAGCGGCCATTAAGCCCCGCCTTGCGCCCGCCATATAAAGCGGCCTAACTGACCCAAATTTACACATAGGAGAGAATGATGCAGCATCGTCGCTTGGGCAAAAGTGCCATTTATGTGTCTGACATTTGCATGGGCACGATGACCTTTGGCAGCCAAGCCGATGAGGCGACATCACATCGCATTCTCGACCAAAGCTTTGATGCAGGGATCAATTTCTTTGATACAGCCGAAGGCTATCCCGTGCCGCCCGATGTTAAATGGGTGGGCCGGACTGAGGAAATTGTTGGCCGCTGGCTGAAGACCAAAGATCGCGATGCCATCATCCTCGCGACCAAAGTCTCAGGCCCCAGCCATGTCTGGTTCAAATCTCCCAAACGTGCCGGGATGACTGCGATGGACCGGCACAACATCACCCGCGCCGTGGAAGAGAGTCTGCGTCGCTTACAGACCGATTATATCGATCTCTATCAAACGCATTGGCCGGATCATGGCACAGCCTATGAAGAAACCATGGAGGTGCTGGATGAGCTTGTCCGTGCCGGGAAGGTTCGAATTCTGGGCTGTTCCAACGAAACGAGCTGGGGCCTGATGAAATCCATTCAGGCGTCGGAACGGCTGGGCGTGGCGCGGTATCAGACGATCCAGAATAATTTCAGCATGAACAACCGCCGCTTTGAGGATGAACTGGCCCAAGTCTGCCGCGAAGAAGGGGTCAGCCTCATCCCCTATTCGCCCATTGCGGGCGGTGTCCTTTCGGGCAAATATAATGGCGGTCAGCGCCCCGAAGGCGCACGCTTCTCACGCTATCTGGAGCTCGGTGGGCGTCAGGCGGATATGGCCAAGCGCTTCGTGAATGAGAAGGCACTCGCCTCAACCGAACGATTCATGGCCATTGCGCAAGAGGCGGGCATGGACATTGTCACCATGGCGACCGCTTGGTCAAAACAACATGATTTTGTGGCATCCACCATTGTCGGCGTCTCCCGCGAAGACCAGTTGCCGCCAATTTTGGCCGCAGCAGATATGGTCCTGCCGGCAGACGTCATGAAGGCGATCCACAAGGTGACGCGCGAAATCATGTACCCAATGGGGTAATGGTTCCGCCGTGCTCCGGGCTTGACCCGGAGCCAAAATCTTCAGTCATCCCGGCGGGCTTCACTAATCCGCCGCCGCAACCAACCAAACAGCATCAGATGCGCGCCAATGAAGAGCAGCACCACAATGGCGATGATGCGTTCGGCGCTCATGCCTCATCCTTCAGAGATGCCTTTGCAGCCTCCCAGTTAAGCCCATCAAAGGCGCAAATGCGCGGGGCAAGGCCGTGCCCAGCATCCAGACAGCGCAAATTGATGCTCCATGCCTCAGGATGAGAGCGCGGCTGATAAAAGCTTTTCACGCCGCACATATCGCAAAATAAATGCTCCGCCGCGCCACTGTTAAACCGATAGCTGGTGAGATGATCTGCACCGGACAACAGCTCAAAATCCGCGTGCGGCACAATCAGGTGGAGATAGCCAGACTTGGCGCAGATCGTGCAATTGCAATCCAGCACCTCGGGCGCCGTAGCGGCCTGCGCCTGAAAGCGCACGGCCCCGCAATGGCACCCGCCGCTAATCGGCACTGTATCGCTCACTCAACAGTAACCGACTTTGCCAAATTGCGGGGCTGGTCCACATCCGTCCCCTTGGCAACTGCGACATGATAGGCCAGCAACTGCACCGGCACGGCATAGACCAAAGGCGCGATCAGCGGGTGGACCTTGGGCATTTCTATGGTGGCCAGACACCCTTCGCCTGCCTCAGCCAAGCCTTCCGCGTCAGAAATCAGCACAATCTTGCCGCCACGCGCGCGGACCTCCTGCATATTGCTGACCGTTTTTTCAAACAGCGGGCCTGAGGGCGCAAGGACGATGACCGGCACAGCTTCATCAATCAGCGCAATTGGCCCGTGCTTCATTTCGCCCGAGGCATAGCCTTCGGCGTGAATATAGCTGATTTCTTTCAGCTTCAGCGCACCTTCCAGCGCCAGCGGATAATCCGGGCCACGCCCCAAATACAGCACATCGCGTGCCGGGGCGATATGGTGCGCCATATCGGCAATTTCGGCATCATGCGCGAGCGCCGCATTCAGCGCAGCGGGCGTTTGCGTCAGATGATGCACAACGTCCCGCTCTTCCTCGCGGCTCATCCGGCCTTTGACGACAGCCAAATGCGCGGCAAGCGCGGCCAGCACCGCCAATTGGCAGGAAAATGCCTTGGTAGAAGCCACGCCAATTTCAGGCCCAGCATGGGTGGGGAGAAGCAAATCCGCCTCGCGCGCCATTGAGCTGGTCGGCACGTTGACGACCACCGCAATTTTCTGCCCCTCTGCTCGTGCATGGCGCAGCGCGGCGAGCGTATCCGCCGTTTCGCCCGATTGCGAAATGAAGAGGGCGAGCCCACCCGGCTCCAGCACTGGGTTGCGATACCGAAATTCCGAGGCGACATCGATGTCGACAGGCACGCGCGCAAATTGCTCAAACCAATATTTGGCAACCATCCCGGCATAAAAGCTTGTGCCACAGGCGACGATGGTGATCCGCTTAATCTCAGACAGGTCAAAATCCATCTGCGGCAGCGCCACTTGCTGTTCCACCGCGCGGATATAGCTTTGCAATGTCTGCGCCACGACAATGGGCTGCTCATAAATTTCTTTGAGCATATAGTGCCGGTACGGGCCCTTCTCGACAGCAGCCGCCGTCACGCCTGATGTCGTAATCGCGCGTTTGACCGGCTGATTATCCTTATCGAAAATGTCCGCACCATCGCGCGTAATGACCACCCAATCGCCTTCTT
>RFZB01000114.1 GCA_009920915.1 Sphingomonadaceae bacterium | reverse complement strand
TCAAATCTGCAATGAACTGATTGCCATGCACGGCATTAAATTCATCAGCTTGTTGAAAGTTCATGCCGAAAAAGCGGCCTGCCACGCCATCCCAAAAGGGGGACCCGCCAGCCTCATCAATCACGCCGCGCAATTCCGCTAAGGTTTTGTCCGCAAAACGGGTTCGGTGATTGCGCATGAACAGATAGCGGCTTCGGGCAATAAGCATCCCCAGACCCCCGGCGCGTTCACCCTGATGCAAATAGAGGCCGCCAACTTCGGTTGATCCTTCTAAATCAGTCGTCAGGCTCAACATTTCGGCCCGAAATGTGCGGTCTAACTCAACGCTATGTTGTGTCAGCATCCCCATGCGATAGCTGTAAAATGGCCATTTCTGGCCAACTTGGGAAAAGATTTGGCACGTGCCGCGAACATCGCCGGTCTGTGTGTTTTCAAGAACAAAAACAAACAGATCATCGGCAATATTATCATCCGCCCGGCCAAAGGCATCTGCCGCACGCTCAAGTTTCGCGGCTAAAGATTTGCGATCTGGCGGTAAATTGGTGAAACCGCCGCCGGTGCTTTTGGCCATTTCA
Organism: Sphingomonadaceae bacterium; assembly: GCA_009920915.1. Classification (GTDB taxonomy): domain Bacteria; phylum Pseudomonadota; class Alphaproteobacteria; order Sphingomonadales; family Sphingomonadaceae; genus Aquisediminimonas. Next base: position 5,395 of record RFZB01000114.1, on the reverse strand, counting down.
TACAGGGCTTGAAGGTCACTGGCCCGTGCGGCCCGCAAAATATGGCTCATAATCCACCTTTTTCAGCCAAACGCAGAAAACTTAACGCTGACAGCTGGGCGCGCTCTGCAAGGCTATCCACAATCAAAAACTCTTCATCGGAATGAATGGCCCCGCCGCGCGGCCCCATTGTATCCACCACGGGAATGCCGCACGCGGCAATATTATTGCCATCACAGACGCCACCTGTGGCTTTCCACGCAATGGGCAGGCCAAGATCTTCCCCGCAATGACGGACCAAATGGTAGAGCCGCTCCGCCCGTTCATCGAGGGGCTTGGGCGGGCGATTAAAGCTGCCATGGATATGCGCATGGACATCATGCTCAACCGATATTGCATCGATTAAGGCTTGCATATCGGCCATTGCGGCGGCCAGTGCCTCAGGCGTGTCAGGCCGCATATTGACGCGTAAAATCGCCAAATCCGGCACAATATTATTCGGGCCGCCGCCATCAATGCGGGCTGGGTTCACCTTTAAACTGGGGCTGCGCAAAGCCGCCAATCGCAAGGCAAGGTCCGCTGCCGCCAGCACAGCATTGCGCCCCTCGTGCGGGTTGCGGCCAGCATGGGCCGCTTTGCCGTGAAGAGTGATCGAAAAATTTCCACTTCCGGGCCGCGCGCCGGCCAACGTGCCATCGGGCAGGGCAGGCTCATAGGTAAAGGCAGCCGCTTTCCCCTTGGCAAGCTCTGCAATCTGACGCGCAGAGGCATGGCTGCCCGTTTCCTCATCTGAATTAATCAGCACATCATAGCCCACACGTGCGGCCAAAGGGCTTGTTTCAAGGGCGTGCAGCGCCGCCAGCATGACGGCAATGCCGCCCTTCATATCCGCCGTGCCAGGTCCGTTGAGGATGTTGGCATCCCGCCACGTCAGCGATTGAAAGGGATGGTCGGCTGCAAAAACGGTATCCATATGGCCCGTCAGTAAGAGGCGCAGCGACGCCTCTGGCCGCACCTGAACGTGGAGATGTTGGCCCCGCTGAATGGGGGTGATCTGGCCGTGCGCGTTCACACTTTCGACTGGATCGGCATCCACCAGCCGCACTGTCCCAGGCAAAACGGCAAAGGCATTTGCCAGCACCCCCGCCATATCCTTTAGGCCCGCCAAATTAGTCGTCCCGCTGTTTATGGTCGCCCAGCGTTCGACCTGTGCTTGCATGGGGGCGTGGCTGGCGTGATCAAGAACTGCCTGTTCTGCGGACGTCACTTTGCTCATAGCTTGGTATAGCGACCCGGTGGGGCGAAGGCGAGGGGGCTGTGTTGCCCCAGCTTGCGCCCACCAAGGTTTTGCCGCATAACAGCATTGCCCTTTTCCTCCCCAGGAAGCCGCAAAGCTGCACAATGTAACGCGAATAAAGGGTAGATCATGACGGGCTATACCGAGCGCGCCGGCCTTCAAGTGGCTGGTATTCTCGCCGATTTTGTTGAAACCAAGGCCTTGGCTGGCACGGGGCTTAGCCCAGACCAGCTTTGGACGGGTCTTGCTGACATATTGGCGCGCTTCGCCCCGCGCAATCGGGCGCTTTTGGCGCACCGCGATGCCATTCAGGATCAGCTCGATCACTGGCACCGGGCCAATCCCGGCCCGATTGGCGATATGGCCGCCTATCAGGCGTTTTTGCGCGAGATTGGCTATCTTGTCCCAGAGCCAGCACCTTTCCAAATTGGCACGCGCAATGTGGATGCCGAAATTGCTGTGATGGCAGGCCCACAATTGGTTGTGCCCGTCCTTAATGATCGCTTTGTTCTCAATGCCGCCAATGCCCGCTGGGGCAGCCTATATGATGCCTTTTACGGCACAGATGCGCTCGACGCCGCGCCGGCCAAGCCCGGCGGTTATGATCCGGTCCGCGGGGCGGCCGTTATTGCGGCTGCAAAGACGTTTTTGGATGATGTGGTGCCGCTTGTTGAAGGCAAATGGGCAGATTGGACGGGCGGTGAGTTCAGCCTGGCGGACTCGCAGGTCAGCCTCACGCGCCGGGGGGATGATGTTCTGCTGCGGCACAATGGCCTTGCGATTGAAATTCTGGTTGATCGCACCCATCCCATTGGCCGCGATGATCCGGCAGGGATCAAGGATGTGGTGCTGGAATCGGCACTGACTGCAATTGTGGATTTGGAAGACTCAGTCGCCGCAGTTGATGCGGAGGATAAGGTTGCCGCTTATGCCAATTGGCTGGGCCTGATGCGGGGGGATTTGGTCGCTAGTTTTGAAAAGGATGGCCGCACTTTGACGCGCGCGTTGGAGCCGGATCGCCAATGGGGCGACGAGGTTCTGCACGGCCGCAGCCTGTTATTTGTCCGCAATGTCGGGCATTTGATGACCAATCCAGCCATTTTGCTGGCCGATGGCAGCGAGGTGCCGGAAGGCATTATGGATGCCGTGTTTACGTCGCTGTGTGCGCTGCATGACTTGAAGGGGCTGGGCCAGTTCCGCAACAGCCGCACGGGCAGCATCTACATTGTGAAGCCCAAACAGCATGGGCCAGAGGAATGCGCCTTTACCAATGATCTGTTTGACGCGGTGGAAGATGTGCTGGGTCTGGCAAGGCACACCATCAAGGTGGGCGTCATGGATGAGGAACGTCGCACCTCTGCCAATTTGGTAGCCTGCATCCACGCCGTGAAAGACCGGATTGTCTTCATCAATACAGGCTTTTTGGATCGCACGGGCGATGAAATGCACAGTGCGATGCAGGCAGGGCCAATGATCCGCAAAGCCGCCATGAAAGCCAGCGATTGGATTCAGGCTTATGAAGCGCGCAATGTGCAAATTGGGTTGGCCTGTGGCCTGTCTGGCAAGGCGCAGATTGGCAAGGGTATGTGGGCCGCGCCAGACATGATGCGCGATATGCTCGATCAAAAGATTGGTCATCCCAAATCCGGCGCCAATACAGCCTGGGTTCCATCACCTACAGCGGCGACGCTGCACGCAACGCATTATCACCGCGTCGATGTGTTTGCCCGCCAGCGCGACTTGGCAGCCATGCCGACACCGGGTCTCGACGCGCTGCTCCGCATTCCCGTCGCCGAGCCGGGGCATAATTGGTCGGATGAAGAGGTGCGGGCAGAGCTAGAGAATAATGCGCAAGGCATATTGGGCTATGTTGTCCGTTGGATTGATCAGGGCATTGGCTGTTCCAAAGTGCCTGATATTCATGACATTGGTTTGATGGAAGACCGAGCAACGCTGCGCATCTCATCCCAGCATATTGCCAATTGGCTGCTGCACGGCGTGTGCACAGCGGACCAAGTCGATGCCGCTCTTGTCAAGATGGCGGCCAAGGTGGATGCCCAAAATGCCGATGATCCGCTGTATGAACAGCTGACGCCGGACAGCATTGCCTTCCAAGCGGCCCGTGCCTTGGTGTTTGAGGGCGTGGCGCAGCCCAATGGCTATACAGAGCCCTTGCTTCATCGCTTCCGTCAGTCAAAAAAGGCGGTCTGATAAAGCGATATAAGGGGCAGGGGATTAGATGACGTACACATTATGGGGCGCTGCCCATTCGCTCTACACGGGCAAGATGCGGTCATATCTGATCAAAAAGGGTCTGCCCTATCAGGAGCGTTACCCGTCTGATCCTGATTTTGGGATGAAGATTTTGCCTGCGGTTGGCCATATGGTTGTGCCCGTCGTTGAGACGCCTTCTGGCGAGATTCTACAGGACAGCGGGGATATTATTGACCTGCTGGAGGCGCGTCATCCTGATCCTGTTCTAGACCCGACTACGCCCGTCCAAAAGCTCGTCTCCGCCCTGTTTGACGGGGTGGGGTCAGAATATTTCATGCCGCTCGCCATGCATTATCGCTGGACCTACCGGTCGGAGCAGGAGAATTTTCTGCAAGCCGAATTTGGCCGTGCGGCCATTGCGGGGCAAAGCCGGACAGATCGGCGGGAAATGGCGGGAAATTTGATGAATTTCTTTGCCAGTTTCCTGCCCAATCTTGGCGTCTTTCCAGAGACTGCCCCGGCGCTGGAGGCAGCCTATATGGATTGGCTCGATGCGCTGGATGAGCATTTTCAGCATCACCCCTATTTGCTCGGCGGGCGTCCCTGCCGCGGTGATTTTGGGATGATGGCCTCCTTTTACGCGCATTTGGGGCGCGACCCTGTGCCGGCCGACCTGATGAAGAAAAAGGCGCCCAATCTGTACCGCTGGACAGAACGGATGAATCTCGCCGTGATCGCGGATGGGGAATATCCGGGTTATGGCACGGATTATGTGGCCGACGACGCCATTCCTGAAACGCTGGAAGCGGTGCTAAGGCTTGTCTTCCGCGATTGGACGCCAGGGTTGGCCGCAGACATTGCCGTTTTTAACGCATGGGCCGCGGACCATCAGTCAGGCGATCTTGTGTCCGAAGATGGGGAGCGCCGAGTGCATCCTTCTTTAGGCCCGGTGTCTTACCCCTTTCATGGCGTCGAGATGAAGCGGGGCAGTGCGCCGCACGCCATTTGGATGTTTGCAGCAGCACAAGCCCTAGCCAAGGCTTTGGCTGGGGCGTCTGCAGCGCAATTCGCCGTTTTGTTAGAGCGGACGGGCGGGACTGCGATGTTCGGTTTGACCGTTGAAAAGGCGATGACGCGCGCGAATAACGTGCTTGTGCTTGCCTGAACCCCCTGTTCTGGGGCAAGCGCTCGCCGATGATCACTGTTGCCGCCCTTTATTGTTTTGCGCCGTTTGATGATCCCGCCGCGCTGCAAGCGCCGTTAAAGGCGCACTGCCGAGATGCGGGCATTCGCGGCACGCTGCTTTTGGCGCGTGAGGGGATTAATGGCACAATTGCCGGGCCTGAGGCGGGGATTGCCCAAATTGTAGCAGTAATCCGGGCTTTGCCAGGCTGTAGCGAACTGGATGTCAAATATTCCACCGCGCAAGACTGGCCGTTTCAGCGGATGAAAGTGCGGCTGAAAAAGGAAATTGTGACCTTAGGCCTCCCCGAAGTGGACCCTGCCCGCGATGTGGGTACCTATGTTCAGCCCGAAGAGTGGAATGCGCTGATCAGCGATCCAGAGACAATCGTCATTGATACGCGCAATGACTATGAAGTCGCGATTGGCAGCTTTCGCGGCGCGCTCGACCCAAAGACCAAGAGTTTTGGCGAATTTCCCCAATGGTTTGAGGAAAATAAGGACAAGCTGGTGGCCGCCCCCAAGATTGCGATGTTCTGCACGGGCGGCATTCGCTGCGAAAAGTCGACAGCTTTTTTACGCCAACAGGGCCTGAGCAATGTCTTTCACCTAAAAGGCGGTATTCTCAATTATTTAGAGAAGGTTCCTGAGACAGAAAGCCTATGGAACGGGGCCTGTTTCGTGTTTGATGAGCGCGTAAGCCTTGCCCATGGGCTGAAGCCG
>RFZB01000113.1 GCA_009920915.1 Sphingomonadaceae bacterium | reverse complement strand
CGCCGCCAAAGCGATCACCACCGCCAAAGCCGCCGTCAAAACCGCCGCCGTCAAAACCACCATCGCGCTTATCAAAGCCGCGACCACCACGCTCACCGCGCCGCCCTCGATCAAAACCCATCCGTCAAAAAACTTTCTTCGTAATCGTGTTCGCCCAGATTAAACTACCTTCGGTCGCAGGACGAGAGCGACGGAAATTTGACGCAAATTACAGTACGCGCCGTGGCGACTATAACTCACAATGCAAAGTTCCGATAGCTTTTTCGCACATTCGGCTTTTTATGCTGTTCACATACGCTTGCGGGCAGCCGCCGGGCGGTGCAAAGGGGCTTTTTTAATCTAACCAAGACTCAGCCCGATTGGGCAGCGCGCAAGTGATTCTGCGCCCGAGCCACGGCAACCGGAGACAGACATGGCCATCTACCTTCATGAAGAAGATTTGCCGGCAGACGCGCTGGGGGATGGGCCCGTGGCCGTGGATACGGAGACAATGGGCCTGTTACCGGGGCGTGACCGGCTGTGCCTTGTCCAGATTTCGGATGGCCGCGGGGATGAGCATTTGGTGCGCTTTGGCCCCGGATCATCCTTTGCCGCCCCCAATTTAAAGGCCGTTCTTGCTGACCCCAATCGGCTGAAGCTGTATCATTTCGCACGCTTCGATCTGGCATCTATCATGGCCTATCTAAAAGTGATGGCAGAACCCGTTTATTGCACCAAAACCGCCTCGCGGCTGGTGCGCACCTATACCGACCGGCATGGCTTGAAAGACCTTGTCCGCGAAACATTGGGCGTTGAGCTGTCAAAGCAGCAGCAATCTTCGGACTGGGGGGCGCCTGTGCTGAGTGAGGCGCAAAAGGAATATGCCGCCTCTGATGTCCGCTATCTGCACCGCGTGAAAGAGATTTTGGACCCGCGCTTGGAACGCGAAGGCCGCATGGCGCTGGCCCAAGCTTGTTTTGACTTTTTGCCCCATCGGGCGCGGCTGGACCTTGCCGGCTGGCCAGAAGTCGATATTTTTGCACATATCTAGATATGTCAGAAAAAGCCCTTCTTGATCGGTCGGCACGCCAGCTTTGGGCGCGCCCCGGCGGCAGCCATGATGAAGTGCTGCACATACTGCGCCGCATTTTGCCCGCTGGCATTGGGGTTTTGGGCCTTTTCTTGGTGTTCGCGCCAATTGCGAGCCCCAATGGGGATGTCAGCTTCATGCTGGCAAAGGACAATGTGTCGATGGCGCAAGAACGCCTACGCGTGACAGCGGCCACCTATCGCGGAGAAGACAGCAAGGGCCGCCCGTTTGAAATTCGGGCCGGCTCGGCGGTGCAACGCAGCTCGCAAGAACCCATTGTCCGGATGAATAACCTTGTCGGCCAACTCGAGATGGCAGAAGGCCCAGCCACATTGACTGCCAATGCGGGTCGATATGATATGGACCGCGAAATTGTGCGCGTGGATGGGCCCCTGATCTTTCAAACGGCCGATGGCTATCGCGTTGAAGCCAATGATGTGGCCTTGGGCCTCAAGTCTCGGCGGTTGGGCAGTGCGGGGCCTGTGGCAGGCAAACTGCCACTGGGCACCTTCAATGCAGATCGGCTGGAGGCAGACCTTTCTGCACGTACAGTCACGCTAAAGGGCCGCGCCCGCTTGCATATCGTGCAGCAGCAGGCCAGATAGCGCCCATGCGTTACGCCCCCCTTCTTATCGGCCTTGCCCTTGTGTGCACCGTGCCTGCCATTGGGCAGGCGCTGAAAGGCCATGATGCCAAATCCCCCGTGGATGTTGAGGCCGACCGGATTGAGGTGCAGGACAGGGCCGATCGCGCTGTGTTTTCCGGCAATGTCGTTGTTCGCCAAGCCAATATGACACTAACTGCCAGCCGCCTAACAGTGGCCTATGCGCGCGCAGATGGCGGCGTGTCGATTGAACGGCTGGATGCTTCTGGTGGCGTGTCAGTCAAAAGCCCAAGTGAAACAGCCCGTGGGGATTTTGCGGTATATGATCTTAACCGCCGGATCATCACGCTGGTGGGGGGTGTTGAACTGACACAGGGCAACAACCGCGTTCAGGGGGGTCGCATGGTGATTGACCTGGACACTGGCCGGGCCACAGTTGATGGCCGCAGCGCGCCGGGGGTGGGCAATTCTGGCCGCGTTACAGGCCGCTTCACGGTTGCCAACACCAAGAAATAAATCAGCTTATCTGAAAATGGACGAAATTCGGCGCGTCTTGGGCACGCCGCAGTTGCCTTTGGCACCCGCTATGCAATAATCTTGCCAAATGATGTCGACATTTATGCCTGATTTACTTTCAGCGCATAAACCCAGCAGGAACGACTATGAGCAAAGCCGCCGTCCTTGATCGCGCAGACAGCGCCAGCCCCGCCCCCTTGGGCGGCCTGTCTGTCGTGTCGATTGCCAAATCCTATGACAAGCGCACTGTGTTAACGGATGTCTCGCTTGCCGTGGGTCGGGGCGAAGTGGTGGGCCTGCTTGGCCCCAATGGCGCTGGCAAGACCACGTGTTTTTACTCAATCATGGGATTGGTAAAGCCGGATTCTGGCCGGATTGAGCTGGACGGGCAAGATATTACCGGCCTGCCCATGTATCGGCGTGCCATTTTGGGGCTGGGCTATCTGCCTCAGGAAACCTCAATTTTTCGGGGGCTGACCGTCGAACAGAATATCATGGCGGTGCTTGAGCTGGCCGAGCCGGACAAGGCGGCGCGCGCCACCCGGCTGGAAACCTTGCTCGAGGAATTTGGCCTGACCCGGCTGCGCAGCGCGCCGGCCATGGCGCTGTCTGGCGGGGAACGCCGGCGCTGTGAAATTGCCCGCGCATTGGCCGCTGACCCCTCCATCATGCTGTTGGATGAGCCCTTTGCCGGTATTGACCCGATTTCCATCGCGGACATTCGCGATTTGGTGAAGCAACTGAAGAAACGCCAAATTGGCGTTCTCATCACGGACCATAATGTCCGTGAAACCTTGGACATCGTGGATCGCGCCTGCATCATTTATGATGGCCGCGTGTTGTTTGCCGGCAGCCCTGCAGATTTGGTTGCGGATGAAAATGTCCGTCGCCTCTATCTTGGCGAGGGCTTTAGCCTATAGCCATGGCGCTTGGCCCTCGCCTGGATTTGCGGCAGAGCCAGTCGCTGGTGATGACGCCGCAACTGCAGCAGGCCATTAAGCTGCTTGCGCTATCCAACCTCGAAATCGAAGCCTTTATTGCCGAAGAAGTTGAACGAAATCCGCTTCTGGATGCAGAGCGCGATGGCCCTGACGTGCCCGCGCAGGACAGCGCAGATGAAGACTGGGCTGACCTGTCAGGCGATGATGGGGATGATCCTGTAACGACCGAACGGCTCATCGAGGCCGATCTGGGACCCAATCGCGATGGCCCCTTAGATGTCGATTATGCCCATGAGACATTTCATCACGATAGCGCTGCTGACGGCGGGCCGGGGCTGGATGGCGCCTTAGGCATGACCGGCGCTTCGGGCAGCTTTGACGAAGATGGCCCAGATTTTGAGAATTTTGCCGCCGCTGGCCTGTCGCTTCACACATATTTGATGCAACAGGCCGGGGCCAGTTTGTCTGGGGCAGAGTTGATGATTGCCGGGCATATCATCGCCCAAATTGACGAGGCAGGCTATCTCTTGATGCCGTTGGCCGACATGGCCCAGCAATTGGGCGTCACACTGGCGGCGTGTGAGGATGTTCTTCAGCACATTCAAGGCTTTGACCCAACGGGCGTGGGTGCACGATCGCTTGCGGAATGTATCGCGCTGCAAGCCAAGGAAGCCAATCGATATGACCCGGCCATGGCCCGGCTGCTCGACAATCTGGACGTGTTGGCACTGGGCCGCCTGCCCCAGCTAAAGCGGATTTGCGGCGTCGATGACGAAGACTTGGCGGATATGAATATTTTTGTGTCGCGGCGCGGCGCGGGATGGGCAGTTGAAATCAACAGTGCCAGCCTGCCCCGCCTGCTCGTCAACCGCAGCTATTACACCGAATTGCTGACCAGCAGCGACGACAAAAAGAGCCGAGCCTGGCTCAATGAGTGCCTGACATCCGCCAATTGGCTGATCAAAACACTCGACCAGCGACAGCGCACAATCTTAAAAGTCGCAACGGAGCTGGTGCGCCAACAAGATGGCTTTTTTCGTCACGGCGTCAGCCAGTTAAAACCCCTCACCTTGCGGCAAATTGCCGATGTGATTGCCATGCATGAATCGACTGTCAGCCGAGTGACATCGAACAAATATCTTGCCTGCGACCGCGGGGTGTTTGAGTTGAAATATTTCTTTACCAGCAGCATTGCCGCTGCGGACGGCGGCGATGCAATTTCGGCAGAAGCCGTGAAAAGCGCCATTCGCACGCTGATTCAGGCAGAAGACCCGAAAGCGATCCTGTCTGACGATACGCTGGTGGATTTACTCAAGGCCCAAGGCTTTGATCTGGCCCGCCGGACAGTTGCCAAATATCGCGAGGCGATGGGCATTGGATCGTCCGTGCAACGGCGCCGGCAAAAGGCACTGGGCGGCTAGAGAGCCGGGCGGCACCTCACCCGATTTGCTGCAGCCAGACCAACGCGACAGTGCCCGCAACAATGCGGTACCACGCAAAGGGCGCAAAGCCATAGCGCGTCACAATCGCAAGAAAGCCCTTAATCACCAGCAGCGCGACCACAAAGGACACGCCAAAACCAATGGCAATATTGGTGACATCCTGCGCGGCAAGGGCAGCCCCTTCTTTATACAGTGCCAGCGCAGTCGCCCCCATCATCGTGGGCACCGCGACAAAAAAGCTAAATTCTGCAGCGGTTTTCCGCTCAATCCCCAGTGCGCGGGCGCCCATGATGGTGGCGCCAGAGCGGCTTACCCCCGGGATCATCGAGAGGCATTGAATAACCCCAATGGTCAGCGCGGTTTGCCACCGCATTGCTTCGACATTTTCGGTGTGGCTATCGCGGGCAAAGCGTTCAATGACCAGAATGGCAACGCCACCTAAAATCAGCGCCCAGGCCACAATTTCGGGCGTTTCAAGCATGGCCTTAATGGCCGAATAGGCGAGCGCCCCCACAAGCGCGGATGGCAAAAAGCCCAGCAAGATGTTGCGGGTAAAGCGAACTGGCCCTTGCTGCCACGACAACAGCCCCAGTGCCACATCCCAAAAGCGGCGCCAGTAGAGCACAATCACGGCCAGAATAGCGCCAAGCTGAATAATGACATCAAAGGCGCCGCCCGAGCCATCTTTAAAGCCCAGCAATTCCCCCGCCAGCACCAAATGGCCGGTGGATGAGACTGGGATAAATTCTGTCAGCCCCTCAACAATACCCAAGAGGATGACGGTTAACAGCACACTCATGCAGCAGCCCCAAAGCGACCATGACGACGATAAATCAGCAGCCAGCCACGCGCGACAGCATCCAGCGGGGTTGCCGAAACACCCAGCGTGCTCAGGTCCCGCGCCTTGGCAGATACAATATTGTCGGACTGCAGCATAATCCATTGATCGCGCGTGATGGGCGCGCCCGGCAGCCAGCCGGTCAAAGTGGCCAAAGCTGCCGCTGCAACATCAGGCACATCAATGAACAGCGGCGACCGGCCCGTTTGCGTCGCAATCCATTCATTCATTTGGCGCATCGACAAGATTTGCGGGCCACCCAGCTCATAAGTTTTGCCGCCATGCGCTGCCGGATCGGCAACCAGCGCCGCCACAGCATGGCCAACATCGCCTGCAAAAACAGGCTGGAAGCGTGTCTTGCCGCCAATGATTGGCACAATTGGCAGCGCGCGGATCAACGCGGCGAAGCGATTGATAAAGGCATCTTCCCGCCCAAAAACAATCGACGGGCGGACAATGACCGCCTTGGGAAATGCCTTGCGGACAGCGGCTTCGCCCTCCCCCTTGGTCCCCCCATAGGCCGACTTGCTCTGCGCATCTGCCCCAATGGCAGACATATGCACCAGGCTCTTCACGCCCGCGCGCGCCGCTGCTTCGGCAATGTTTTGGGCGCCTTCAACATGCAGACGCTGCATATCCACAAAACTGCCTACCAAATTGATAACGGCATCTGCGCCAGCAATCG
>RFZB01000112.1 GCA_009920915.1 Sphingomonadaceae bacterium | reverse complement strand
TCAAAGGAGGTGCGCTGCTTGCGCAGCGTCTCGATCATTTTATCGACGTCAGCCTCGCTGATGTCCGCGGGCTTGGTGCGCTTAAACGGCCCATAAAAGCGCGTGTCCTCTGGCGCGCCAGCAACGGCCCCGTCGACTGTTTTCTCAAACTGCCCCATCGCCACACAGGGCTGGACATAGCCCTTGGCAACGGCCTGACGCGTGATGGCCATAATCTCGGCATTCATTTTTGGGAATTGCGCCAGTCGCGTCAAATAGCTGCGATAATCGCGGCCTGTGAACATCGGCAGATTATCGCCCAAGCCGGCAAAGCTTTGATAGGGGCTTTCATAGGTGGTGAAGAGCATCATGCGCTGGCCAAAGCGATTGGCCTCGATTTGCTCGCTTAAATTGCGCGCCAGCACCCCTTTATTGGCACGTTCGGTCTCGGTCAGGCTGTCTTCGGGAATGGCGTTCAGCCGATCCAGCAGCTTTTGCGCGGCAGCGGCGGATTTATCCTGCGCGGCCAAACTGATATCGGGCAGCTTGTCATCATAGTCCCGCACGCCAAGGCTGGTCGCTGAAATTGGGTTCTCGCTTAGCCACCATGACCAATGATCGCTGATGACCGCTTTCAAATCATCAGCAGGGGCCGCAACGGCAGGGGTGGCAACCCCCAGCAATAGGGCAGTGACAATCCGGCGCATTGGCAATCTCCTCATGATGATTTCTTCCATATTCGCTTCAGCTTGCATCGCTTTGAAGCAGGCCGCTATGGACACAATAAAGGTCATCAGAATTTTCAGGGGATAGTCTGTTATGCGGTCCATCATTCCAACTCTTGCTTGCGCCATGGCCAGCACCAGCCTTTGGGCAGCGCCTGCCGCATCGCCCATTGCGGCGACCAGCATCGCCTATCCTGCCACGCGCGCGACGGATTTGGCGTACGAGCAATTTGGGCAGAAAGTGGCCGATCCCTATCGCTGGTTGGAAAATGATGTGCGCACCGATGCCGAGGTGCGGCAATGGGTGGATGCACAAAACACTCTGACACAATCCTATTTGGCGACATTGCCGGGGCGCGACATTTTGACTGGCCGGCTAAAGGCGCTGTTTGATTTTGAACGCATTGGTACGCCGCAAAAGGCGGGTAACCGTTATTTCTTCACGCGCAATGATGGGCGGCAAAACCAGTCGGTCCTGATGGTCCAAGAGGGGCTAACAGGCACGCCACGCGTGCTGATTGATCCCAATAAATGGGCCAAGGATGGGGCGACGGCCTTGGCCGAATGGCGGCCTTCGGGCGATGGCCGTTATCTGGTTTATACAGTGCAAGATGGCGGGACAGATTGGCGCATTGTGCGCGTTTTGGATGTCGCAACAGGCCAGCAATTGGGCGATGAGCTGCGCTGGGTAAAATTCTCCAACATCAGCTGGACGAACGATAACAAGGGCTTTTTCTATTCGCGCTTCCCCGAAACGCAAAAAGAGGCGCAATTCCAATCGCTCAACACCAACCAGTCGATCTGGTATCACCGCGTTGGCAGCACCCAAGCGGCTGACACCAAGGTGTACGAAACGCCCAACCGCCCCTTATTGGGCCATTCGGCGCAAGTCACGGATGATGGGCGCTATATTCTCATCACGTCGTCGGGCGGTACGGACAATCGCTATGAGCTGACCGTGGGTCAGCTGGAAAAATCGGGCGGGTTTACCCATGGCGTCACCTTCAAAACCTTGGTGCCTGGTCTTGATCATGATTGGGAATTGGCCGGTTCGCTAGGGTCCACTTTCTTTTTCATGACGAATAAAGAGGCGCCGCGTGGACGTTTGGTCGCGCTGGATGTTGCCAAGCCAAAACAGCCTCTGCGTGAAATTGTGGGCCAGACCAAGGACACAATGGTCGGCGCTTCGCTGATTGGGACGCGGATGATCCTTGCCTATCTGGGCGATGCACGCTCGCAAATTGAGCTGCGCGAACTGGACGGCAAGCTGGTCTCAGAAGTCCAGCTGCCGTCTATCGGCACAGCCTCGGGCTTTGGCGGCAAGGGTGGGGATTCTGAAACATTCTTCACCTTCTCCAGCTTTGCAGCGCCTCCTACCGTGTATCGTTTTGACACAGCGACCAGCAAAGTTGAGACATTCTTCAAGCCCAAGGTGGCCTTTGACCCTGCGGATTATGTAACCCAGCAAGTTTTCTATGCGTCAAAGGATGGCACGCGCATCCCGATGTATATCATCAAGCGCAAGGACACGCCTGCCAGCGCGCCAACCATTCTCTATGGCTATGGCGGGTTCAACATTTCGCAAACCCCCTCGTTCAGCCCGACTCGTCTGGCATGGATTGAGCAGGGTGGGGTCTATGCCATTGCCAATCTGCGCGGCGGCGGGGAATATGGCAAAGCCTGGCATGATGGCGGCCGCCTTGCCAAAAAACAGAATGTCTTTGACGATTTTATTGCCGCGGGAGAGCATTTGATTGCGTCAGGTGTCACAGGCACCGGAAAGCTGGCAATTGAGGGCCGGTCTAATGGCGGCTTGTTGGTCGGCGCTGTGACCAATCAGCGGCCAGATTTATTTGCGGCAGCTTTGCCTGCCGTTGGCGTCATGGATATGCTGCGCTTTAACCGCTTTACGGCGGGCCGCTATTGGGTCGATGATTATGGTGACCCGGGTAAAGAAGCGGATTTCAAGGTTTTGCGGGCCTATTCGCCTTATCACAATATCAAAGCTGGCACCCCCTATCCGGCAATTTTGGTGACGACTGCGGATACAGATGACCGCGTTGTTCCCGGCCATAGCTTTAAATACACCGCCGCGCTTCAGGCCGCTCAATTGGGGGCTAAGCCCCAGCTTATCCGCATTGAAACGCGCGCGGGCCATGGATCGGGCAAGCCGACGGATAAGATTATTTCAGAAACGGCGGATCTTTGGGCCTTTGCTGCAAAGTGGACGGGATTGACCATTCACCCCCTGCCATAAGGCCGCACCAAGACGGGCCGAGACGGCGCATCTCTTTTCCCCGAAATTGAGATGAACGCTGGCCTAATGGTCGGTTCAGCCCCCTGTCATGCAGGCAGGGGCAGTCTTGTCTCACCGGCGCATCTGCCGGGCAGTTGCGGAGACAAGACATGAACACACTATCCAAGGCCATGCTTACGGGCATTGCAGGACCTTTGTTGGTCACAGCCATGCCCGCACACGCACATGGCTATCCCCGAGATCGTGATCGGATTGATGCAGGCGATGTGATTGCGGGTGCCCTGATTATTGGCGGTATTGCGGCCATTGCGTCTGCTGCGAATAAGGAGAGGCGGTGGCGCGGCGGCTATGATGATCGCTATGCCACCCGCGATGCTGTTGACCAATGCGTGCGTGCAGCACAGCGCCAGGCCAATCGTTATGGCGGTTGGGCACGCGTGACCGATGTCACCCGCATTGACCGTGTGGGGGATGGCTATGTGGTGCGCGGCCGCCTTGTTGTGGAGCGGCGCGGCAGTTGGAATGATCGCTCTGACGTGAGCTGGGATCGGGGCCCTAATCGCGCTTGGGACCGCACTTGGGACCGCAATCAGGGCGCTGGCTGGGATCGTCAGGATCGCTGGGGCTATCGTTATGATCGCTATGACGATGGCTATGACAAGGGCCGATTTTCCTGTGTGGCGCGCTATGGCCGGGTCCATGACCTCGTCTTGTCGGGACTGCGCGGGTAAAGGCCAGTTTGGGCGGACCGTCCCCAGAAGACTGTCCGCCTTAGGTCCCGAAACTAGACAGAGGGCGATGGGCTGCCTATCGGCTCGTCATGACTGTTCAGCCCTCCGATTCCATCCTTATCGTCGATTTTGGCAGCCAAGTGACGCAGCTGATTGCGCGTCGCGTCCGCGAAGCGGGGGTCTATAGCGAAATCGCCCCGTTTAACGCCGCTGATGCCGCTTTTGATCGGATGCAGCCCAAGGGCATCATTTTGTCGGGCGGCCCGGCATCGGTGCCTGAGGCAGGCTCACCGCGCGCGCCGCAACGCTTCTTCGACGCTGGCATTCCCATCCTTGGCATTTGCTATGGTCAGCAAACCATGTCGCAGCAATTGGGCGGCACGGTTGAGCCGGGTGACAGCGGTGAATTTGGCCGCGCCTTCATTGATATTGCGGATGATTGCTTGTTGTTTGACGGGCTGTGGGACAAGGACTCGCGCCACCAAGTGTGGATGAGCCATGGCGACAAGGTGACGGCCTTTGCCCCCGGCTTTCGGGTGGTGGCAACAACTGAGGGCGCGCCTTTTGCCGTGATCGCAGATGATGCGCGCCGCTTTTATGGCACGCAATTCCACCCCGAAGTCGTCCACACGCCCGATGGGGCAAAGTTGATTTCCAACTTTGTCCATAAAGTTTGTGGCCTTGCGGGCGATTGGACAATGGCGGAATTCCGCGCGACCAAGATTGCCGATATCCGCGCGCAAGTGGGCGATGGCCGCGTGATTTGCGGTCTATCGGGCGGCGTCGATTCCTCGGTGGCGGCGATCCTGATCCACGAAGCCATTGGCGATCAACTCACCTGCGTATTCGTCGATCACGGCCTGCTGCGCCTCAATGAGCGCGAACAAGTCGAACAACTGTTCCGCGAACATTATAAAATTCCGCTGGTCGTCGTTGATGCGGAAGCCCGCTTCATGGCCGGTCTGGCCGGCGTGACGGACCCTGAACAGAAACGCAAATTCATTGGTGCGGAATTCATCAATGTGTTTGAGGAAGAAGCCAAGAAAATCGGCGGCGCAGATTTCCTGGCCCAGGGCACGCTCTACCCCGATGTGATTGAATCGGTTTCGTTTACGGGTGGTCCCTCGGTCACGATTAAAAGCCACCATAATGTTGGCGGCTTGCCGGAGCGGATGAACATGAAGCTCGTTGAGCCATTGCGCGAATTATTCAAAGATGAAGTCCGCGCGCTGGGCCGGGAACTTGGCCTGCCGGATATTTTTGTCGGCCGCCATCCTTTCCCCGGGCCCGGGCTTGCGATCCGCATCCCGGGCGAAGTGACCAAGGAACGCTGTGACATCCTGCGCAAGGCCGATGCGGTGTATCTCGAAGAAATCCGCGCGGCCGGCCTTTATGATGCCATCTGGCAGGCGTTCGCCGTGCTCCTTCCCGTGCGCACTGTGGGCGTGATGGGCGATGGCCGCACCTATGACAGCGTCTGCGCGCTGCGGGCTGTGACATCGACAGACGGCATGACAGCCGATGTCTATCCGTTCGACAGCGCCTTCCTCAGCCGTGTAGCGACCCGCATCGTCAATGAAGTGAAGGGCATTAACCGCGTGGTCTATGACTATACGTCAAAGCCGCCGGGGACGATTGAGTGGGAATAAGCCAATGACGTTGACCGTTTACGGCATCCCCAATTGCGACACCGTGAAAAAGGCCCGCGTCTGGCTGGAGAGCCAAGGGCTGGCCTATGATTTCCACGATTATAAAAAGCTGGGTGCTGACGCGGATCAGCTAAAGGCGTGGTGCGCGGCATTGGGCTGGGAACAGGTGCTCAACCGTGCGGGGACGACGTTCCGTAAGCTGCCTGACGCCGATAAGGTAGGGCTGGATGAAGCGCGCGCCATCGCGCTGATGCTGGATCAGCCATCGATGATCAAACGGCCAATTGTCGAACATTCCGGCGGTGTGCTGGCCGGGTTTAAGCCAGATGTCTGGGCGGGCGTGCTGGGCTGAGCCATGTCATTGCCCCGCCATAAGAGTGCGATAGGGCAGGGGGATGATGATACGCTGGATTTTGGCGGCATTGGCCGCAGTTTTCGTTGCAGGTTCGCTTATGGCCGCTGACACCAAGCCGATTTTAATTGCGCATCGCGGCGCCAGTGGCGACCGGCCTGAACACACGCTGGCCGCCTATGAATTGGCAATTGAAAAAGGCGCTGATTTTATTGAGCCGGATTTGGTGTTGACCAAAGACGGGGTTCTGGTCGCCCGCCATGAGAATGAGATTTCGGGCACAACCGATGTTGCCAGCCATGCCGAGTTTGCCGCCCGCCGTGCGACCAAGATAATCGATGGGCAGCGCGTTACAGGCTGGTTTACTGAAGATTTCACTCTAGCAGAATTGCGCACCCTGCGCGCGCGTGAGCGCCTGCCAGAGGTGCGCCCGGCAAATACCGCCTATGATGGGCAATTTCTGATCCCGACATTTGAGGAAATTCTG
>RFZB01000111.1 GCA_009920915.1 Sphingomonadaceae bacterium | reverse complement strand
CGGCGTGCGCAGCACCCAGCTCAAATGGCAGGTGCCGACAGGGTGATGTTGCGGATCAACAACGAACACTTCCCAAAAATCTGTCGTGAGATCCTGATTTTCCCGCAGATAATCAATGACCTGACCGACAGACCAATGTTCCGGCACGGCAATCAGCTCGCGCTGCATCAAGCGGCCAGCTGATTCTTCCGGGTAAGACAGCGCCTCTTCAATTGCGGCGCGATCATCGGGCGCCAGCGCGCGCAGCACCGCCCGCTGATCATCTTCTTCCATGTCCTCGATAATGGCGACAGCGTCGTCGGTATCGAGTTCGGCAGCAATATCGGCCACTTGCTCCGGCGCGAGGCTGTCAATCAGCTCTTCGCGCACATATTCATTCATCTCCGCGATCACATCGGCGTCGATCAAATCCGACAAGGCCCGGACCAGATCATGCCGCTCATCAGCGGGAGTCTGCTCAATCAAGTCAGCAATATCGGCCGGGTGCAGCGGCGCAACCAACGTGCGGGCGCCGCTGTCATCGCCTGCTTCAACGGCGGCGAGCACATCGCGGACAAATTCGCGCTTTAGATGATCGTCTTCATCAAGCTGCGTTTCCACCACCGGGTCGATGGTGCGGGTGATGTCGATGTCGCTCATCGTCCCTCCTCGCCGGTTGGTTGCAGACTGGCGCTGGTTACGCGCCCCAATGCCGGATGACAAGCTTTGGCTTTCATCCCAAGCGCATCGCGCTAAACTGACGCGATGACATCGCCCTATCGCCTTTCTGTGTTGGACCAATCCCCCATTGAAGAGGGGCTGACTGCCGCTGACGCGCTGGCCAATACATTGGATCTTGCCCGCGCCTGTAATGCAGCCGGGTTTCACCGTTATTGGCTGGCAGAACATCATGCCTCGCCGGGGCTAGCCGGTTGCGCGCCTGAGGCGCTGATTGGCCCTGTGGCGCTTGCCACCCAGCGCATCCGCATTGGCTCTGGCGGCATTATGTTGCCGCATTATTCGCCGTTTAAAGTCGCAGAAACATTCAAGATGCTGGCAGCGCTTGCCCCCAACAGGATCGATCTGGGGCTGGGCCGGGCACCGGGGTCTGACCAGCGGACGGCCTATGCCTTGCAGCGCGACCGCAGCCGGCGAATGCCCGTTGATGATTTTCCCAATAATCTGGCCGAGACATTGGCCTATTTGGGAGACGGTCTGCCTGAGGACCATCCCTTTGCCGTGCTGCGCGATACATTGCCAAGCGGCGGCGGCACGATTGAGCCATGGCTATTGGGCTCATCACTCGACAGCGCGATTTGGGCGGCCGAAGTGGGCCTGCCTTATTGCATTGCCGATTTCATCAATTCAGATGGCCTGCCCCAAGCCGAGCATTATCGTCGCAATTTCACGCCCTCCCGCTGGCTTGATAAGCCTTATGTGATGGTCGCCACTTGGGCAATTGCCGGGCCCAGCCGGGAGGAGGCGGAGCAACTCTCGCTGCCCGCGCGGATGATGTTTTATCATTTGGTGCGCGGCGAACTGATCCCCGTGCCAAGCGTCGCCAAGGCGCAAAGCTGGGCCGCGCAGCAAGGCGATGCGCCCGTGCGCAATCGCCGGACAACGTTGGGGACGCCCGCCGAGGTCCGTGCAACGCTTGACCAAGTGGCGTCCGACTATGGCGCGGATGAGATGATGCTCGTCAACATCATGCCCAATCATGCAGCCCGGCGGCGCAGCTATGAATTGGTGGCAGCGGAATATGGACTGGCATCGCTGCCCCAAGCCGCGTAGGGCAACGTCTTTCCAATCAGACAGAAAGTAGTTTCATGGCCGACACCCTGACTTTCACGCTTGATACCGGCGATGTGGTTATTCAGCTCCGCCCTGATCTGGCCCCCGGCCATGTCGCGCGCATCAGCGAATTGGCACAAGAAGGCTTTTACGATGGCGTGGTGTTCCACCGCGTGATTGATGGCTTTATGGCGCAAGGCGGTGATCCGACGGGCACGGGCATGGGCGGATCAGAAAAGCCGGATTTGAAGGCCGAGTTTAATGATGAACCGCACGTCCGCGGCACTTGCTCTATGGCGCGCGCGATGAACCCCAATAGCGCGAACAGCCAGTTCTTCATTTGCTTTACCGACTGCCACTTCCTCGACGGCCAATATACTGTTTGGGGCCAAGTGATTTCGGGCATGGAACATGTGGACGCCCTGCCCAAGGGTGAGCCGCCCGCCAAGCCGGGCAAGATTGTGAAAGCGACAGTCGCTTAATCGCTTTGATATAGGGTCACCAGCCAGTCGCGGAACAACCGCACTGGCTGGAGATCCAACGCGCGCGGCCGGCAGGCAAACCAATAGCTATAGGGGCTGCGCACCTCGATATCGGCGAACATCCGGACCAGCCGTTCGTCCCCATAATCCGACAGAAGATTTTGATGTAAAAAGGCAATGCCAAGGCCTTGCGCGGCCGCCTCCAGCATCAACTGGCCTGAGTCATAATAATCAATGGCCGCAGGCTCTAAATCAGGCATACCAACGGCCGTGCGCCACACATCAAATGTGTCTTCCAATTCCCGGTGGATCATCACGGTCATTTCGCGCAGCTGCTCTGGCCGGGTAATGGCATGGGGGCCTTGCACCAGCCGCCGCGCCCCAACCGTGTAGATATTGTCTCGATAAATCCGCACGCCATACAGTGCGGGATCAAGCGTACCTGCCAAGGCAATTGCGCAATCAATGCCATCGCCCAAACGCGTGAGCGAATGTGCGGCTGTATCCAAATCAATATGCAGCTTGGGATGGATTTTGCGGAGCTGCGGCAGATGGGGGATGAGGCGCTGGGACGCAAAAAGCGAGGGCACCCCCAGCCGCAACCGCATAACATGGTCACGCGACGTCATCGTCTCAATTGCATTCGCCAATGTTTCAATGGGTTGGGCAACTAACCCCATCAATTCTTCGCCATCTTCATTGAGGCGAATGGATTGGTGCCCCCGCTCAAAAAGCGGGCGGCCCACAAAGCTTTCCAGCGTCTGGATTCGCCGGCTCAGCGCGGGGGAAGACAGCGATAAGTCTTCCGCGGCCGCCTTTATCGACCCCAGACGGGCAACTTGAACAAAAGCCTCAATGGCCGCAAGTGATGGTAATCGCCGCATCGCAAGAGCTTAGGCTGTAGTTGCAAAAAGTGCAATCACGATTTGTTATTTCGCACTTGCACAAAAAGTTGCTGCGCCGCAAATAGACCCTGCCTTTCAGGCATCCTCTCCTATACAAACTTTTATAGGCCGGCCCTTTGGGACCGGCCTTTTTTTTGGTTTTTTGAGGAGGATCAGGTCAGCTTTGCTGATCAAGCATCGCGGGCGCTGGCCGCATTATGGTCAAGTGGCTTGATCCGCGCTGCAACATAAATGACCAGCAGCGCCAAAATGCCTGCGGACAGATAATAGGGCAATGGCCCCCAAATTTCATATAAACCCACGCCGATCGAGGGGCCTAAAACAAAGGACGCGCCATTGACGGAGGTGACGCGCCCGGCAACTGCGCCTTGTAGCTTGCGATCCACAGCCAGGGATGCCCCCGCCGTAAAGGCAGGTCGAGTGAAGCCAAAGCCAATGCACGCCAGCGCATAGGCCGTTGCAATGCCATAAAGGCTAGAGGCGATGCCTGTGGCGGCACAGCCAAAGGCCGCCAGCACAAGGCCCAGCATGACCATGCGGCGCGGCTCAAGATTGAACAAGGGGATCAACCCCCATTGCACCAGCAAAGCCGCCGCCGCGCCAATCATCAGCACAATGCCAATCGCCTCTTGCGAATGCGCAAGTGGCAGTTGCAGCCGATCAATCACCAAAAAGCCAACGGCTTGGCCCGTCATTGCCTGCGCATGGCCCATGACAAGGCCCAACAGCATCCACGGCCAAATCCGAGGATCTTGGAGCGCAAGCGGCTTGCCCAAAGGGGCCGTTGCCGCCACCACACTGCCCCCGGTGGGTGCGCCCCCAATCGAGGGATAGCTGACGGCGGCGCCATGGCCGGCATCATCAGACGTATCGTCGCGCAGATACCGCCAGACAAAGAAGAGAACGACACTGCCAATGGCGGCAAAAACAAAGGCAGGGCCGGCCAGCCCGACAACCGGTAAACCCACCAGCCACGGGGCAGCGGCTGGGCCTAAAATTGTGCCCAGACCAAAGGCAGACCCCAACATGGTCAGCGCCTTGGTGCGATCCTTACGGCTGGTGCGCAGCGCAACCATAGCCTGTGCTGCTGGAGGCGCTGCTGCGCCAAAAATGCCATAGAGCATTCGCGCCGCAATAAACGCAACCATCGTCACCAGCGGGCCCAAAATGCCGTGCAGGCCAAGAGAGAGGATCACACCGCACAGACCAACGGACGAAATAAAGCCAACCAGCCCCAGCATCACCATTTCGCGCCGCCCATCGCGATCAGACCGGCGGGCCCAGCGCGGTGCCGTAAACACCCAAATGGCCGCAGAGACCGAAAAAGCAGCCGCAATCACGCTATCGGGCACGCCAATGGTCCGGCCCAAAGTGGGCAGCACTGATTGCAGCGCTGTGTTGCCCGCTCCCGTGATCAGCATCACGAGGAAGAGCATTGTAAAATCTCGATTATTGGCGCGCGGATCGGTCATTCTTCGTCCAGTCATAATGGCGCGAAATCCGCGCAACATCCAGCGTATATGCGGAATACCAACGGTCCCGCCCAGCTTCACGCACAGCCATGTGCGTTGGATTATCCCGCCACGCAGCTGCAGCGGCTTCATCTGCCCAATAGCTGACAGTTATGCCCATGCCATCAGAGGCCCGTGTGGACGCCATGCCGCAATAGCCAGGCTGCTCGGCCGCCAGCGCCGCCATGGCAGCCGCTGCTGCCTGATAGCCCGCATCATCCTCCCCCGTGCGTATCGAGACAAAGATAACGGCCACCTGCCCCACACATGCCTTGTCCATATCAATGGGATACCGATGGCATGGCGCGGGCGATACCCCTTTTATTTCGGCGCGGCGCGGGCGTGTTTTTTACGCCCCGCATTTCCAGCGCACTGAGATGGATTGAGAATATTCGAATATCCGCCCTTAAGCCCTGTTTTGGGCATGGGTGCCCAAGCGCACTTAACGATTGCCTTGTTGGCCCCCAGTCGATAGCGGGCTGCCTCAATAAATTTGTCCAAAGGAAATGCGTGTGACTGCAGCCCAGCTTGATGTCGTAGCGATTGGCAATGCGATTGTTGATATCATTGCGCCAGCCCCAGATAGCCTGATTGTTGAGGAAGGCTTGACCAAGGGCGGGATGCAACTGGTGGATGCACCGCGGGCAGATGCCCTGTATGCGCGTATGGGGGCGGCGCATGAGGCCAGTGGCGGCTCTGCGGCCAATACCATTGCCGGCATGGCTGCCTTGGGTCGCAAATGCGGCTTTATCGGGCAAGTCGCTGACGACCAACTTGGCAAAGTCTTTTCACACGATATTCGCGCCATTGGGGTGGACTTTACAACGCCGATGCGGGGCGAAGAGCCGCCAACTGCACAATGCCTGATTTTTGTGACGCCTGATGGCCAGCGGACGATGAATACGTTTTTGGGCGCCTCGCAGTTCCTGCCCGCCCAGGCGCTTGATCGCACCATGATTGAAAATGCAGGCGTCCTCTATCTGGAAGGCTATTTGTGGGATCCGGAAGAGCCGCGCGCCGCGATGCGCGAAGCCATTGCCATTGCGCGCGCTGCTGGTCGCAAAGTGGCGTTCACGCTGTCCGACAATTTTGTGATTGATCGGCACGGCGATGATTTTCGCGCTTTGTTGACTGATGGGAAAATTGACATCCTCTTTGCCAATGATGGCGAAATTTGCACGCTGATGCAGACGAATGATTTTGAAACTGCCGTGGCCGCCGCCGCACCTTTGGTGAAGACGCTGGTCGTGACGCGCAGTGAACATGGGGCGCTGGCTATATCGGGCGGCCAACGCTGCGACGTGCCGGCCGAACCCATTGCCAAGGTGGTGGATACCACTGGGGCAGGGGATTTGTTTGCCGCAGGATTTTTGTCAGGTCAGGCCGAAGGACGCAGCCTTGCCGACTGCTTGACGATGGGCGCTGTGTGCGCCGCCGAAGTTATTTCGCATTATGGCCCGCGGCCCGAAGCCGATTTGAAGGCGCTGGTGGCCGCACGGCTCGGCTAAATCATCGCGGCTGAGAGATAAAAAAAGGGGAGGCCATGGCCTCCC
>RFZB01000012.1 GCA_009920915.1 Sphingomonadaceae bacterium | reverse complement strand
GACGATCCGGTTCGACACCAACGCGGCCGTCCTCGTCAACAAGAACGAAGAGCCGATTGGGACCCGTATTTTCGGCCCGGTCTGCCGTGAACTGCGTGCGAAGAACTTCATGAAGATCATCTCGCTCGCACCGGAGGTGCTGTAATGGCTTCGCTGAAGATCAAAAAGGGTGACAAGGTCGTCGTCCTGTCCGGTAAGGACAAGGGCAAGACGGGCGAAGTGACCGCTGCTCTGCCGAAAGAAGGCAAGGTTGTGGTTGCTGGCGTGAATATCGCCACCCGCCACAAAAAGCCGACCCAGGCCAACCCGCAGGGTGGTCTGGAGCGCCGTGAAGCGCCGCTTCCGGTCTCGAAGGTCGCAATCCAAGATCCGAAGTCGGGCAAGCCCACGCGCGTTCGCTTCGAAATCAAGGACGGCAAGAAGGTCCGCGTGGCCGTGAAGTCCGGAGAAGTGATCAATGGCTGACAAATACAAGGCCCGTATGCAGGGCATTTATGAGTCGCAGATCATCAAGGCGATGACCGAGAAGTTCGGGTACACCAACTCGCTTCAGGTTCCGCGTCTTGACAAGATCGTCATCAACATGGGTGTTGGTGAAGCAACTCAGGACAAGAAGAAGGTCGAAATCGCGGCTTCTGAAATGGAACTGATTGCAGGTCAAAAGCCTGTCATCACCCGTGCGAAGAAGTCCATCGCGCAGTTCAAGCTGCGTGAAGGCATGCCAATCGGCTGCAAGGTCACCTTGCGGCGTGAGCGCATGTACGAATTTCTTGATCGCCTGATCACCATTGCGCTGCCGCGCGTTCGTGACTTCCGGGGCCTGAACCCCAAGTCGTTCGACGGCCGTGGCAACTATGCAATGGGCCTCAAGGAGCAGCTGGTTTTCCCGGAAATCAGCTACGACAAGATCGAAAAGGTGCGTGGCATGGACATCATCGTCACCACCACCGCAAAGACCGACGAAGAAGCACGCGAATTGCTTCGTCTGTTCGGTTTCCCGTTCCCGCAAGATCAAGAGCAGAAGCAGGCCGCGTAAGCGGTGCTGCTCTGACGGAAGGAAGAGAACTTAAGTCATGGCGAAACTGAGTTCGATCAACAAGAACGAGCGTCGCAAGAAGCTCGTTAAGAAGTATGCGGGGCGTTATGCTCGGCTGAAAGCGATCGCAAACGACGACTCCAAGGACGAGACGGAGCGCCTCATCGCGCGCCTGAAGCTTGCGGAAATTCCGCGCAACGGCAATCCGACCCGCGTCCGCAACCGGTGTGAACTCACTGGTCGTCCGCGCGCTTATTATCGCAAATTCCGGCTTTGCCGTGTGCAGCTGCGTGATCTGGCCAATAAGGGCCTGATCCCCGGCGTCACCAAGTCAAGCTGGTAAGGGGATAAAGACATGGCATTGACCGATCCCTTGGGTGATATGCTCACCCGTATCCGTAATGGCCAGCGTGCCAAGATGGACAGCGTCGTGACACCAGCGTCCAAGCTGCGTGTTCGCGTTCTCGATGTTCTTCAGCGCGAAGGCTATATTCGTGGCTATCATGACGAAGCTATGGGTGCTCACCCGGGTATTCGTATCGAGCTGAAGTATTTTGAAGGCCAGCCGGCCATCAAGCACGTCGCTCGCGTGTCGAAGCCTGGCCGTCGCGTCTATTCTGGTTCAAAGGAATTGCCGCGCGTTCGTAATGGCCTTGGCATCACCATCGTCTCGACGCCCAAGGGCGTTCTGTCTGACGCCGAAGCGCGTGAACAGAATGTTGGCGGCGAAGTTCTCGCGGAGGTGTTCTGATGAGCCGCACAGGCAAAAAGCCGGTTGCGATTCCGGCAGGCGTCACCGCCTCGATCGACGGTGGCATCATCGAAGTGAAGGGCCCGAAGGGTACCCTTTCGATGCCAAAGGCTGATGATGTCACCTACACGCTGGAAGATGGTCTGCTGACTGTTCGTCCGGCGAATGAAACGAAGCGCGCCCGCGCATTCTGGGGCATGCAGCGTACGCTGATCCAGAACCTGGTCACGGGTGTCACGGATGGCTTTACCAAGACGCTCGAAATGACGGGTGTCGGCTATCGTGCCAACGCACAGGGCAAGAAGCTCAAGCTGCAGCTTGGCTATAGCCATGACATTGACATCGACGTGCCGGAAGGCATCGACATCAAGACGCCGGATCAGACGACGATCGAAATCTCTGGCTCTGATCGCCAGAAGGTTGGTCAGATCGCCGCAGAAATCCGCCGCTGGCGTAAGCCGGAGCCCTATAAGGGCAAGGGTATTCGCTATCGTGGCGAGTTTATCTTCCGGAAGGAGGGTAAGAAGAAGTAATGGGTCAGAAGCTTTCAACATTCGAAAAGCGCCGTCAGCGCGTCCGCACCTCGCTGCGGGCTCGTGGTGGCCAGCGTCCGCGCCTTTCGGTGCATCGCTCGGGTCGTCACATTTATGCGCAGATCATTGATGATGCTGCGGGTAAGACTGTGGCTGCCGCCTCGACCGTCGAAAAGGACGTGCGTGGCAAGTCGGGCGCCAATGTCGACGCCGCTGCGCTGGTAGGCAAGGCTGTTGCCGAGCGTGCCAAGAAGGCTGGCGTCACCAAGGTCGTGTTCGACCGCGGTGGCTTCCTGTTCCATGGTCGCGTTAAGGCGCTTGCCGACGCAGCCCGCGAAGGCGGATTGGAGTTCTAAATGGCTGACGAAACCGAAATCCAAGGCGGCGAAGCAGCTGCTGTAGAAGCTGGTGCGCCGGAAGCGACCGAAGGTCGTGGCCGTGGCCGTGGTCGCGGCGGTAACGAGCGTGGCCGTGGTGGTCGTGATGGTGGCCGTGGCCGTCATGGCAAGGCGCGTGAAGTGCCGGAAGCCATTTCCAAGGCAACTGCCGCTGCAAAGCGCGCAATGGTTCGCGTTCCGCTGAAGGAAGGCCGCACGCTGCACCATGATGGCGCAGGTCACTTTGGCTCGGGCCGTGTGACGGTGCGGACTGCCCCGCAAGGGACGGGCATCATCGCCGGTGGTCCGATGCGCGCCGTGTTTGAATCGCTCGGTGTGGCAGACGTCGTCACCAAGTCGATTGGCACCTCGAACCCCTATAACATGATCCGGGCGACCTTTGCTGCTCTTACTGAGCAGACGAGCCCGAAGTCGGTGGCGCAGCGTCGTGGTAAGAAGATTGCTGATCTTCTGAAGCGTGGCGGCGCCAACACAGCGGAAGCTATGGCTGACGCTGAAGCGGTTACGGAGTAATCGACGATGGCGAAGATCAAAATCAAGCAGGTCGGTTCACCGATCCGCCGGACCAAGGACCAGCGGGCGACGCTCATTGGCCTGGGCCTCAACAAGATGCATCGTGTGTCCGAACTGGAAGATACGCCCGCTGTGCGCGGGATGATCCAAAAGGTTCGTCACATGGTGGAAGTGCTCGACGCCTAATGGCGTCGGGCATCCCGCCCTTGTGGCGGGATCCGGGATGTTAAGCGCGCATCATCCCAGGGCTTAAGCGACACCCGTGCGGGCTATGGCCCGCACTTTTTAGCGAGTGCAGCACAATGAAACTCAACGAAATTCGTGATAATCCTGGCGCCCGTAAGGGCCGTATGCGCGTTGGACGCGGCATCGGTTCTGGCAAGGGCAAGACCGGTGGTCGTGGCCAAAAGGGTCAAAAGAGCCGTGAAGGCGTTTCGATCGCAGGCTTTGAAGGCGGTCAGATGCCGCTCCACATGCGCCTGCCGAAGCGTGGCTTTAACAATATTTTCGCTAAGGATTATGCCGAGGTGAACCTCGGCGCGATTCAAAAGCTGGTGGATGCCAAAAAGCTCGATACCAAGGGCGTTATTGATCATGACGCACTGAAGGCTGCCGGCGTTGCGCGCGGTGGTAAGGATGGCGTCCGTATTCTCGCCAAGGGTGCGATTACGGCCAAGATCAACCTGCGCGTTGCTGGCGCTTCGGCGGCTGCCAAGGCAGCAGTTGAAAAGGCTGGCGGTTCGGTCGACGTGATTCACGTTGTTCCGGCTGCTGAAAAGGCCGCTGCCAAGAAGGGCACAACCAAGGCTAAGGCAAAAGCCTGAGGAAAACTTGCTCAGGGCTTAGACAATAGCTGAAGAATCTTTATATGGATCGGCGGGCTGTCCCTTGGGGCTGACCCGCCGTTCTTATTTCAAGGGTCTCGATATCCATGGCAAGTTCCGCCGAACAGATGGCCGGTCTTAATCTTTCCCGCTTTTCGCAGGCGACCGAGCTCAAGAATCGCATCTGGTTTACGCTCGGGGCGTTGATTGTTTTCCGCCTGCTGAGCCATGTGCCGCTGCCGGGAATCGACCCCAAGGCGCTCGAAGCGCTGTTCAACACCACCAAAGGCGGGGTGCTTGATTTCTTTAACATGTTCTCTGGCGGGTCGCTGGAGCGGATGAGCCTCATCGCACTGGGTGTGATGCCGTATATCACGGCGTCGATTGTTGTGCAGTTGGGTACATCGCTCTCGCCGACACTTGCTGCGCTCAAGAAAGAGGGCGAAAGCGGGCGGCAGAAGCTGAACCAATATACGCGCTATGGCACGGTCGTTTTGACGATTGTGCAAGGGTATTTCATTGCGGTGGGGCTGGAAAGCTGGGGCGCGACACAAGGGCTGTCTGCCGTTGTAGAGCCCGGTCCGCTGTTCCGCGTGGCCTGCGTGACCGCGCTTTTGGGTGGTACCATGTTCTTGATGTGGCTGGGCGAACAGATCACCAGTCGCGGTATTGGCAATGGTATTTCGCTGATCATCATGGCGGGCATTGTTTCAACCCTGCCCAAGACGTTGGCGCAGTTGTTTGAAGGCGGCCGTACCGGCACCATGCAGCCGCTGATGGTTTTGGGCATTGGTGTCGCCGTGATCGCCCTGATTGCCTTTATTTGCTTTATGGAGCGGGCACAGCGCCGTGTTTTGATCCAATATCCCAAGCGTCAAACGCAGCGCGGCATGATGCAAGCAGATAAGAGCTTTCTGCCGCTAAAGATCAACACCGCGGGCGTTATCCCGCCGATCTTTGCCTCGTCGCTTTTGTTGATGCCGCTGACGCTGGTCCAGTTTGCCGGGCAAGACGCCACTCAGGACAGCAAAATGGGTGATTTTGTGCTGGGTGTGACCAACGCCCTGCAGCATGGCTCCCCACTTTATATGGCGCTGTATGCGCTGGGCATCATCTTCTTCTGCTTTTTCTACACCGCGGTTGTGTTCAACCCAGAAGAAACCGCAGATAATTTGAAGCGCTATGGCGGGTTCATTCCTGGCATCCGTCCGGGCAAGAACACCGAGACTTATCTCGATTATGTTCTCACGCGCATCACAGTTGTTGGGGCGGCGTATTTGACCCTAGTGTGCCTCGTGCCAGAGTTTATGTTCTCTAGCCTCGGCTTTGTGGCCATTGGCGGCACCAGCCTGCTGATTGTCGTGAACGTTACGATGGACACGGTTACGCAGATCCAGAGCCATATGTTGGCCCACCAATATGGGGATCTGATCAAGAAGGCGAAGCTCAAGGGGGGAGCACGGCGTTGAACATCATTCTGCTAGGCCCGCCCGGCGCGGGTAAAGGAACGCAAGCCAGCCGCTTGCAAGACGAACGCGGCATGGTGCAGCTGTCCACCGGCGATATGCTGCGGGCAGCCGTGAAAGATGGCACGCCCGTTGGCCTCAAGGCCAAAGCGATCATGGAAGCTGGCGAGCTGGTTTCGGATGAGATTGTCTCTGGCATTATTGGTGAGGCTTTGGATAAGCTGTCGCCCGAGACGGGCGTCATTTTTGACGGCTATCCACGCACCGCTGCCCAGGCGGAGTCGCTTGATGCAATTTTGGCTGCACGTGGACGCAAGCTCGATCATGTTATCGAACTGGCCGTTGATGAAGAGGCACTGGTTGAACGGATCACGGGCCGTTTCACCTGCGGCAATTGTGGTGAAGGCTATCACGACACGTTCAAACAGCCGAAACAGGCTGGCGTGTGCGATGCTTGCGGTTCGACTGAGTTTAAGCGCCGCCCGGACGATAATGAAGAAACTGTCCGCACGCGCATGACAGAATATCGGGCTAAGACCGCACCAATTTTGCCGATCTATAAAAGCCGCCATTTGCTGAAGAAAGTCGATGGCATGGCTGCCATTGATGTCGTGACCAGCCAGATTGAGACTATCTTAGGCTAATCTAGGTGTGGAGGGATCACCCCTCCCGCCCAAGCCTGTGTCACACGTCTGTCATGCCAATGTCATGCGCTTGCAGCCTATGGAGGGCATAGGCTGCGGCATGACAGCACTTGTATTAAGACTTGGTCTTGCTCCAGCGCCGCTCAGGCTGCACCCATTAGCTTTGTCTGTCGGCCAAGTCCGGGCCGGCAAAACTCGGCGTCCTTTTGGATACACGCTTTTGCGTTGGGCCTTTCGCCATAGCTAAGGCAGGTAAGGCTTAGGCGCAGATATGCGCCGTGCGGGGCTGTGTCAGTTAAAACCGCGTGCCAAAAAGTCTGGAACAGGTCCATTCCAGCCATCATCCCCATGGTCTGGCGCCGCTTTGGGTTGTGGCGGTGCTTTGGGTTTTGGCGGTGTTGAGGGTGCTGGGGCAGCCTTAGAGCTAGTTTCGTCCACCTTGGCTGCACGGGGCTTTGGCTCGGCCTTTGTGCGGGGTGCCTTGGCGGCTGCCAAGGGCCTCTCTTGTTCGGGCTCAGCGTCTGCTGCGCCCCCTTGGGAGGACAAGCGCTCAATCTTCAAGCCTGTCAGCTTTTCGATATTTTCAATCGCCTCGGCATCTTCTTTGGTCACAAGCGTAAAGGCGCGGCCAGAGGCGCCGCCGCGGCCCGTGCGGCCAATGCGATGGACATAATCATCGGGGTGCCAAGGCGCATCGAAATTAAAGACGTGGCTCACGCCTTTGACGTCCAACCCGCGGGCCGCAACATCAGACGCCACAAGCAAGTTGATATCACCCGATTTGAATCGCTCCAGTTCCCGCAGGCGAGAGGGTTGATCCATATCCCCATGGATTTCACCCGCTTTAAAGCGATGGCGCTTTAGGCTGGTTGCCAGTTCACGCACGGTTGTCTTGCGGTTGCAAAAGATAATCGCCGTATGGACATCTTCTGCCTGAATAATGTTGCGTAGTGTCTCGCGCTTTTTGCGCTGCTCGGTTTCCACCAGGAACTGCGCAATGTTGATATTGGTTGTGGCGGGCCGCGCGACTTCAATGGTCTTTGGATTCGATAAGAATCGATCAGCCAGCTTTTTAATTGGCGGCGGCATTGTGGCCGAAAACAAAAGCGTCTGGCGGTTGGTAGGCAATTTTGTGCAGATATTCTCAATATCCGGGATGAACCCCATATCGAGCATGCGGTCTGCCTCATCAATCACCAGCAGATTGCACCCGGTGAGCAAAATCTTGCCGCGCTCAAACAGATCCATCAGGCGGCCTGGCGTTGCAATCAGCACGTCGACGCCCTTTTCCAGCGCCTTAACCTGATCACCCATTTGGACGCCGCCAATCAGCAGCGCCATCGAGAGTTTGTGGTATTTGCCGTACTTCTCAAAGTTCTCGGCCACTTGCGCGGCCAATTCACGCGTGGGTTCTAGAATGAGAGAACGGGGCATCAGCGCCCGTGTGCGGCCTTCACCCAGAATATCAATCATCGGCAAAACAAATGCGGCTGTCTTGCCAGTGCCGGTTTGGGCAATGGCAATCAGGTCACGCATCATTAAGACGCTGGGGATGGCTTGGTTCTGTACTGGCGTCGGCTCATCATAGCCGGCTTCCGTAACAGCGCGGAGCAATTCATCGGAAAGGCCGAGATCGGCAAAGCTCATGCAATAAAAGGTCCGGAAATTAAATTAAGCGCAATGTGCGCTGACTTGGTGGGCCTTGGCGCAACCGGCGCAAAAGTCAAGCGAAAGCCATGCCGACCCGGCACAGGCTAAGGGCGGGGAGGGGCCAGAGTTCGGAATTTCTCAATCTCACAAGCCCCGCCAGTGCGCGAATGGATCATGTCGCGATGCGCGCATAACCGTCCGTCTCGGGTAGGCTGCAGATAAAAGCCTGAATAAAAATCAATTGAGGGGCAGCCTCGTTCCAATCGGGCGCGCACCAACTGGCCCCCGCGCAAAACCATGTCGATACTATCAGGCTTGCTGATCAAAATGCCAGCAAGTGCGTTGATCGGAAAACATTTCGGGGCCGATTTTTCGCGCCATTCCCGAAAGCTTACGCGTGGGCGCTCGCGTACTTGATGTGGCGTCACGCGGATGACCACGCGACGTTCGATCACCATTTGCGCGACTTCTGGCCCAGCAACGGGGGTGTCGCGCACGCTACTGGCCAGAGCCGAAGCCCCAGGCAGTGCAGCTGCAACAGCAAACCCCAAAATAATCATTCGTTTTTGGCCCATGATTCGAACGCATCTGTCGTTCTGCGGTTGAACAGATGATGAATTGCATGGCAATGGCCTAAGCGACGCCCCTGCCTGCGGAGATGAAGATGCTGGACTCTCGTGTTGCTGAAACGCTCTCCCAAATACTGGGTCCTAAGGGCTTTACCACGGACGCGCAGGATATCGCCCCCTGGCTCACAGATTGGCGCGCGCTCTATACGGGCAAGGCCTCAGCTTTGGCGTCGCCCGCTTCAGTGGCAGAGGTGCAGGCCGTGATGCGCTTTGCGGCCGAGCATCAAATTCCGATTGTTCCCCAAGGCGGCAATAGCTCTATGGTCGGTGGGGCGACGCCCGATGCAAGGGGAGATGCCATCATCCTATCGACACGGCGGATGAACGCTATTCGCAGTCTCGATGCGCAAGCCAATATCGTTGTTGCCGAGGCGGGCGTGATTTTGGCCAATTTGCATGATGCGGCGCGCGCGCAGGGGCGGCGCTTTCCTCTCACATTAGGCGCGCGCGGATCGGCCACAATCGGTGGCTTGGTTTCAACCAATGCAGGCGGCACGCAGGTGCTGCGCTTTGGCACAATGCGCAAGCTGGTTCTGGGGGTTGAAGCCGTGCTGCCTGACGGGCAGATTTATGAGGGTCTGGCAGCACTTAAGAAAGATAATCGGGGCTATGACCTGACCCAGCTGTTGGTCGCAGCTGAAGGGACATTGGGGGTGGTTACCGCAGCCAGCTTGCGGCTTGTGCCTGATATTCTCGATCGCGCTGTGGGGTGGCTTGGGGTGGAAAGCCCCGAGGCAGCGCTTAGTTTGTTGCAGCGATTGGAGGCTGAGTCAGGCGAAGCCATTGAAAGTTTTGAGCTGGTGCCAGATGGCTCGCTACAGCTTGTGCTTCAGCATATTCCAGGCACACGGGCGCCCTTGGGCGGCGCACATCCTTGGCATGTGCTGGTGGAATATGTGCGCACAAATGCGGCGGCTGTTGCGCCTGAGGTGGCTTTGGAGGCGCTTCTCGCCACAGCATTAGAGGCAGGCTTGTGTCAGGATGCCGCCTTGGCGGTCAGCGAAGTCCAGGCAGACGCGTTTTGGAAGCTGCGCGATTCCATTTCCGAGGCAGAACGCGCCCATGGCCCTGCCATGCAGCATGATATTTCTGTCGCAGTAGAAGATATGCCGCGCTTCATTCGTGAGGCCAGCCTTGCTGTCGAACGCGCGTTTCCGGGCGTATCTGTGAACGCTTATGGCCATTTGGGCGATGGGAATGTGCATTTCCACGTCCGCGCACCTGCTGGCGTCAATGGGCCAGAGTGGCGCCTGTCCACGGGCAAAGCCGCCAGCCATATGGTGTATGATTTGGTGACGGCTGCGGGCGGATCTATCTCGGCAGAACACGGGATTGGCCAAATGAAGCGGGATGAGCTTGGCCGGCTTTCGTCGCCCGCGCGTCTAACCGCGTTGCGCGCAATTAAATCTGCGCTTGACCCCAAGGGCATCATGAACCCCGGTAAGCTTATTCCATGATCCACAGCTGATAGCAGATCATCCCAAGCCGCATGGCTTTTACTCTTGCACTCGTTGTGGCAGGGCCATAGGAGCTTCCTCCAAGCATAATCCTATCCCGATGCAGGAGATTTCCTATGGCCAGCGCGCCGCAAAATGTCCTTCCGTTGCTTTATAAGGACTTGGTTCCGCTTTCATCGCTCGACCATGCTGATTGGAAGGCGCGGCCTATGGATACCGCACCTTGGCTGGTTGAACAGCACGCGATTCCGTTGACAGTTGAAGAGTTTGCGCCTGCCCAGCGCTTCTTCCCGATCATTTTTTCGGCGGGTGACAATCCGGTGCCTTTGGCGCTGATGGGCCTGAATGAGGGCGTTAACGTCTTCATGGGAGAAGACGGCAAGTTCACGGAAACAGTCTATGTTCCGGCCTATGTCCGTCGCTATCCTTTCATGCTGGCTAAGCTGCGGGATGATAGCGAAGAATTGTCAGTTTGCTTTGACCCAAGTGCAGACGCAATTGGCGCGTTTGAAGAAGGCACCCCGCTGTTTGACAATGGTGAGCCGACGGAGGCGACGAAAGACATTCTGGGCTTTTGTGAGCAGTTTGAACAAGCCGCGCAGCGCACCCAAGCGTTCATGGCAGATTTGGTGGAAAGTGGCCTGTTGATGGATGGCGAAGTCTCCATTCAGCCTGACCCCGAGCAGCCACCATTTATCTATCGCGGTTTCCAGATGGTGAACGAAGAAAAACTGCGTGAATTGCGGGGTGACCAACTTCGCAAGATGAACCAGTCGGGCTTTTTGCCGCTGGTGTATGCGCATCTCTTCTCGCTGGCTCAAATGCGTGAAGTTTTTGGACGCCAGCTGGTGCAGGGTAAGGTTGAGGCTGGCGAAGCCCAAGGCTGATCTCGCCAAATTCACCGCAAATCAAAAGTCTAAGGCGGTCCTCCAACTTTCTGGAGGGCCGCCTTTGCTTTTTCTTGAAAGCGAAACATTAGCCTCCTACATTCGGAGAAGAGCAGCGGCGCGTACACCCCTTTTCGCGTCACTTCTCGGCGCACCTTTCGAGGTGTGTTTCCTCCCTGAACCTTGGCCACCCTGTGCGCTGCACAGGGTGGTTTTTTATTCAGCGGCAAGCGGTTGGCTCTGCGAAAGCAGGTTTTCCGCCAAATCTTGGGCAAGTTGGCAGATCAATTGGCTCATTCTGCTTAGCCCAGGCCCAGGCTCATCCAGTTGCGCATCGAGGTAAAGGCTGCGGTCAATTTCAATCTGCAGGCCGTGAGCATTATCGTCAGGCCGGCTATGATGGTCCAGAATATGCCCGCCAGCATAAGGCGTGTTGAACGCGAGGCGAAAGCCAGCGGATCGGATTGATCTTGCCGCCTGCTGTGCAATCATCTGGCCCGCGCTTCGACCAAATCTGTCTCCAATGACAATTTCTGGGGCCATGCCATCGCGTGTTGAGGGCAGGGGCGGCATGGAATGGACATCCAGCAGGATTACGCCACCAAATTGCAATCGGGCTTGCGCTAGCAACGCTCCCAATGCGGCATGATAGGGGCGGTACTCATGCTCAATCCTGCGGCGAACATGGTCTGGGTGCAGCCGGTGCCGCCAAATCTCGCCCAAATTGGCTGTGCGGCGGGGAATTAAGCCCAAGCCGCCACGGGCCTTAGCGGATAACTGTGGCGTTGGGCCTAAGGGTGCAGAGAGCATCCCTGGATCAACATCATGCTCGGCGCGATTGAGATCAATCAAGGCGCGGGGCGTGCGCGCGACCAACCCAGCAAAGCCTGCAGATTGGGCTTGGTCAATCAATCGATCCGCATATCGATCTTCCAAACTGCGCAGTTGGTCAGGGGTGAACCGGCAATAGTGCGCCAAGTCATCGGGATAATGCCGCCCGGCATGTGGCACCGATAGGATGACAGGCCAATTCAGGCAGTCTGGGCCGATCCGGTGAAAGCTGGCGGTCATTGCGACTGTCTAGGCGGCAAGGGCGACCAGTTCAATAATTTGAATGCGCAGCACACGCGCCCCCAAGCGAAGAAAAAAAATTAAGATTCAGCGCTTAGGGGATGGCAAGAGCCCAATTGAACAAAAAGCAAGGTCAGAGCGAGCGATGATTGATATTCTGCTGGCTGAAGATGATGATGCCATGCGCCAATATCTGACCCGCGCCTTAGAGCGGGCCGGCTATTGTGTTGTCGCTGTTGACCGTGGGTCGGATGCGTTGGCGCATATCATGTCTGGCGAGGCCTTTGATTTGCTGCTCACCGACATCGTTATGCCGGAAATGGACGGAATTGAGCTGGCTCAGCACGTGGCGCGTCTGCAGCCAGCAATCCGCATCATGTTCATTACAGGCTTTTCGGCAGTGTCGCTGCGCGCAGGGGCGACCGTTCCTCAAGCCAAAATTTTATCCAAGCCTTTTCATTTGAAAGATTTGGTGTCTCAAGTCCGCCACGTGCTCAGCCAAGAAGCGGTGTCGACCGAAGGCGGATAGAGACCAGATAGGCGCTTGCCAGACGCCATCATCGCCGCTATTGGCGCCGGACCCCGACGATCTGGCTCGAGTCAAACTTGGCCAAATCGCTCAGAAAAGTAAGTGTGGGCGTGTAGCTCAGTGGTAGAGCACTGTGTTGACATCGCAGGGGTCGCAAGTTCAATCCTTGCCACGCCCACCATTTTCTTTTCGCTATCATTCAGGACGTCATCGTCGCCCAGCTGTGGCTGAAGTGGCGTCTATTTGGTTGATCTTGCGAAGAAGATTTCAGTCAATTTAGTCTATAATGATCTAAATTTCATCCAAAATGAGATGAAATTATATCAGTACTGAACTGAAAGAGGGGTTGACCCGCGAGAGAGTCCGGCGAATGTCGCTCCCATTGATCTGCGATATTTCGGCAATTTATTTGGATCCATGCCGTGAGCTGCAGTGACAAAATAAACAGGGAGGCATTTGTGAAAATAGATCTTGTGAAGGCGCGGCTTTGCGCCTCCTCATGTTTGATTGCTGCATCGCTTGTGGCATCATCAGCATACGCGCAGGACGCGGCAAAGCCAGCAACGGCGGCAGACAGTGCCAGCGAAGAAGATGGGGGCGCTATTGTCGTCACTGGGTCCCGTATTCGGCTGCCCAACCTGATCAACGTTGAGCCAACCGTTTCGGTAAGCCAGCAATATCTGCAAGACCGTGGTTTGACGAACGTTGCAGACGCGTTGAACGAAATCCCGGGCTATCGCGGGTCGGTCACGCCGGCGGGCGCGCAGGGCAGCTTTGGCCAGGGCGTCAACTTCATCAACAGCTATGGCTTGGGCTCGAACCGCTCTTTGACGCTGTTGAACGGCCGCCGCGTTGTTTCGTCGAACGTGACAACCATTTTCGGCAATGCCTCGCCGGGCACGCAGGTGGACTTGAACATCATTCCGGTCATTCTCGTTGACCGTATTGATCGCGTCTCCATTGGTGGTGCGCCTGTTTATGGTACCGATGCGATTGCGGGCACGGTCAACATCATCATGAAGCGCAAGTTTGAAGGTTTGGAAACGCGCGGTACCGTCGGTTTGACGAGCCGTGGCGACAATTTCCGCTGGAACCTGACGGGCGCTGGTGGCTTTAACTTTGCGGATGGCCGCGGCAACCTGACGCTGGCCGTCAGCTATGACAAGGTTCGGGGTCTGCTGGGCAATACGCGTGATTTCTATCGCGCCAATCTTGGCAATACGAGCAACCCTTGCACGGCCGTTCTGGCGGGCGTCTGCACAACGACGAACCTGATCACCAATTTGGGTACGCCGAACCGCACGCCGCAAACTGATGGTCGCGTCAACGTCAATATCGGCTTTAACAACTCGCTGACCGATGGCTTCCCGGGATCAGTCCTGATTAAGGACCTGAGCATTCCGGGCGTGTCGCGTGGTGGTGTTCTGTCGAGCGGGGCAAGCGCCTATACCTATGGCTTTGCGCTTGATGGCTCCTTGGTGCCCTACAACCGTGGCACGCTGTTTGTGGCGGCCATTCCCGGACCGTCAGCCGCGTCTGCGCGTGCATCGGGCGGCGATGGCTTCCGCTTTAACGACTTTATCCAGCTGACCTCGGATATTGAGCGCATCAACACCAACTTGTTCTTCAACTATGACCTGACGGACAACATCCGCTTCTTCGCAGAAGGCATGTTCTTCCAAGGCAAGGGCGATGAGCTGGTTCAGCAGCCAACATGGAACTCGCCGTTGTTCGGCGGCACGTCTGGCGCGCTGACATTCCGTGTGGATAATCCCTTCCTGTCGGCACAGGCGCAGCAGCAGCTGGCGGCTTTGGGCTATACAACAACCTTCCAGATGAGCCGTGCACACGCCGATATGGCAGATTTGACCGGCTCCTCGCGCAACCGCCTTTACCGCGGTGTGCTGGGCCTCGAAGGCGATCTGACCATTGGTGGCCGTGACTTTAACTGGGAAGTCTCGGGCAATTATGGCCGGAACAACTTCACGGACTTTGGTCAGAACATTAACCAGCAGAATTTTGTGAACGCAGTGAACGTGGCGCGCGTAAACGGGCAGATCGTATGCTCCGTCACGCCAACCGTCACGGGCTTCCCGGCTGGAACAGCGCCAATTGCTGATCCGTCTTGCGTTCCCTTGAACTTGTTTGGCGAAGGCGCACCTTCGGCTGCGGCGCTGAACTATGTTCTTGCCAACACTGTCACGCGCACCTCGTTGGAGCAGATGGTGGTGAACGTGAACGCGGGCGGCTCGCCGTTCGATCTGTTCGGCAACCCCGTTGCCTTCAACGTGGGTTATGAACATCACGAAGAAAAGGGTGCATTCAACCCCGATCCGTTCTTGGCCCAGGGCCTTGGCCGCTCGGTTGC
The DNA here is from genome assembly GCA_009920915.1 of Sphingomonadaceae bacterium. Lineage (GTDB taxonomy): Bacteria > Pseudomonadota > Alphaproteobacteria > Sphingomonadales > Sphingomonadaceae > Aquisediminimonas. The sequence goes on along the minus strand of RFZB01000012.1, from coordinate 18,945 downwards.
GATTTCCCCGACTTCCGGCAAGTATAACCTCGACGAAGTGTTCGGCGAAGTTCTCGTGCCGGTGTTCACGCCGAATAACGACTTCATCTTTAGCAAGCTTGAAACCTTTGGACGCGTTCGCCACGTGGATAACACAGTGAATGGCGGCTTTACGGCTTGGGCAGCTGGTGGGTCGTTCGCGCCGATTAAGGACATTGAGTTCCGTGGCAACTTCACGCGCTCTTTCCGTGCACCGGCCATTGTGGAATTGTTCTCGCCGCGTACAAATATCTTCACCTCGGTGACCGATATCTGCTCGCCCGCGAACATCAACGCTGGCCCAGTGCCCGCGATCCGCAAGGCAAACTGCGATGCCTTCCTCGCAAAATACCCGACGGCAACCCCGCTGGCAGCTGCCGGCGCGACTGTCCCGGGTGTCAGCGGCGGTAACCCGGCTCTGCTGAACGAAGTCGCGGATAGCTATACCTATGGTGCGATCATCCGTCCGCGGATGGTGCCGGGCCTGGCGATCACAGTCGATTATATCGATGTGAAGATTAAGCAGCCGATTTCGAACCTCTCAGCAGGGACGATCACATCTGCGTGCTTCGATAACGCGACCTTTAACAAGGCGGATCCGGCCAACGGCAACGTCTTCTGCTCGTACATTAAGCGCGATGCAGCGGGTCAGGTTATCAGCGATGCGGCAAATCCGGGCGTCATCACAGGCTTTGTGAACGGCAACCAAATCCGCATGAAGGGCATTCAGTCGACCATTGATTATTCGACCAAGCTTGATGGCATCGGGATCAATGGCACGCTCGAAGTTTCGGGTGACATGTTCTACCTCAAATATCGTTTGAACGACATCACGGGCGTTGCTCCGGTCCGTTCGGATGGCCTGCTGGGCGATCCGAAGTGGCAGGGTCAGCTCCGCTTGCGGTATTTCAACGACACTTGGGGTCTGAGCGGCAACGTCAACTATGTTGGCAAGCAGCTGTCGTCCGTCACCAACCGTGGTCCGAACCCGAACGACACGCGTGAATTCGACCATTATAAGCCTTATGCAACAGTCGATGGCTCGTTCTTTGTTGATCCGATGAAGGATGTGCGCCTGATCTTCTCGGTCACCAACTTGTTCGACCGCGTTGGCCAGAATTATTACGGCTATATCGTACCGGCCTCGATCAGCGACGCCTTGGGCCGTCGCTTCGCGCTGACGGTGCGTAAGAAGTACTAAGTTCGCAGATTATTCTGCACCTTATTGGGGGGGGGCTTCGGCTCCCCCCTTTTTTTGTGTATCGCCAAATTCATTAATTTCATCTGTGTATAGAAAGAATTTTGTTTATATCAGTTAGATGAGGTAAATGTTATATTAAAACCGACATAGTTTGAAATATTGCACCCAGGTGGTGGTAACTGTGTCGATCACTCAGTGGGAGAGAAGGATGCGAGCCCTTCCTAAGACCCTGACGCGCTTGGTTTTTATATTGTTGATCGCTGTCTTTTGGCCCTGGATCGATACACCTCAGAGATATGTGAATTGGAAAGATCGGTTCCGGACATCGATACCGATCGCCATTATCTTTGGCTTGCCGTGTGCTCATAGACAGCTCGGCTACATCGAATACCGATTGGGCCCAGAATGTTATCGTTATGATGCGCCGAAGCGATATCGCGGGGTATGGATGCATGAATTTGAGGGGTCCTATTTTTATGAAGGTCCGCAAAAACTGCCGCAGCTTGTCAGCAAATCTGGCCTCACATGGCTAGATGCGCGGCTACCGCCATATCCGCTTCAGCCATGGGCGAGATATCATCTTGTTGAGATAGAATTTATCGGTCGCCGAACAACGGTTCCCGGAAACTATGGCCATGGCGGCCTTAGTCGCCACGAGATCCAAATTGAACGCGTCATCGCATTTCGATCGTTGAGTAGGCCCAAAGTCTATCGGGTTCCCAAGTTCGCTTATGGAGTCTAGGCCCTTTGCGCGGTTACCTTCTGCCGCCATCCACGCCCAGAACCACGCCAGTTGTATAGCTTGAGGCTGGGCTCAATAGCATCAGCGCTGCGGTGACGATTTCCTCAGGTTGGCCCGGGCGGCCCAAAGCAACGGGCTGGCTTTCGCGCTGTTCGGGGCTCCAGGCTTGCGCAATATCGGTGAGGAAAGCCCCGGCGCAAATCGCGTTGACGCGCACTTTGGGGGCATATTCTTGCGAAAGTGAAACTGTCATTGCGTTCAGTGCAGCCTTTGCACCGGCATAGGGCACGGCCCCTGGCGTTGCGCGTTGGGAGGCAATTGAGCTGATGTTGAGAATGGCTCCCCCATTGCCCTCAGCCATGCGATGGCCGATTTGCGATGCCAGCCGAAATGGCCCTTTAAAATTCAGGTTCATGACGGACTCAAACAGGCTCTCAGTCACCTCATGGCTGGGGCAAGCGGGGGACATTCCCGCATTGTTAATCAACAGATCAACGCGGCCAAAGGTGTTGTAAGCTGCGTTGATAAGGGCATCACATTCCGCCCAGCGGCCAATATGGGCGGCATAGGGCAAGGCTTGGCGACCCATGGACCGGATTTCAGACGCGACGGCTTCGCACGCCTCAATCTTGCGGCTGGCGATGATGACATCCGCCCCACGCGCGGCCAAGGCCTTGGCCATGTGATAGCCAAGGCCGCGGCTTCCGCCCGTGACAAGGGCAACCTTGCCCGAAAAATCAAACAACGGGTCGATTGTCACAGCTTTGCCCTCTCATGTTGGTTGCCCTTTTGAGGCAAAGCCTATGATCCAAAGACTGTCCTTGGCAAGTCGCGCCTCAAGCGGCTAGCGAAGACGGCTATAAACAGCGCTAAGACCAAGAGTCGGGAGGACATTATGAAATTTGACACCAGCTTTTCCGCAGTGGTGACAGGCGGTTCCTCCGGTTTGGGCCGCGCCAGTGCAGAAGCCTTGGCGGCGGCGGGCTTTAAGGTTGCGATCTTCGATGTGAATGCAGACAAAGGCGAAGAAATTGCCGCCGCCATTGGCGGTCTTTTCTGCCATGTTGATATTACCAGCGAAGAGGCCGTTTTGGCGGGCTTTGAAAAGGCGCGTGCGGCGCATGGGCAAGAACGCATTCTCGTCCATTGCGCGCAGATCTCTCGTCGCGGCAAGACAGTCGGCTGGAACAAGGAAAAACAGGCCTATACGCGGCTGTCGACAGAGGATTACGCCTTTTCAGCCGAAGGGATTTTGGTGTCCAGCTATCGCGTGGCCTCCCTCTCTGCGCTTGGCATGGCAAGCCTTGAACCCTTGGACGATGGGGAACGTGGGGTGATTACGCTCACGGCGTCTGCCGCCGCGCAAGATGCGCAAATCGGCCAAGTGGCCTATGGGTCGTGCAAAGCAGGCGTCAACGGTCTGGTGCTGCCCATGGCGCGCGATTTGATGGAGCTGGGTATTCGGGTGAATTCGATCATGCCCGGCATTTTTGCGACGCCGCCGATGTTGGGCATGAAAGACCGGGCACCTGCCATGTTTGATCAACTGGCCGCATCGGTGCCTTTTCCCAAGCGATTGGGCAAACCGGAAGAATTTGCGAGCTTGGTTCTTGAACTAGTGCGTAACAGCTATTTTAACGGCCAGACGATCCGTCTGGATGGCGCGATCCGCATGCCACCGCGCTAAGCCCTGTAAGGGAATTTTTCTTTGGTGTCCTCAGCGCTCAAGCCTATGGGCTTTGGCGAATATCATTTTTCGGAGAGTCGCACATGCGTCAGATTGATCATTTCATTGTGGGCGGGGCGGGGAGCGCGCCCAAGCGTTTTGGCGATGTGTTCAACCCCAATGAAGGTGGTGTTCAAGCGCAAGTGGTTTTGGGGGATGCAGCGGTGCTGGAGCGCGCGGTGCAAGCGGCGCTTGCCGCACAGCCGGCTTGGGCAGCGACCAACCCGCAGCGCCGGGCGCGCGTGATGTTTGATTTCAAGCGGCTGATTGAGGACAATATGGACGATCTGGCCCATATGCTGTCAGCCGAACATGGCAAGGTGATTGCGGACAGCAAGGGCGATATCCAGCGCGGGCTGGAAGTGATTGAGTTTGCCTGCGGCCTGCCACATTTGCTGAAGGGCGAATATACGCAAGGTGCGGGCCCCGGCATTGATGTCTACTCAGTCCGCCAGCCTTTGGGGCTGGGCGCGGGCATTACGCCCTTTAACTTCCCGGCGATGATCCCGATGTGGATGTTTGGCCCTGCAATTGCGGTGGGCAATGCCTTTATTGTGAAGCCGTCGGAACGTGATCCATCCGTGCCTGTGCGTCTGGCTGAACTGATGTTGGAAGCCGGCGCGCCTGAAGGGATTTTGCAGGTGGTGCATGGCGATAAAGAAATGGTCGACGCCATTTTGGATCACCCAGCCATTGCAGCAGTCAGCTTTGTCGGCTCGTCGGATATTGCGCATTATGTTTATCAGCGCGGCGTGGCGGCTGGAAAGCGCGTGCAGGCGATGGGCGGTGCCAAGAACCATGGCATTGTGATGCCGGATGCGGATTTGGACCAAGTGGTGAATGATCTGGCAGGCGCCGCCTTTGGCTCAGCGGGTGAACGCTGCATGGCGCTGCCCGTCGTAGTGCCCGTGGGCCATGAGACAGCCGAGCGCCTGAAAGAAAAGCTGATCCCCGCCATCCACGCCTTGAAAGTTGGTATCTCAACCGATGCTGAGGCGCATTATGGCCCGGTGGTCACGCAAGCGCATAAGGAAAAGGTCGAAGGCTGGATCCAAAAGGGCGTGGACGAAGGCGCAGAGCTGGTCATTGATGGCCGCGGCTTTACGCTGCAGGGCCATGAAAAGGGCTTTTTCGTGGGGCCAACGCTGTTCGACCATGTGACGACCGATATGTCGTCTTACAAAGAAGAAATCTTCGGCCCCGTGCTCCAGATTGTGCGGGCGCAAAGCTTTGAAGAGGCGCTCACGCTGCCCTCGGCACATCAATATGGCAATGGCGTTGCCATCTTCACGCGCAATGGCCATGCCGCGCGTGAATTTGCGGCCCGTGTGAATGTCGGCATGGTGGGTATTAACGTGCCGATCCCCGTGCCTGTCGCCTATCACAGCTTTGGCGGGTGGAAGCGGTCTGGCTTTGGTGACCAGGATCAATATGGCATGGAAGGCATTCGCTTCTGGACCAAGGTGAAGAAGATCACCAGCCGCTGGCCTGATGGTGCTGTGGATGGCGGCAATGCCTTTATCATTCCAACTATGGGGTGATGATGACACAATTTGACCTGACAGAAGACCAGCGCGCCATTCAGGAGATGGCGGCCAAGTTCACGGCGGATGCGATTACGCCGTTTGCCGCGGAGTGGGATGAGAAGCACCTCTTCCCGCGCGCGACGATTAAGGCCGCGGCTGAGCTGGGCTTTGGCGCGATTTATGTGTCGGAAGGCTCTGGCGGCATTGGTCTGGGTCGGCTGGAAGCGGCGCTGATTATGGAAGCCATGGCCTATGGCTGCCCGACCACCAGCGCGTTCATCTCGATCCATAATATGGCGGCATGGATGATCGACTGTTTTGGGTCGGAGGATCTTAAAAGCCGCTATCTGCCCAGCCTTGTCTCAATGGACAAGATTGCCAGCTATTGCCTCACCGAGCCGGGGTCAGGCTCGGATGCGGCGGCGCTGAAGACAACGGCCCGGCGCGAGGGTGATCATTATGTTGTCACCGGCACCAAGCAGTTCATCTCGGGCGCGGGCGAAAATGAAGTCTATGTCGTCATGGTCCGCACGGGTGATGCTGGGGCGAAGGGCATTAGCTGCCTTGTCATTGACAAGGATATGCCCGGCGTTAGCTTTGGCGCGCAGGAACGGAAGCTGGGCTGGCACGCCCAACCGACGGCGCAGCTCATTTTGGAAGAGGTGCGTGTCCCCATTGCCAATCGCGTGGGCGAAGAAGGCGATGGCTTTAAGTTCGCAATGGCTGGGCTTGATGGTGGGCGCCTAAATATTGGCGCCTGCTCGCTGGGGGGGGCGCAGCGCTGTTTGGATGAAGCCATCCGCTATACGCAAGAGCGCCAGCAGTTCGGCAAAGCCATTGCCGAGTTCCAGAACACTCAGTTCACGCTGGCGGATATGGCCACCGATTTAGAAGCCGCGCGTGCCTTGCTCTATCTTGCCGCCGCCAAGGTGACCGCCAACGCGCCTGACAAAACCAAGTTCGCTGCTATGGCCAAGCGCTTGGCAACTGACAGCGGCTCCGCCATTGTGGACCGCGCGCTCCAGCTTCATGGCGGCTATGGCTATCTCATGGACTACCCCATCGAACGCTTCTGGCGCGACTTGCGCGTCCATTCTATCCTAGAAGGAACCAACCAAATCATGCGCAAAAGCAGGCTTTATTAGTCTGAACCGGCCTAAGGCTATCCACGCCCTGACGCTTGAAATGGTTCGCGCCATGACTGAGGCGCTCTTGGCATGGCGGAATGATCCCGCCGTTGAAGCCGTGATTGTCGATCATCATGAAGGCCGGGGCTTTTGTGCCGGGGGCGACATCGCCTTTCTGCGCCAATCGGCGTTGGAAGATGCTGGCGCTTCTGGCCGCCGCTTTTTCTATGCGGAATATCAGCTTAACAACCTAATGTTCACTTATGAAAAGCCGATTATCGCGTTCATGGATGGCATTACGATGGGCGGTGGCGTTGGGATTAGCCAGCCCGCCCGCCTCCGGGTTGCCACCCCCAATACGCGCTTTGCGATGCCGGAAACGGGCATTGGCCTGTTCCCCGATGTTGGCGGCGGCTGGTATCTTTCGCGTCTCGAAGGGCGATTGGGCGCATTTCTCGCCCTCACAGGGGCGCGGTTGGATGGGGCGGAGTGCCTCGCCATTGGTCTTGCAACACATTATCTGGAGCCTGAGAAACTGGCCGAGGCAAAGGCGCGGATCGCCGAAGACCCAAGCCGTGCGGATGGTATTTTGAGCCTGTTGTCCGCAACGCCGCCTGAGGCCCGAATTGTGGGCAATATCGCGCAGATCAATCGGCTGTTCGCATCTGACCATTTTGAAGAGGTGCTCGCCGCGCTTGAGGCAGATCCGTCAGACTGGGCAGCGAAGGAATTGGCGACGTTACGCACCAAATCCCCGCAAACCTGCAAAGTCGCGCTCCGCCAACTGCGTGAGAGCCTGAGCTGTGCAGATTTTGCGGCCAACATGGTGATGGAATATCGCATTGCCAGCCGCGTGTTGGTGCGCCCCGATTTTACGGAAGGCGTCCGTGCGGTGATTGTCGATAAGGATAATCAACCGAAATGGTCGCCTGCCACCGCCGAAGACGTCACCAAGGATTTGCTTGATGCGATTTTTGCACCTTTGCCCCAAGAAGAAGAATGGAAACCGCTATCGACGATTTAGGCGCTAATCCGTCACCCTAAACTTGTTTCAGGGTCCATTGGCGCCAAGGCCGTTGATATTGTGATAATGGATGCTGAAACAAGTTCAGCATGACGATTTGGGAGTTAGACCTATGTCCCTGTTTGAAACCATCCTTGTGGACCAGCGCGGGGCCGTCACGCTGATTACACTTAATCGTCCGCAGGCGCTGAACGCCTTGAATTCGCAGGTACTGGAAGAGCTGATTGCGGCTTTCGCCGCGTTCGAGGCAGATGCATCGCAGCGCTGTGCAAATGGCCGATAAGCCAGCCGCAGAATTTTATGCGGATGATTTCTTCAGCCGTTGGACCAGCCATTTGGTCAAAACCACGCGCAAACCCTGGATTGCGGCAGTTAATGGCTTTGCCTTGGGCGGCGGCTGTGAACTGGCGATGATGGCAGACTTCATCATTGCGGCTGATACGGCGCGCTTTGGTCAGCCTGAGATCAAGCTGGGCGTTGGCCCCGGCATGGGTGGGTCGCAACGGCTGACCCGTGCGATTGGCAAGGCCAAGGCCATGGAAATGTGCCTGACTGGCCGAATGATGGGCGCCGAAGAGGCAGAGCGCGCTGGCCTAGTTGCGCGCGTGGTGCCGCTGGCCTCGCTGGTGGATGAGGCATTGAAGACGGCGGCTGAGATTGCCGCCATGCCGCCACTGGCTGCGATTGCGAATAAGGAAATGGTGAATGCCGCCTTTGAAACAACCTTGGATCAAGGCCTGGTGATGGAACGCCGCATTTTCCAAGTGCTGACCGCGACCGAAGACAAGCGCGAGGGCATGGCCGCTTTTATTGAAAAACGCCCGGGGAATTGGACCGGCAAGTAACTTAAGGTTCCGCCCAAATGCACATATTGGCATTTGGGCGGAACGTCTTTCCCGTGAGCGGCCGTTAAATTCGCTGGCCGCCCCGTGCGATCACCATATCTTCACGGTTATTCTCAAAATCGCTGGCATCATGGCGCTCGCGCAACTGCGTTTCGGGCCGGCCAAAGGTCCGGTTGACCATACGGCCGCGGATCACGGCAGGGCGCTGGCCCACTTCGGTCACCCAGCGGTCCAGATGCGTATATTCATGAACAGACAGGAATTCCTGCGCATTATAGGCTTCGCGCATAATGGCGCCGTACCAAGGCCAGATCGCAATATCAGCAATTGTGTAGTCGTCCCCAACCATGAACTGGTTCTGCGCCAGATGTGTGTCCAGCACATGCAATTGCCGTTTGGTTTCCATGGCAAAGCGATCAATGGGGTATTGCATTTTGAACGGCGCATAGGCGTAAAAATGGCCAAGCCCGCCACCGACATAGGGGGCAGAGCCCATTTGCCACATCACCCAATTCATCGTTTCGGCGCGCTTATGCGGGTCAGATGGCAGAAATTCTCCAAATTTCTCAGCCAGATAAAACAACATAGAGGCGCTCTCGAACAGCCGAATGCTGGGGCTGACGGACATATCCCGCATTGCCGGTATTTTGGAATTGGGGTTGATGCTGACAAAGTCTGAGCCAAATTGATCGCCCACGCCAATATTGATCAGCCACGCATCATATTCCGCGCCCGCATGGCCTTTGGCCAGCAACTCTTCCAGCATGATAGTCACTTTGACGCCATTGGGCGTGCCCAGCGAATAAAGCTGCAACGGATGCTTACCAACGGGAAGCTTCACCTCCTTCGTTGCGCCCGAAATGGGGCGGTTGATGTTGGCGAATTGGCCGCCATTCGCCTTATCCCACACCCAGACCTTGGGCGGCACATAGCCCGGGGGCTGATTATTGGCGGGGTCTTGTGCGTCAGACATGATGTGCGCTCTCCTTCAGTCGCTGGCAGCTGGGCCGTTTTGCACGTTATGGCATTGCGGGGTGGGCGCGGCCAAGCGCAAAGTCTGCCCCTACCTAAAAGGCAGATATGGCCCCTCTCGACCCCGTTGCACTTCGCTGTTAGCGCAGCTCTATGACGACTCCTGCACTCCACTCAGATCAAAGCCTTGCCGCCGACTTTCGCCAAGCAATGCGCCATGTGGCCTCGGCGGTCTATCTCATCACCAGCCGGGGGCCAGATGGCGATGCGGGGATGACCGCAACGGCCGCGTGCTCGCTCAGCTTTGATCCGATGTCGGTCCTCATTTGCGTCAATCGCTCTGCCTCATTGATGCAGACATTGGAGGCCTCGGGCAAATTTGTTCTAAACATCTTAAGCCGCGAGGATGAAGCGGTCGCCACGGCCTTTGGCAGCCCTGCAGGCAAAGCCAGCCGCTTTGTGGATGGCGATTGGTATGATCTGGCGGGTATGCCTGCATTGCGGACCAGCCTGTCGAGCATTGCCTGCGACGTGGCCAACAGCATGGATTTTGGCACGCACCGGATTTTTGCGGGTGTTGTGCAACAGGTGGATAATCGCTGCGGATTAGAAGAATTGCTTTATTGCAACGGACAATTCCGGCATTTGGAAGGTCAATAAGGCTGCGGAACGGCCAAGAGGGAGAGGGTGATGTTCAAAACACGATTGACCGAAATGTTCGGCATTGAAACCCCCATTTGCATGGGCGGCATGACGGGTGTTGGCTATGGCGAGCTGGTGGCTGCCGTTGCCAATGCAGGCGCTTTGGGCTTTATTACGGCGCATATGTTCCCCAGCGGTGAGGCACTGCTGGATGAAATTGAAAAGACCAAAAAGCTGACAGATAAGCCCTTTGGCGTAAATCTGACGCTGCTGCCGTCGATCAACCCCATTCCCTATGATGAATATCGCGAGGCGATCATTGCTTCTGGCATCAAGATTGTTGAAACCGCAGGCCGTGCGCCGACGGATCATTTGCCGCGTTTTAAAGAAAATGGGGTGAAGGTGATCCATAAATGCACCTCGGTCCGCCACGCTGTGTCGGCGGTGAATAAGGGCGTCGACGTCATCAGCATTGATGGCTTTGAGTGCGCAGGCCACCCGGGCGAGGATGATGTCGGTCTGGTCGTGCTGCTGCCCGCGACGGTGGATGCGCTGCCCGATACGCCCATCATCGCTTCAGGCGGCATGGCCGATGGCCGCAGCTTGGTTGCGGCGCTCGCGCTGGGTGCTGATGGCGTCAATATGGGCACACGCTTTTGCGCGACCGTGGAAGCCAAAATCCACCCCAATGTGAAGCAGAAGATTGTTGAGAATACCGAGCTGGATACGGTGCTGGTCGGCCGGTCGCTGCGCAACACGGCGCGCGTGGCAAAAAATGCCGTGTCGGTGCAAGTTGCCGAGATTCAGCGCGATCCAACGAAGAGCTTTGAGGACGTAAAGGCCCTGATGGCCGGCCAGCGCGGGCGTGAAAATGTGCTGCGCGATGGCGATACCGATGGGGGCATTTGGACCAGCGGGCAAAGCCAGGCCCTGATCCACGACATTCCAACCTGCGCGGATCTGGTCAAAAACATCATGACGCAGGCAGAGCGTGTTCGCGCGCGCCTTGGCGCGTAACTCAAGGGGCAGGGTGATGGCCGGGGTTTGGTTTGATGACTTGGTGCTGGGGCAGGTCTTTGACCATGCCATTCGGCGCACTGTGACCGAGACAGATAATGTTTTGTTCACCACGCTGACGCACAACCCGGCGCTGCTCCATTTGGATGAGGAGTATATGAAGGGCACCGAATTTGGTGCCCGCATCGTCAATTCGGTCTACACGCTTGGCCTTATGGTTGGCATTTCGGTTGGGGATACCACGCTCGGCACGGCAATTGCCAATCTGGGCTGGGATGAGGTGCGCTTTCCCAAGCCGCTCTTTCATGGCGATACGGTGCGCGTGACAACCGAGGTGATTGAATTGCGCGAGTCAAAATCCCGGCCTGACGCTGGGATTGTGACCTTCTTGCACAAGGCGTTCAACCAGCATGGCGAATTGGTCGCCAGCTGCAAGCGCACAGGACTTCAGCGCAAGCGTCCGGTGGAGTTGGCCTGATGAACGTGCCACTGCGGTCCTTGCTCTTCATTCCGGGCGATAGCGACAAGAAGCTCGCCAAAGTCGCAGATTGTGGTGCCGACGCCGTTATTCTCGATCTCGAGGATTCCGTTGCCCCCGCGCAAAAGGCGGATGCCAGAAAGCGGGTGGCCGATTTTTTGGGAACGGCGCCGCGCGGGGCAGGGGCGCCACGCTATTGGGTGCGCATTAACCCCTTGGACACAGGGCTGGCGCTGGAGGATTTGGCGCACATCATGCCAGCTCGGCCTGAGGGCATTCTGCAACCCAAAACCAACGGGCCGGCCTGCGTGCGCCAGGTGAGCCATTATCTTGATGCCTTTGAAGCTGCAGGCGGCGCTCCCGATGCTGCAACTGCCATCATCGCAATTGCCACGGAAACGGCTATCGCGCCCTTCCACTTGGGCGAATTTGCAGGGGCAGGCCTGTCGCGTCTTGCAGGCCTCACATGGGGCGCAGAGGATTTGGCAACTGCGATTGCGGCCAGTGGCAATCGTGCGGCCAATGGGGATTGGATGTTTACGTTCCAAATGGCACGCGCGCTGTGCTTATTGGCGGCGCATGCCAGTGGCGTGCAAGCAATTGAAACGCTTCATGCTGATTTCCGCGACGAGGCTGGGTTGCGTGCCGCGTGTCAGGCGGCGCGTGCGGAGGGCTTTTCGGGCCGCTTGGCCATCCACCCAGCGCAAGTCGCCATCATCAACGCGGCCTTTTTGCCCTCAGTAGCAGAGATGGATCATGCCCGTCGGATCATTGAGGCCTTTGCCGCGACCCCCGGTGCCGGGACAATCGGGCTGGATGGCAAAATGGTTGATATTCCGCATCTAAAACAGGCCGAGCGGCTGTTGGCCTTGGCAAATGCCTATGGCGTGGGGGCCAGCGCCTAGCCGCGCGACGATGATCGCCTCGGCTCAAAATGGGCACAGAAGCTATCCCTTGGCACATCAACACAGGGTATAAGAAAGAGAAACTAAATCCGCGATTGTGCCAGGGGTATTTGCGATCCCGTTCAGCGCAGATAGGGGGGGGATGTGGAAGCCGATTTTGTGATTATTGGCGGCGGCTCGGCCGGCTGTGTTCTGGCCAATCGCCTGTCGGCAGACCCGCGCAATAGCGTGATCCTGATCGAAGCTGGCGGCAACGGCAAATCATTCCTGCTGTCTATGCCGGCTGGATTTGGCGTGACAGCCAATGGTCCGGGCCATTCATGGCATTATTTTGGGGCAGCTGAGCCGTCTATTCAGGGGCGCAAGATGTTGCTGCCCAGAGGGAAAGGCCTTGGCGGTTCCTCAAATATCAATGGCTTGCTCTATGTGCGGGGCCAACAGGCGGATTATGATAGCTGGAGCAATTTGGGCGCCATTGGCTGGGGCTGGGCAGATGTTGCGCCTTATTTCCGCAAAAGTGAAAGCTATGCCGGCGGGGGAACCGAGTTGCGTGGCGATGCAGGGCCTTTGCGGGTCGAAGAAGTGTCCCACCGCAACCCCACAAATGATGCCATTATTTCGGCCTTTGCAGAAATTGGGGTGCCCCGGTCAGACGATTATAATGGCGCCGATCAATTTGGTGCCTTTTATTATCAAACAACACTGGCTGATGGTCGCCGATGCTCGGCTGCAGACGCCTTTTTGCGTCCCGCGATAAAGCGGCCCAACTTAACTGTTTTAACGGGGGCAGAGTGTCGCGGCATTATTGTGAAAGATCATCGCGCGACAGGCGTTGAGATTGAAAGCGCGCGGGGCCTGCAGACCATCACTGCGCGCCGTGAAGTTATCCTGTCGGCAGGGGCTTATCATAGTCCAAAGCTCTTGCTGCTGTCAGGCATTGGCCCCGCGGCGCATTTGCAGGACATGGGCATTCCCGTGGTGCAGAATAGCCCAGATGTGGGCCGAAACCTGCAGGACCATTATATTTTGACGATGAGCTGGCGTCTGCGGGCCGGTGTCTACAGCTATAACCAAGAATTGTCGGGCGGCCGTCTGTTATGGAATGTGCTGCGCTATGTGGCGCGGCGCGATGGCGCGATGACCATTCCTGCAGCGCAAGTGGGCGCCTTTTTGAAATCGGATGCCGCACTGGATCGGCCAGATATTCAATTCCACTGCCTGCCTGTGACAGGAGATTTGGACGCAGCTGCGACAGGAGAAAAGTCTGCGCTGTCGCCATGGCCCGGACTAACGCTTGGCCCAAATGTTTTGCGCCCCGAATCTCGCGGTCATGTGCGGCTGAACACGCCCAATCCAAAGGACGTGCCGGACATCGTTCATAACTGGCTGGATGCACCCGAAGATCAAAGATTATCCGTGCGTGCAATGCAGATCGCGCGCGACTTGGTCCGCAGCCCATCCTTGGCGCCATTGGTTGAGTATGAAGCCTGGCCGGGCGCTGCCTGCCAAACGGATGACGAGTTGGTGGCCTATGCCAAAGCCTATGGCAATACGGGCTACCACCCCGTGGGCACCTGCCGCATGGGGATAGACGCAACGGCTGTTGTGGATCCCTCTCTGCGCGTCAATGGCCTCAAGGGCCTGCGCGTGGTGGATGCCTCTGTCATGCCGCGTCTGGTGTCTGGAAATACGAACGCACCTGCAATCATGATTGGCGAAAAGGGCGCAGATCTGATTTTGCAGGGCTAACCATTGGCCCATATCGGCAGTTGATCGGTTGGGCTGTGTCGGAAGAAGGAACCAAGTTCTTGAAACTTGTCCAAGCGCAAAAGATCGACAGTGTCGAGGATTATCAGCTGGTTGAGGCGCCCCGCCCAACCCCGTCGGATGAGGACGTCCTGATCCGCGTCAAGATGTGCGGCATGGGCTATGTGGACGCACTGGTCGCGCTTGGCGGCTATCAAGTTAAGCCGCCGGTGCCGTTCACCCCGGGACAAGAAATTGCGGGCGTGGTTGAGGCTGTTGGCGCACAGGTTCGGTCTGTAAAAATTGGCGATCGCGTCATGGCCAATTGCTTTGGGGGCGGGCTGGCAGACTATGTCGCTGTGCCGCACCCAATGGTCACAGCCATTCCCGACCAACTGGCAGATGCGCAAGCGGCTGGCTTTCGCGTCAACTATTTGACGGCCCTGCACGGCCTGCGGGATCGCGCTCAAATCCAGGCTGGGGAACATCTCCTCATATTTGGTGCTGCAGGCGGTGTGGGCAGTGCGGCGATTCAAGTCGGTAAATTGCTGGGTGCGCACGTCATTGCCGTTGCGTCAACGGAAGAAAAACGGGCTTTTGCTCTTCACCTTGGCGCGGACGCGGTGCTTGATACCAAAGAAGATAGCTGGCGTGACAGGTTGAAGCATATCTGTGGCGGCAAAGGCGTCGACGTTATTTTTGACCCGGTTTCGGGGCCGTTGTTTGAACTGGCATTCCGCTCGCTCAATTGGGGCGGGCGGCATCTGGTCGTCGGGTTTGCAGGCGGGCCAATTCCAAAGCTTCCCATTAACTTGTCGCTGATGAAGGGGGCGTCTTTGGTGGGTGTCGATGTGCGGCAATTTCTTCTGTACCAAAATGCGCAGGCCATGCGCCATTTGGACGAACTGCTTGCGTGGGTCGCCGCGGGCGAGATGCGCCCGCCGAGTGGCCGTGAATTTGCACTGGACGATTTTGCAGACGCCATGCGCTTTGCCCTGTCAGGATCAGGACTGGCCAAATCCGTTATTCGCGTAAGCGATTAAGGGCGACCAAGCTGCTGCCCTCGATTGGGTGATTACAACGCTGGGCTCTCAGGGGTCAGCAGGGCGCGCCATGGCGCTGTCAGCACGGCATCACACGCGGCGCGCGTGTCAGGCGCCAGGGCCGCATATCGGCTGCGCAATTCCCGCAGGCATTTGACCTGATATTTAAACGTGCCTTGGCTGTACGCCATGCCCATGGCCGTCATGGTGAAGGTGTTTGCGCCATCATCGGCTGCTGCTGCATTG
Organism: Sphingomonadaceae bacterium; assembly: GCA_009920915.1. Lineage (GTDB taxonomy): Bacteria > Pseudomonadota > Alphaproteobacteria > Sphingomonadales > Sphingomonadaceae > Aquisediminimonas. The sequence continues at coordinate 3,687 of RFZB01000012.1, read as the reverse complement.
GCCAGCAGAAAGGGGGCGTAAACCTCTCCTGCAATGCGGACCAACTCGTGCACCACAGGCGCAAACCCTGGGGCCCATTCTCCCTCAATCCCACTCATATCATCGATATGTGCCAACCAGCGATAGGTGTAGGGATAGTCGGCGCGCATCATGGCCTGTGGGGTTGGGTCCGTCCCGAGCTGCGAGAGCTGGCCATAAAGGCCAAATTCAGCCAAGCTTGGGCGTGTGCCAAATAAGCAATGCTGATCAACAACATGGGCTTCCAATGCGGTCAGAACCGCGCGTGTGCTGGCTTCAATCAGCGGGAAGTTTTCGCGCGTGCAGCCCACCAGCGCCATGCGCGACACTTGGCGGTCGCGGAATTGCGCGGCAAAAGCTTGGCTCCGCTCCAAACCGCCGCCTTTCATATTATCAAAGGCCAGCCAGCGGCTCATTTGCACCTGATCAATGTCGTCCAGCCAGCGATAACCGAACATTGCCTTGGTGAGCCATTCATCGCCAAAATCTTCTAAAAGATGGGCAATAAAGGCTTGGGCCGGATCACTGGGCACAATCGCGCGTTCAGCATGGCGGGCTTCGAGGTCATAGATCAGCGGTGTCGTATCGTTATCATAATGGCCATCTGGATACCGTAAGACGGGGATCACGGGTGCGCGGACCTGTGTCAAAGCATCGCGCGCAGGGGCACCATCCACCCAAATATGGGTCAATCGCCGGTATCGCAGCACGGCACGCAATTTGATGGAATAGGGAGAGCCTAGCGCGCCAAACACAGTGTAGGTCATTGCGTCGCAGTCCTTTTGTCGGATGAACTGATCTCAAAGGCGTGGGGTAAGGCCAAGGCTTAGTCTTGCCTTAACTGCACGGGCATGGCGGTAAAGCCATGCAGAAAGGGGCTGGCCAACCGCGTTGGCGCGGCTTGCGGCACAATCTGAAGGCGCCTTTGGGCAATGTCTTCAATCAGCGTGCCAACTTGAATTTCTGCAAGGCGCGCGCCCACACAGCGGTGGATGCCATGGCCAAAGGCAATGTGGCGGCGCGCATTGGCACGGGTGACATCAAAACGATTGGCATCCGGAAAGACGCGCTCATCGCGGTTGGCTGAAATATACCACATCACGACTTTTTCGCCTTTGGCAATTTTCTGCCCGCCCAGATCCGTATCCCTAACCGCCGTGCGCCGCATATGCGTGACGGGGGATTGCCAGCGGATAATCTCTTGCGCCGCATTGGCCGCAAGGCTGGGGTCTGCACGCAGCTTATCCACTTCGCCCGGAAATTTTTGAAACGCCTCAACCAGCGCACTCATCGAATTGCGGGTCGTGTCATTGCCGCCGACAATCAACAGCGCGATGTTCGACAGCCGTTCAATCGGGCTCATATTGCCCATCGCGTCTGAATGGACCATCCGGCTCAACAGATCGTCGCTTGGCGGCAAATTGCGGCGCGCATCCATAAAGCCATCAAAGCGCTGCAGCATCTCCATCATCTGCTGCATAAAGGCAGCGCGATAGCCTTCGTTTTGTGTTTCCGGGCCAATATTGCTGGCCCAATCGGACCATCGTTTAATGTCGTGGCGCTGTTCCCACGGCATATCAAACAAGATGCACAACATACCAATGGTCAGTGGAATGGACACCGTCTCCACCCAATCAAATGTCTCGCCAATGGGCAGCGTGTCCAGCAAAGCCCGTGTCCGCGCCTGCACTTGATCTTCCAACTTCCCCAATTGGCTTGGGCTAAAGGCAGGCGCAATCACCTTGCGCTGCGCAGTGTGAATGGGCGGGTCTTGCGCGATAAAGTTCTGAAGGTTGGACTCAGGGGCCGGGTCGGCAATGGTAATATTGCCATGGATCCAGCTGGATGAGAAAATCTCGGGGTGCAGCTCAACTTCCGTCACCAGGTCATGCGTGACGACGGACCAATATCCCCCATAGGGGCTGTCTGGGCGCCAGCTAACGGGCATTTCGGCGCGCAGCTTGGCAAAGGGTTCGTGCCACCGATCTTCAGTGTAGAGCGCCAAATCACTGACATCTATCGGGGTGATTGCACGTGTTGCCATGCCTTTTGCCTCTCTCTTGCCCGGTTTCCGGGCTGGGCAAGACTATGTGTAAGCATCAGGCCAATGTCCAGCCGCCTTGGAGAGCGCTGGTCCATCACATCTCTACCTTGCGGCGTCTTTCCCTTGTCAGCGGGTCGACCAGCCTTTAGCCCCTCAATCATCGAGATGTTCGGGCAAGATGAAAGGCTGTGCTCATGCGCGCGCTAAATGGGTTGTCTTGTGCGGTTGCGGCACTGCTCATTTTGGGGGAAGTCGCCCGTTTTTGGGGTGATACCCGCTTCTTTCCGATGGCCTTTGATGAGATTGGCGTGGCCGCGCTGCTGATCTGGGCCGCCACGCGCACGCCGGATAAGGCCGTGCCTTGGCATTTGGCGGGCTGGGGCGCCTGTTGTGGCATGGTTATGGTTTTGCTGGTTGAAACCGCCAGCCACCAAATTCATGGCCCCCAAAAGGCCGCCGGGCCTGTTTATCTCTTTGCTCTCAGCACGTTGCTGGTGACGGGGCTATGGGCGTTGCGACGGGCCTTTGCCTTGATGGGCGGCCATGTCATCCGGTAACGTGACAGAGATGAGAAAGGGGTTGCGCACCGCCCCTATGCTATAGCGCGCATCGGTTAAAACAACGCGCTGGCCTTGGGGCGTTTGCTCAAAGCGCGCATAAGGCAGCCTTGCCCAATAAAGAAAATCGGCCACCTCTTTCGAGGCGCGTGCTTTGGCGACCAGCGGATTGTCCATCTGTGTGGGGACGGCCATTTTCTCTAAAGTGACCTGCGGCGTCGGCAGCCAAGTCACAACGCCCAGCCCATAGCTGTCATTTGCAACAAACACGACGTCGCGTCGAAACGGATTGAGCGGGACTGGGCTTGCCACCACATCTGTCACAGGGCCACGACCTGCAGCGTCAGCTGTCGCGCGCGTCATATCTTCGGCAATCACGCTGCTGGCGCCCATCGCGCCAATATAGGCCATACTTAGGGCAAGGCTGATCCGCGCAGGCTGATATGCATTGGGCTGGGCCTGCTTTTGTCGGCGGCGCGACCAAAAGACGCCAAGCCCAAGCGCCAGCCACAGCCAAATATCGATGATGAACAGCGTATCGCCGTAAAACCATTGGTCAGACAAAGGCATTAGCAGGCGAATGCCATAGGTGTTCAAAAAATCGAGCGCAGGGTGGGACAGCCAGCCAATATAGGCCAAACCAAGCAGCCACCCAGCATGAATGGGCAAGCGCCCAGTCGGCCGGGTCCCGCGGCGCGCTTGCCAGCGATCAAAGAGGATCATCGCACCGACCAGCAGCGGGGGCAGCACCAGCATGGCCAGCGGGCCGTGCGTCCAACCCCGACGCCACGCCAGATTCTCACCAATCAGCAATCCCAATACATCAATGTCAGGCAAATTGGCGGCGATGATCAATGTGGCCATGCCAAGGCCAGTCTTATGCTTCAGACCGGCCTCTGCCAGCGCTGCCCCAGCGAGGCTATGTGCAAGATTATCCATCCCCCATAGTTGCAGGCAGACGCCCAGAAGCCAACAGGCTTGTGCAGCCCGGGGCGAAAAGAGGGGGTAGAGGGGCTGCTGGCGGAGACGGAGGGATTCGAACCCTCGATACGGTTACCCGTATGACGC
>RFZB01000110.1 GCA_009920915.1 Sphingomonadaceae bacterium | reverse complement strand
TCGATCACCCGACGCGCATCGGCGCCCTCGGGCACGACGATGGCGGTCACGGTGTTCGATCGCCGTTCCGGGTCGCGCGCGCAGAAGCGGAGTCCCCAGGCGGCCACCGCGCGGCGGACCTTGCGGGCTCGTTATCGGCTGATTGATGTGGCCAGTGGCAATATCATTTTAGACGCAACCGCTGGCTCGGATGCGGGCATTGACGTTGTGTCGTCAGAATATGCAACTGTCGCCGCCGAAAGCACGGCGTTAGAAAATCTCAGCAGCACCGTTGCCGATCAAATCATTGCACGGTTGGCGCAGCAAGCACGGAGCCAACCGGGCCAGTGAAGGCCAATGCAAATGAAATTGCCCGCGCGCTGGATGCGGCGGCAGACGGCAAGGTCCGTTTCTTTTTGCTCTATGGCGCCGATGAGGCTGGCTCTGCTGCCTTGGCCCGTCGGCTGGAACGCGCCTTGGGTGCCGAGGCAGAACGTATTGATTTAGATGGCCCAACGCTAAAAGCCGATCCGGCACGCCTGCTGGATGAGGCCGCCAGCATCTCTTTATTTGGCGGCGCGCGTTGGGTGCGTGTCCAACCAGCGGGCGATGAAATTGCCGATGCTGTGGCCGGGCTGTTAGAGGCAGAGCAAGCGGGCAATCCTGTTGTCGCGCTGGCCGGCGCGCTCAAGCCCAGCTCTCCTTTGGTAAAGCTGGCGACGGAGCATAAGCTGGCCCTTGCCCATCCTAGCTATGTGCCCGATGCGCGCGATGCTGCACAAATTGCCGATATGCTGGCAAAAGAAGCCGGCCTGCGCCTGCCGCGTGATATTGCGCGGATGCTGGCGGCCAGTTGCGGCAATGATCGGTCCGTCATGGCGCAAGAGATTGAAAAGCTGGCGCTCTATTTAGATGCAGCGCCGGACCGCCCGGCTGAAGTAACGCCTGAGGCCTTTGAAGCGTTGAGCGCGGCCAGCGCGGATGGGGAATTGGGCAGGCTGGTTGATGCCGTTATGGGCGGGCAGCCAGCACGTCTGGGCAGTGAAATTGCCCGGCTTGAGCAAAGCGGGCTGGCGGGTATTCCTCTGCTCCGCGCGCTGTTCCGCCGTGTATCTTTATTGGCGGGCTTGCGACGCGATATTGAGGGGGGGCTTTCCCCCGCAGCTGCCGTGGAAGCCCGCGGCAAAGCGATTTTCTTTAAGGAAAAGCCAGCCGTGACTGATCAAGCGGGCCGCTGGTCGTCCGAGCAATTGGCAGCCTTGGCCGACCGATTATTAGAGGCAGAACGCGCGCTTAAACGCTCTGGCACTGCCGGCGATATTCTGGCCGAGGCAGATATGCTGACGGCGGCCCGCTTTGCCGCACGGCGGCGCTAAACCCGCAGCGATCATAGCGCACAAAAAGCCCGCCCCAGCCAGGCTGGAGCGGGCCTTTTTTTACCACCTAATCGCTGGATTAGAAGCGGCGACGCACGGTCACGCCATAGGTGCGCGGTTCCCCAAGGAACAGGCCGTACAACTGGGTCGACGACGTCGCCACACCCTGACGGACGGCGTTGGTGGCGCCACTGCCCTGCAACGGCACGTCAAACGCGATCTGCTGATAGTTCACGTTGAACAGGTTCTGCGCCCAGGCTTCGATGGACCAGCCCTTGTCCGCTTGGCTTAGGCCAATGCGCGCATTGACCAGACCATAGCCGTCCTGCGCCTTTTCAAAGTCCAGATCAGAGCCGGTGTTCAAATCGCTGGTGTAGCGGAAATCAACATAGACCAGACCCTTGAGGCCACTGGTGCCAATGTCCGGCGTCCAGCTGACAGCACCCGTCGTCACATATTTGGCTGAGTTGGACAGGCGTGCACCCGGCAATTGGAAGAAGGCCGGTGACAGCGAACCCGTGGTGTTGGTCAGCGTTGTATTGCCAATCAGATTATCGGCATAGCGCGTATCGGCATAGGTAAAGCCAAGGTTCAGCGTCAGGTCACGCGCCGGACGCAAAAATGCTTCCAGCTCAATCCCCTTGGAGGTCACACCGCTCTTTTGCTTGCCGGTGCAGGCGCTGTTGCCCGCAATCTGATCGGTGTCAGAGGCATCGCCGCCCGCCAGCGCAGAGCAGCCCTGCACATTTTCAACCACGAAGTTGACGCCATTAAAGGTGTTCAACTGGAAGTTCTGGAAGCTCTGATAAAAGCCCGCCAGATTCACATCGATGCCGCGGCCATCATATTTGATACCAAATTCATAGGCATCGACCGTTTCGGGCTTAAACTGCAGCGCCGCTGTATTCAGCACACTGGCGTCAATCGCGCGATTGCCATTGGCATTGGCAGTGCGGCCCAAACGATACAGGCTGTTGCGATCTAGATTGAAACCGCCGGCCTTATACCCGCGTGAGAAGCTGGCATAGGTCAGCACATCGTCCGTGGGCTTATAGCTGAGAACAGCTGTGCCCGTGAACTTGTCTTCCTTCTTCTTCGCGCCATTTTGCGTGAAGCTGCCGCCCGGGATCGACGGAATGACGCACGCCAGCTGGCCCGTGCCATAGAGCGGATGCGCCGTCGGCAAGGCAGAGAGCGTGCGGCACATCAGGTTGTTATCAGCAAAGCTTGAATCGAGCGTCTTCTGCTCATTGGTGTAGCGCAAGCCGACCGTCAGCGAGAGCGCGTCGGTGACCTTGACGGTATTGTGCGTGAAGACAGCGTAGTTGCGGCTGGTCTGCTTATACTTATCCGTCACCTGCACGCCGTTTAGCGACAAGGGTGCGGTTGGGTTTAGGGCCCCGCCAACGACTGCATAGCCCGGGAAGGTGGGCGAAGAGAGGCGCGTCAGAGCATCGGCGTAGCGCGTATAATCCGCCCCATAGGCCAGATTGTCATTCAACGTCAGGATTTCGTTGGCGAAATAGCTGCCCACCAACCAGTCAAGCCGATCATCCAAGGCATTGCCCTGCAAGCGCAATTCCTGGGTGAATGTCTTAAAGCTTTGCGTGGCCGTGCCATCATCTTTACGGTTCAGAATGTCGAGATTGTTAAAGTCGGCATCTTGCCCGCGCAGCCAGTGCCAATCGCGATAGGCCGTGATTGAGGTCAGCTTGGCGCCGCCCAGATCATAATTGATTTCACCTGACAGGCCCCAGTCGCGCACATTACCGCGATAGGACTGGCCCGGCGTGATCGAGACACGGCGGGTATAGGGATTGTCATTGAGGATACCGCCCAAAGACCGTTCCAGCGCGGCAATGGGGTTGGCGCTGCGATTAAACGTGCCATTGGCCCCCGCTGTCACCAGCGAGGCGGGATTATAGGGCGCAGCACAGCATTCTTCCGAGCGGTCTGAATAATCTGCAATGAGGCGAATCGAAAGATCGCTCGACGGCTCAAACTTCAACTGACCGCGCAGCATATAGCGGTTGCGGTTGTTGACGCCGCGGCCCGAGACAACATCCTTCAAAAATCCATCGCGGTTGGAATAGACGCCGTCAAAGCGCGCGGAGACCGTATCGGTCACGGCGCCCGTGATGCCGCCGACCATGCGGACCGCATTGTAATTGCCATAGCTGGCTTCAAGCGACCCGCCCGTTTCAGACGAGGGCGCGGCTGTGATGACGTGAATAAGACCTGCCGAGGCGTTGCGGCCAAACAGCGTGCCTTGCGGGCCACGCAGCACTTCGATGCGGTCAATCGCGCCCAATTCGGTCAGGCCCACGCCCGCGCGGTTGCGGTACACGCCATCAACAAAGGTCGCGACAGAGCTTTCGAGGCCGGGGTTATCCCCCACCGTGCCAATGCCGCGAATACGGGCACCGCCGCCTGCCGCTTCCGACGAGGTGGAGGAAACGAGCAGCGAAGGCGACAGCTGGTTGAGCTGACGAATGTCGGACGCGCCTGAGCGGGCCAGCGTCTCAGCCGTCACCGCTGACACAGCCAGCGGCACATCTGACAATTGCTGATCACGCCGGGTTGCGGTGACGATGATTTCACCTTCTTCAATACCAGCGTCCTGCGGGGCAGTCTGCGCGTAAACGGGGGTGGTAAGCGCGGCGAGAGCAGCCGACGCAAGAAGCAGAGTACGAGTCATACACGACATCCTCATTAAGGGGTTGGTGATATTTTTTTGGCTTGTGCCGCCTAGCTAGTAGCCCGCGATTCCCGGTTCCAGAGGAACCAAAGGACAGGATAAATTTTCCGAAATTGTTGCGACGTTTTTGCAACATCGTGCAGTGCAGCATAAATTTTTGTGCGCACAAAAAACGGCCCGAAAGCACGGGCCGTTTTTCGTTTCATTGCAATGGATTGGCTAAAAAAGCCTTATTTGGGCGCCAACACCATCAGCATTTGGCGGCCTTCCATGCGCGGATATTGTTCGACCTTGGCTTCTTCGGCCATGTCTTCCTGCACACGCTGCAACAGCTTCATGCCCAATTGGCCATGCGCCAATTCACGCCCGCGGAAGCGCAAGGTGACTTTCACCTTATCGCCTTCGCCAATGAATTTTTGGATCGAGCGCATCTTCACATCATAATCATGATCATCGATGTTGGGACGCATTTTGATCTCTTTGATCTCTTGCGTCTTTTGTGATTTGCGCGCGGCATTGGCCTTTTTCTGGGCCTCATATTTGAATTTGCCGATATCGAGAAATTTCGCGACGGGCGGGTCCGCATTGGGCGAGATCTCGACAAGGTCGAGCCCGACCTCTGCTGCCTGATCAATCGCTTCACGGGTGTACATCACCCCCAGATTTTCACCATTTTCATCAATCACGCGCACCTTGGGTGACGTGATGAACTGGTTGAAACGGGGGCCATTCATCGGCGCGGGGCCAGGGCCCATAGGGCGCCGGGGTGTCATCGGTGGGATAAGCAAGTCTCCATATCTGGTCGCAAAACCGGCGTCGATCTAACGTGAATCTCGGCTTTCTGGAAGCGAAATCCGCCTAGGCGAACGCAAATAGCCACTTTCTGTGGCGAAAGAGTGTCACCGCCCGGCCCGAGAGGCGGGATTAAAGCGTCCGCAAGGCTGCCGCAGGGCGGGCCCGCAACACAGGCAGACTGCCAACCAGACCCAAAATCAGCGTGCCAAATCCGCCCAAAGCAATGGTCGCCAACACTTGGCCCCAATCGGGCGTAAAGCCCAGTTGGAAAATACGCGTGCTGACAAACCAGCCTGCCGCACTGCCCAACAGCAACGCCAGCCCAGAAAGGACAAGCGCAATAAACGCATATTCCAAGGCCTGAAGCCATAATATTTGGCCGCGCGTGGCCCCCAGCAATTTCAGCAACACTGCATCATAGCTGCGCGTCCGACGGGCCGCCGCCACTGCGCCCACCAGCACTGCAATGCCGGCCAGCACAGCGATGGACCCGGCCGCGCCAATCGCCAGCGCCAATTGGTTCAACAACTTGCTAACGTCGGTAATGACATCCTTCACGCGCACCATAGTGGCCGAGGGGAAATTGGCTGCGACGACGCGGTTGACCGCAGGCTCTGCACGGGGCGGCACGGCCAAGGTGGCGGCCAGGGTATAGGGGGCAGGCTCCAGCGCTGCTGGGTTGAACACCAGCACATAGTTAAAGCCCAATGTGTCCCAGTTAATCTGGCGGAACGACGCAATCCGCGCTTCCAATTCCACGCCCAAGATGGACACAACCAGCATATCGCCAAGTTTCAAGCCAGCAGCCTTGGCCGCGCGCTCATCAATCGACACAAGCGGCGAGCCTTGATAGTCTTTGGGCCACCATGTCCCCGCGGTGATCTGGCTGCCGGGCGGCACATCTTGCGCAAATGTCAGGCCTCGGTCGCCGCGCAGGAACCACGCCTCTTCGGGAATGTCCTTCATATCGGCAACCCGCTTGCCAGCCACCGCCACAACTGGCCCGCGTAACGAGGGGACCATTTGAATATCGGCGTCGGGCGCCTGCGCACGGACGAGCTGGGTAAACCGATCCCGATCTTCTTTGGGAATATCCAGCGCGAAAAAGCTGGGCGCGCGTTTGGGAATGGTCGTTTCAATCTGGCGGTTCAAGCTGGTCTGGATGACCGCCAGCGTCGAAAACAAAGTGAGGCCAAGGCCAAGTGCCACAACCAATCGGCCCGTCTGTGCGCCGGGACGATGGAGGTTGGTGAGCGCCAGCCGCAACAGCGGCGCACGGGGGCGCGGCACGCGCGCAGCCAACCGCGTCAGGCCCGCACCCAACAAGCTCAACACACTCAACAGCCCGGCAATGCTCGCCACAAATCCAGCCGCAAAAAGCGGCT
>RFZB01000109.1 GCA_009920915.1 Sphingomonadaceae bacterium | reverse complement strand
GATCATGCCCCACCGGGCCGCATTGTCTTTTCAGAAAAATTCGCCTGCCCGGTCTCGGGCTTTACAATTGCGGAAATTGAACCCCGGCTGTTCTCGTTCAACGCACCACAGGGCGCCTGCCCCACCTGCGATGGCTTGGGCGAAAAGCTGTATTTTGACCCAGACCTGATTGTGCCCAATGAAGGCCTGTCAATCAAGGCCGGCGCCATTGTGCCTTGGGCAAAGTCCAACCCGCCAAGCCCCTATTATATGCAGGTTCTGGCCTCAGTCGCCCGGCATTTTGAGTTTAGTCTTGATACGCCGTGGAATGAGCTAAGCGCGGAAGTTCGGGATATTCTGCTGAATGGTGCGGGCGCTGAGATCATCCGGCTCACCTTTCAGGATGGCCGCAAAACCTATGATGTGCACAAGCATTTTCATGGTGTGATTGGCAATCTCAACCGCCGGTTGCTGCAAACCGAAAGCGCGTGGATGCGCGAGGAGCTGGCCAAGTATCAAAGTGCCGCTCCCTGCGAGAGCTGCGGCGGTGCCCGCCTAAAGCCTGAGGCGCTGTGCGTGAAGATTGCCGACAGTACGATCAGCGCCGCTACCCAGCTGTCCGTTGTCGATGCTGTCGATTGGTTTGGTGCGCTTGAGGCAAAGTTGAGCCCACAACATCAGCAAATTGCCAAAGCCATTCTGAAAGAAATTAATGAAAGGCTGGGCTTTCTCAACAATGTGGGGCTGGATTATCTCAACCTCAACCGCACCTCGGGCACCTTATCCGGCGGGGAAAGCCAGCGTATCCGCCTCGCCTCGCAAATTGGCTCTGGCCTGTCGGGCGTGCTTTATGTGCTGGATGAGCCCAGCATTGGCCTCCATCAGCGCGATAATGATATGCTCCTCGCCACGCTCCAGCGGCTGCGCGATTTGGGCAACACGGTCATTGTTGTCGAACATGATGAGGATGCCATTCGTCAGGCCGATTATATCATTGATATGGGGCCCGGTGCGGGCGTGCATGGCGGCACAATCGTCGCGCAAGGCACGCTTGCAGATATTGAAGCCAGTGAGGGTAGCCTAACTGGCGATTATCTGACAGGGCGTCGCCAGATTGAGGTTCCCGCCAAGCGCCGCAAAGGCAATGGCAAGAAACTGACAGTGAAAGGTGCGCGCGAGAATAATCTCCGCAATGTCTCCGCCTCCATTCCGCTTGGCACATTCACTTGCATCACGGGCGTTTCCGGCTCTGGCAAGTCGAGCTTTACCATTGATACGCTTTATGCCGCTGCCGCACGCCAATTAAACGGCGCGCGTGTTGTCGCAGGCAAGCATGACAAGATTGAGGGGCTGCAGTTCCTCGATAAGGTGATTGATATTGACCAATCGCCCATTGGCCGCACGCCGCGTTCCAACCCAGCAACATACACTGGCGCCTTCACCAATATCCGTGATTGGTTTGCCGGTCTGCCCGAGGCGCAGGCGCGCGGCTATAAGCCGGGTCGCTTCTCCTTCAACGTCAAAGGCGGGCGCTGTGAAGCATGCCAAGGCGACGGGGTGATCAAGATTGAAATGCACTTCCTGCCGGACGTGTATGTCACATGCGAGGAATGCAAAGGCGCGCGCTATAATCGCGAAACGCTCGACGTGAAGTTCAAGGGCAAGTCGATTGCTGATGTGCTTGATATGACCGTTGAGGATGCCGTGGAGTTCTTCAAGGCCGTGCCACCCATTAGGGACAAAATGGCTATGCTCGCAGAAGTCGGCTTGGGCTATGTGAAAGTCGGCCAACAGGCGACCACGCTTTCCGGGGGCGAGGCGCAGCGTGTAAAGCTGGCTAAAGAACTCAGCCGCCGCGCGACGGGCAATACCCTCTACATTCTCGATGAGCCCACAACGGGCCTGCATTTTGAAGATGTCCGCAAATTGCTTGAGGTGCTCCACGCCCTTGTCGAACAAGGGAATAGCGTGGTCGTGATTGAGCATAATCTGGATGTCATCAAAACGGCGGACTGGATTATTGATCTGGGGCCGGAAGGCGGTGTCAAAGGGGGCGAGATCATCGCCGAAGGCCCGCCAGAGGTCATTGCAAAGGCAGAAGCCAGCTATACAGGCCGGTATCTCACGCCGCTGCTTGCCAAGGCCTAGGTCTAGGCTGAGAAGACGCTAATGAATGAAGCGTCGCCTGCAGTCCGTAGTGGCTAACGGGCTCAAACGGCATCACCCGCACGCCCGCGCAAAGAAAATTACAGCCCATTAGCGTTTTCAATTAACGCGATCTTCATATATTGCCAGACTGGTTTTATTAAGCAAAGCATTGATAATAAAAACAGACTTGGTCGAACCTCGCTCGCAATTCGCAAAAATCCTTATTTTTCCCAGTTTAACGTCATATTAACCTTTCCCCTTCATCCATTTTTTGGTTAATAAGAGCCGATGAGCTTACTGCCATTTCGGTTATATCGAGTGAAGTAAAGGGGATACCCTATGCGCGTATTGCTGATTGAAGATGAACCAACAACGGCGAAGGCCATTGAACTTATGCTCTCAAATGAGGGCTTTAACGTCTACACAACGGATATGGGTGAAGAGGGTTTAGACCTCGGCAAACTCTATGATTATGACATTATTTGCCTCGACCTAAACCTGCCGGACATGCACGGCTATGATGTGCTGAAAAAGCTGCGCAACGCCAAGGTACAAACACCCGTCATGATCCTGTCGGGCATTGGCGAAATAGACTCCAAGATCCGTAGCTTTGGCATTGGCGCCGATGATTATGTGACCAAGCCTTTCCATCGTGAAGAACTGGTCGCCCGTATTCATGCGGTGGTCCGCCGGTCCAAGGGCCATAGCCAGTCGGTTATCCGCACGGGCAAGCTGTTGGTCAATTTGGATGCCAAGACTGTGGAGGTGGATGGCATGCGCGTTCACCTGACGGGCAAAGAATATACGATGCTTGAGCTGCTCTCACTTCGCAAAGGCACCACGCTGACCAAGGAAATGTTCCTGAACCATCTTTATGGCGGCATGGATGAGCCTGAATTGAAAATTATCGACGTCTTCATTTGCAAGCTACGCAAAAAGCTCTCGCTGGCCTGCGAGGGAGACAATTATATCGAGACGGTCTGGGGTCGTGGCTATGTCCTGCGTGATCCCGAAGAACAGGCTCAGGCCGCCTAATCCATAGGCGGCCAAAGGACCCTCCCCTTTTCCTTAGCGCGCCTGACGGGCCGGGCTCTACCGGTTCGCTCGCTTTAGGCAGTAAAAAACCCCGCTGGCGACCCAGCGGGGTTTTCTATGTTGGTTAGGCCAGAGGCAAAGATTTTATTCTTCGCCCATGTCCTCCACTGTTTCCGGCGTGTGGACCACCGCACCCAGAGGATCATCCCCAGTATCGGCTTCCACGGGCTGACGCAGCTCAGCCGCGTGTTCTTCGGCAGCCGTGCGCGGCGCGATGATGCTGTCCTGCCAAGCGCGCTGCTGCACGCGCAAAGCGGCATCGCGGCTGGATGCCGCCACGCGCAGGCGGTTCATGCCTGCACCCGTACCAGCGGGGATCAGACGACCCACGATGACGTTTTCCTTCAGGCCCATCAGCGTGTCCTTCTTGCCTTCCACGGCCGCCTGCGTGAGCACGCGGGTGGTTTCTTGGAAGGACGCGCCGCCATTGGCTTCTGCCTTGGCATTGATTTCGAGCATTTCCTCGTAATCAACTTCTTCGCCCGGCAGCAGGGTGGTGTCACCAGCGTGCGTGATTTCAACCTTTTGCAGCATCTGACGAACAATCGTTTCGATGTGCTTGTCGTTGATCTTCACGCCCTGCAAGCGATAGACTTCTTGGATTTCCGCAACCAGATATTCAGCCAGCGGCTCAATACCCAGGGCTTCCAGAATGTCATGCGGATCCAGCGAACCAGCCACCAGCACGTCACCGCGCTTGACCAAATCGCCTTCCTGCACGTCAATCACCTTGGACTTGGCAACCAAGAATTCGACCAGATCACCATCCTCGGGCTGAATGCCAATCTTGCGCTTGGCCTTATAATCCTTGCCAAAGACCACACGGCCAGAGACGGGCGCGATAATCGCGGCGTCCTTGGGCTTGCGGGCTTCAAACAATTCGGCAACGCGCGGCAGACCGCCGGTGATGTCACGAGTTTTGGCGGCTTCACGCGTGACACGCGCCAGCACGTCACCCGCTTGCACCTGAGCGCCATCTTCAACCGAGAGCATCGCGCCCACGGCAAGCATATAGCGGCCAGCCTCGCCAGACTCGCCGTCCAGCAAGGTCAGACGCGGACGAAGATCGATCTTCGAACGGCCAGGACGGAATTCCGTCACAACCTTCTGGGCGATACCCGTGGCTTCGTCCGTCTGTTCCACCAGCGTCTGGCCTTCGACCAGATCCTGATACTTCACCGTGCCCGGAATTTCCGTAATCACCGGCATGGTGAACGGATCCCATTCCGCGATGCGTGCGCCCTTCTTCACCTCTGCGCCATCGGCAAACAGCACATAGGAACCATAGGGCAGACGGTCTGCCGCACGTTCACGGCCATCGGCGTCCAGCACGGCGATCTCGCCATTGCGCGACAGAACGACGTTACGGCCATTCTTGTCCACAATTGTGCGCAGTTCGCGATAGACGACCTTACCGTCCACAGCGGCTTCCAAATGCGACTGTTCGTTCAGCTGCGCGGCACCGCCAATGTGGAAGGTCCGCATCGTCAGCTGCGTGCCCGGTTCACCAATTGACTGAGCGGCGATAACGCCCACAGCTTCACCGATGTTCACGGGCGTGCCGCGCGCAAGATCACGGCCATAGCATTTGCCGCAAACGCCCATGCGGGTTTCGCAGATCAGCGGCGAACGGATACGAACGGCCTGAATGCCAATCTCTTCGATGCGGGCAACCATCGGTTCATCCAGCAGCGTGCCGGATGCAATGATGGTTTCCTTGGTCTTGGGATCAACAATGTCTTCCGCAACTGTACGGCCCAGAATACGCTCAGCAAGCGACGCGATGACGGAACCGCCCTGCACAATCGCCTTCATTTCCAGCGCGCGTTCGGTGCCGCAATCTTCCTCGATCACGGTGCAATCCTGCGACACGTCAACCAGACGGCGAGTCAGATACCCCGAGTTTGCGGTCTTCAACGCCGTATCCGCCAGACCCTTACGGGCGCCGTGGGTGGAGTTGAAATATTCAAGAACAGTCAGACCTTCCTTGAAGTTCGAAATGATCGGCGTTTCAATGATTTCGCCTGACGGCTTGGCCATCAGGCCACGCATACCGGCCAACTGCTTGATCTGCGCCTGCGAACCACGCGCCCCGGAATGGGCCATCATGTAAATCGCATTGGTCGGCAGTTCACGGCCATCCTCGCCCTTTTTAACGGCTTGGATTTCCTTCATCATTTCAGCAGCCACTTGGTCACCGCAACGGCTCCAGGCGTCAATCACCTTGTTGTACTTTTCCTGCTGGGTGATCAGACCGTCCTGATATTGCTGTTCAAAGTCACGCACCAGAACGCGCGTTTCTTCCACCAGCTTATCCTTGGCGGCCGGGATGACCATGTCATCCTTACCGAAGGAAATGCCAGCGTTACAGGCGTGACGGAAGCCAAGCGACATGATCGCATCAGCAAACAACACTGTCTCTTTCTGGCCCGTGTGGCGATAGACAACGTCAATAACGTCGCCAATTTCCTTCTTGGTCAGCAAGCGGTTGACCGTGTCGAAGGGCACCTTGTGGCTCTTCGGCAGACATTCGCCCAGCAGCATACGGCCAGGCGTCGTTTCAAACCGCTTCATGATGGTGTTGCCATCTTCATCAGTCTGCGGAACGCGCGCCGTAATCTTGGTGTGTAATGTCACAGCACCAGCAAACAGGGCCTGATGCACTTCATCAATATTGGCAATCAGCATGCCCTCGCCCGGCTCGCCTTCCTTCATCATCGAAAGATAATAAAGGCCCAAGACCATGTCCTGCGACGGAACGATGATCGGCTTACCATTGGCAGGCGACAGGATGTTGTTGGTCGACATCATCAAGACGCGCGCTTCCAGCTGCGCTTCGAGCGAAAGCGGAACGTGCACAGCCATCTGGTCGCCGTCAAAGTCGGCGTTAAAGGCCGAACAGACCAGCGGGTGAAGCTGGATTGCCTTGCCTTCGATCAGAACGGGTTCAAACGCCTGAATGCCCAAACGGTGCAGCGTCGGCGCGCGGTTGAGCATGACGGGGTGTTCGCGGATCAC
>RFZB01000108.1 GCA_009920915.1 Sphingomonadaceae bacterium | reverse complement strand
CGCCCTACAGCTTGCCCAAGGATGTTGTGGACGAAATCCGCCGTCAGGCCGAGGCTTTGGCGCGTGCGCTGAAGGTGCGTGGCCTGATGAACGTGCAATTCGCTGTGAAGGATGGTGCCGTCTATCTGATTGAGGTCAATCCACGCGCCAGCCGCACGGTGCCCTTTGTTGCAAAAGCCATTGGCGCACCCATTGCCAAGATTGCAGCGCGGGTGATGGCGGGCGAAAAGCTCAAAAATCTGCCGCCAATCAATCTGGATGTGAATTATATCGCTGTTAAGGAAGCCGTCTTCCCGTTCGCGCGTTTCCCGGGCGTTGATCCTGTCTTGTCGCCCGAAATGAAGTCGACTGGCGAAGTCATGGGCATCGATCAGGACTTTGCGACGGCCTTTGCCAAGGCGCAGTTGGGCGGCGGCGTCATTTTGCCTCAATCTGGCAAGCTGTTCGTCTCCGTAAAGGACAGTGATAAGCACATCATCTTGCCCGCAGTTCGGCAGGCGCAAGATTTGGGCTTTGCGATTTGCGCCACCAGCGGCACCGCGGATTATCTGGCGGGTGAGGGGATTGCCGTAGAGCGCGTCAATAAGGTCGCCCAAGGCCGGCCGCATATTGTCGATAAGATTAAGGATGGCGAAATTGCGTTGATCTTTAACACAACCGAAGGCTGGCAGAGCCTGAAGGACTCCGAAGATATTCGCCGATCAGCGCTGATGGGCAAGGTTCCCTATTTCACAACAGCAACGGGATCAGTGGCTGCTGCACAGGCAATTGCTGCGCTGCGAGATAGAAATCTTGAAGTCCGGCCGTTGCAGTCTTATCATTCATCCAACGCACGATAGACCCCCCATCCTAGATGAGTGTGCGGGTGGCTTTCCTAATTGGGGCCGCCGGGGTAACGTTTTTGACGCTGACAGGTAAAGGACAGGCCACATGGCTTCGACTGACAAGGTTCCGATGCTCGAAGAAGGCTTCCGCAAGCTGGAAGCTGAATTGCAGCGCTTGAAGGAAGAGCGTCCCTTGATTGTGGACGCGATTGAAGAAGCGCGCGCCCATGGCGATCTGTCGGAAAATGCGGAATATCATGCCGCTAAAGAGCGGCAGGGGCAGGTAGAGGCCACGATTGCACATATCGAGGATCAATTGGCCCGTGCCCAAATCATTGATCCCAAGACACTGTCTGGCGACAAGGTGATGTTTGGCGCGACAGTCACGCTGCTTGATGAGGATGATAAGGAAGTCCGTTATCAGATCGTCGGTCAGGTGGAAGCGGACGCAAAAGCCGGTCGAATTTCTTATAATTCACCGCTTGGCAAGGCGCTCATTGGCCGCAATGTCGATGATGAAATCGAAGTGACCGTGCCTTCGGGTGATAAATATTATCAGGTCGCCAAGGTCGAGTTCATCTAAGCATGCGCGCCTCGGCCTCTGGCCATGTGACGCGAAGTGTTGCGATCATCACGGCTCTGGCTTGGGGCATTCAATATCTGTTTATGCCTTTAGAGCCCGTCGCCATGACGGCGGGCTTCGTTCCGGCGCGCTTTGCAGCAGAGGTGCCCGGGCTTGATTTTATTCCTCGGTTTTTAACGCCTTTGTCTGCCACTTTGGTGCACGGCGATTTGCTGCATTTGGCGATGAACCTGATTACCTTTTGGTATTGCGGTCGCATTGTGGAACGAGTGTTGGGGGCGTGGGGCGTCATCATCTTGTATGTCGTTGGGGCCTATGCGTCCGCCGCTACGCATTTGCTGGTGAATATCGGGCAAGACCAGCCCATGATTGGTGCCAGCGGCGCTATTTCAGCCATTCTTGGCGCTTATGCGATGATGTTCAGCCAAAGCGAGGCACGGGCTTTTGGGCCAATTCCAGCAGAATGGGTGCGGGCCTTGTGGCTGGCGGCGGGCTGGACGGGCGTGCAATGGATGATTGGCTTTGCCGGCGCGGCGTCTGGCTATAGCATTGCCATTGCTGCGCATATTGGCGGTTTTTTTGCCGGATTGTTGCTCACCAAACCTTTATTGCGCCGCCGCTTTGCGGGCGTTTAGCTCGCAACCTTCGCCAGCCCGCGTGACAGTTGCAAAATCCCGTTCAGCCGTGCCTTGGGATCATTCCAAGCACGCGTGATGCTCAGTTTCATATCGGGCCGCAATTTCGCCGTTTCCCCCAAGCGCGCGACATAAGCGAGCAGCCCTTCAGGCTTCGGGAAGTTATCATTCCAGAAAGAGACCAGCGCACCACGTGGGCCGACATCCATTTTTGCAATATGGGCTGCGCGCGCATTGAGCTTGATTTGAATGAGCGTCAGGAGATTTTCCGTTGGTTCGGGCAGGGGGCCAAAGCGATCAATCATTTCCGCGCCAAAAGCCTCGATCTCGCCAACAGCGTGCAGATCATTGAGGCGGCGATAAAGCCCCATGCGCAAATCAAGGTCTGGCACATAGTCTTCGGGGATCAGCACGGGCGCATCGACCGTGATCTGAGGTGACAAATCGCGCAGATTTTCTTCGCGCAGGCCGCCGGCCTTAGCGTCCAGAATCGCTTCTTCGAGCATCGATTGATAGAGTTCAAAGCCCACTTCGCGGATATGGCCCGATTGTTCATCGCCCAGCAGATTGCCGGCACCCCGAATATCAAGGTCATGGCTCGCCAATTGGAAGCCAGCCCCCAGGCTATCCAAGTCGGACAATACTTTGAGCCGCTTTTCGGCGGCATCCGTCAGCAGGCGGTTGGGGGCCGTCGTCAAATAAGCGTAAGCGCGGGTTTTGGCGCGTCCCACGCGGCCACGCAGCTGATAGAGCTGGGCAAGGCCAAAGCGATCCGCCCGGTTGATGATCAGCGTATTGGCGCTGGGAATATCAATGCCGCTTTCAATGATCGTGGTCGACACGAGCACATCATATTTCTTGTCGTAAAAGGCGGACATCCGCTCTTCCACATCACCCGGCGCCATTTGCCCATGCGCGATGACATATTTTACCTCGGGCACTTCGGCGCGGAGGAATTCTTCAATATCAGGTAGGTCCGAAATGCGTGGGGTAACAAAGAAGCTCTGTCCGCCGCGATAATGTTCGCGCAGCAGGGCTTCACGCATCACCACCTTGTCCCATGGCATGACATAGGTGCGCACAGCCAGTCGATCGACGGGCGGGGTCTGAATAACTGAAAGTTCACGCAGGCCAGACATCGCCATTTGCAGCGTGCGCGGAATGGGCGTGGCCGTGAGCGTTAGCACATGGACATCCGCCTTTAGGGCTTTCAGCTTCTCCTTATGGACAACGCCAAAACGCTGTTCTTCATCAACAATCACAAGGCCAAGTTTTTTGAACTCAACGCCTTTGGACAGGATGGCGTGGGTGCCAATGACAATATCTATGCTGCCATCCGCAAGGCCCTCACGCGTCGTTTTTGCTTCGGCAGCAGGCACAAGGCGCGATAATCGGCCGATTTGCAGCGGGAAGCCCTGAAACCGCTCCACAAAATTCTGGAAATGCTGGCGCGCAAGCAGCGTTGTGGGGCAGACCAAGGCCACTTGCAGGCCCGACAGGGCGGCAATGAAGGCGGCACGCAAAGCGACTTCGGTTTTGCCAAAGCCAACATCGCCGACAATCAGCCGGTCCATCGGCTTGCCTGCGGCCAAATCCTCAATCACATCGCCAATCGCCCGCTCTTGATCATCAGTTTCTTGATAGGGGAAACGATTGACAAAGGCGGGGTAGGCGCTCGGGTCTGCTTCGGCAATTTCGCCGGGGCGCAGGGCGCGTTTTGCCGCGGTGGCAATAAGTTCGCCTGCAATTTCGCGAATGCGCTCGCGCATTTTGGCGCGGCGGCGTTGCCACGCTTCGCCACCCAGCCGGTCGAGCGCCACGCCTTCGCTTTCGCTGCCATAGCGCGACAGAACGTCGATATTCTCAACCGGAACGTAAAGCTTATCACCGCCCGCATAGCTCAGCGCGACGCAATCATGCGGCGCTTGGGAGACGGGGATCTGCGTCAGCCCCTCATAGCGGCCAATGCCGTGTTCGACATGGACGACCAGATCACCGGGCGAGAGCGTGGCCAGCTCTGCCATGAAGGCATCGGCAGATTTCTTGCGCTTGGCGCGACGCACCAGCCGATCGCCCAGCACATCCTGCTCCGTTAAGAGTGCCAGATTGGGCGTGGTAAAGCCGTGCTCCAGCGGGACAACCACCAGCGCAATGCGAATGTCATTTTTCTTGGTGCGCGGTGCGCCAATATAGCCTTGGGCTTCCTGCCAGCTATCAATCTGAACCGCTTGGGCCATACCATGATCTGCCAACAGGCCCGTCAGCCGCTCCCGCGACCCGCGCGAATAACAAGCGAGGATCATGCCCCGGTCATTATGCGCCAAGCCAGCCGCGTGGCCCGCGAGCGCATCGTAGACATTGTCGCCCTTGGTCCGTTCCGGCGCAAAATCGCGGGGGCCATCAATGCCAAATTCAATCACATTGTTCGAAGGCGGCTCATGAAAGGGCGTGGCCAGATGCACGGGCATGTGTGCCAGCGTGTCAGTCCATTGGGCTTCCGTCAGATACAGCGCATCGGGCTTTAAGGGGCGATAGCTGCCGGGCTCAGAGGATTGTGCTCTGTCTCGGTTGCCATAATAATCCTCAATCGCCTCAAAGCGACTGGCCATGGCGCTTTCAACACCCAGTTCGCGCACAATCAGCGGGCGCTCACCCAGATGTTTCAACACCCAGTTCGCGCACAATCAGCGGGCGCTCACCCAGATGGTCAAATAAGCTGGCCATCTTGTCTTCGATCAGCGGCAGCCAATGGTCCATGCCCGCCAATCGACGCCCTTCGGAGACTGCTTGATACAGTGGGTCGCCCGTTGCCGTTGCGCCAAATAATTCGCGATAGCGGGTACGGAAGCGCTTAATGCCCTCTTCATCCAGCAAGGCCTCGGACGCGGGGAGGAGGGTGAAGCCTTCCTCCATGCGGCCAATGGTGCGTTGATCGGCCGGGTCAAAGCTGCGGACGCTTTCAATTTCATCGCCAAAGAAATCGAGCCGCAGGGCATGGGGCAGACCCGCCGGATACAGGTCCACCAATCCGCCGCGGACCGCAAATTCACCGGCATCGGCCACGGTATCGGTGCGCACATAGCCATTGGCTTGCAGCATTTCAGCCAATCGATCCCGGTCAATCCGCGCGCCGGGGGCCAAATGTGCGGTCAATTGGCGGATGCGAAAGGGCGTCAGAACCCTTTGAGACGCGGCATTTGCAGTGGTGATGATCAATTGCGGCTTATCAGTGCGCCGTTGCAGCGCCGCCAAAGTCGCCAAACGTTCAGATGTCACCCGCAATGAGGGGGAGGCGCGGTCATAGGGTAAGCAATCCCAAGACGGGAACGTCAGCACCTCAATTTCTGGCGCAAACCATGTGGCGGTTTCGGCCAGTGCGCGCATGGAAATTTCATCAGACGCGATAAAGACGGCCCGCGCCTCTGCCGCGCGGGCAAGGTCCGTCATCAGCCAAGGCAGGAACCCGGCCGGAGCCCCCGCCAAAGTTAGCGGGGTAGATGATTTGAGGATGCGGCTAAGGGCAATCACTTAGGGAATCCGGATAAAGTCCAGCTTGCGGAAGGCATCCATCAGCGGGCCTTGCCATTGCGGCGGCACGGCAATTGTGCCCAAGGCCCAGCCCATGATGTCGACATCCTGTTCTTCCAACAGGGCTTCAAACCAATCCATCTCGGCTTCGGTCCATCCTGCGCCATAGGCATCGAAAAAGCCGCCGACCATATAGTCCGCCTCGCGCGTGCCACGGTGCCACGCCCGGAATTTCAATCGCTTCAATCTTGCTTCTTGGTCCATCGGTCCAACGCCAATTGGCCGACAGGCATTTTGACGTGCCAGTCGGCTGAGGTAAGAGAGGGCGGGATAGCCATGCGACCAGAACTTCTCAACCCGATCTTTGCCGAAGTGACGGCCCTAAAAGGTATAGGTCCGCAGCTTGCGCGGCCGCTGGAGCGGCTTGGCCTCGAAAAACTGGTCGATATTCTGTTCCACCTGCCCGTAGGTCATGTGGATCGCATTCCCATTGACGCCCTGGATGCTGCCTATGCGGGCCGGACCATATCTGTTGAGGTGACGCCCGTGGATTATCGCGCCAGCGGCGGGCGCGGGCCATTTCGGGTTTGGGCGCAGGATCAGGCGGGCAATATGATTGCGCTCGTCTATTTTGGCGGAAATCCGGGCTGGGCGAAGAAGCAATTGCCGCTGGGTGAGCCACGCCGCGTGTCTGGCAAGCTGGAAAGCTATGGCCAAGAGCTGCAAATGGTTCACCCAGATTATGTCCTGAAGCTGGATGAGGACACAATCTACGGTTGATTCAAGAATAGTTTTTGAGCACGAAAACTGACAAACAAATGCATTAGGGTTTCAGCCTATTGCACGCCCTTAGGGATTCGAACCCCAAACCACTTAATGTG
>RFZB01000107.1 GCA_009920915.1 Sphingomonadaceae bacterium | reverse complement strand
GGCTTCTTTATAGCCAAATTCAACTGCTTGAATTGTCCGCCGGCCCCGGCGCAGTTCTTCGCGAATACGCTCGTTAATCAGCACGTTCGCGTCCACAGCCGCGCCGATGGTGAGCACAAAGCCCGCAATACCTGGCAAGGTGAGGGTCGCATTGAACACACCCATCAGGCCCAACACCAGCACGCCGTTCACGAACAGCGCCAGCGTGGTGTAAACCCCAAAGCGGAAATAGGTGAGGACCATGTAGCCAACAAGCGCCAACGTGGCGAGAATGCCCGCAAGAACACCCTTTTCAATGGAGTCCTTGCCCAATTCAGCACTGACGCTCGATTCCTCAATCACCTTTAGTGCGACAGGCAATTTGCCTGACCGCAGCGAGATTGACAGTTCATTGGCCGATTCAACCGTGAAATTGCCTGAGATCTGCGCGCTGCCACCAAGAATAGGTTCGTTAATATTCGGTGCTGACAGGACCACACCATCAAGAATAATCGCAAACGGCTTGCCGACATTTTCTGATGTTGCCCGGCCAAATTTACGCCCACCTTGGCTGTTGAATCGAATGGAGACAACGGGATTGCCTGATTGCGGGTCGAAGGCTTGGCGGGCATCATTCAGCTCATCACCAGATACCATCACACGGCGCTTGACGGCAATTTTACCACCTTCCAGCGTTGGCAAAATCTGGCTGCCGGCCGGCGCACGGCCAGCGGCGACTTCTTGCGGATTTGCGTTCAAATCGACGAGCTTGAATTCCAGCTTAGCCGTCTTGCCCAATAGGCGCTTCAGCCCTTCTGGGTCTTGCAAGCCGGGCACTTGCACCAAGATACGATCCGCCCCTTGGCGCACAACAGTAATTTCCTTGGTGCCTTCAGGGTCAATCCGCTTGGCAACCACATTTCGTGCCGTTTCAAGCGCGCTATCAATTTCATAGTTAACGCCCGCTTCGGTCGGCCGCATCACAACGCGGGTCGAATCACGGACAGAGACTGTCCAATCCCGTGCGCCGCCAATGCCAATGCCATTGGTCTGCTGGCGGGCCAATTCTACGGCTTGATCCAGCTGAGCAGAATTGCGCGGCATGAACGACAATTCGCCGTTTGCCGTTGAAATATCACTGATTTCAATCCGCGGGCTGGCTCGGCGCATTTCTGTGCGGATGGTTTCTTCCATACGCTCAATTTGCTGTTTGCGCACATCGGCGGTGTCGGCTTCCAGCAGCAAATGGCTGCCGCCGGACAAGTCGAGACCCAAGTTGATGTGCGTTTCTTTCAGCCAACCAGGCAGTTGATCGCGCGTTTCCGGCGACAATAAGCTGGGAACAGCAGCAACAATGCCCGTGATCGTCGCAAGGAGGACCAGCCAGACTTTCCAGCGGGGGAAATCAAGCATCTGGGTGTCAGTCGTTTGCTGGCTTAGCCGTGCCGGTATCGACGTCGGTCAAGGTTGCCTTGATAACCCGAACTTTCACGCCCGAGGCAATTTCAACTTCCACCATCTTGTCTTCAACTTTGGTAACCTTGCCGACGATGCCGCCTGCCGTCACCACCTGATCACCACGCTTTACAGCCGCAATCAGCGCCTGATGAGCTTTTGCGCGCTTTTGCTGCGGGCGAATGATGAGGAAGTAAAAGATAAGGCCAATCAGAACAAATTGGCCAAGGAAGAAAATGGTCGAGGCCGTGCCGCCCGATGCGGCAGAGCCGCTGGCAGCTTGGGCAAATGCAGGGGTTGCGAACATGCGAATACTCTTGTCAGATCATGGCTGGCAGAAATGCCCGCCCAGAAGCCCGCGCGGTTACCAAATCCACAGCCGCCGTGCAACCAATGCGTGACACAGATGAGGGCGGATGCATTTTCTGGCACGTCGCGCCCTTGCCAAGCCGCCGGGTGCAGCGTAAAGCCGCGCCTCCGGTCGGGACGTAGCGCAGCCTGGTAGCGCATCACACTGGGGGTGTGGGGGTCGCAGGTTCGAATCCTGTCGTCCCGACCAATTATCTCAAAATACTTTGTTTACCTGCCCCGCAGCCATCCCCTGCCTGCGACAAAAGCGCTTAATTTTCAGGCTTCTGCTTCTTCTCATCTTTATATTGGCGCATCTGCTCGGCCCAGCAGCCGGTCCAGCCGCCTGCGCCGGTGGCAGAGCAACTGCCTGTGCCCGTGCGCCCCGTATCCATCGCTGATCGCGCGCGAACAGCCCAACTCTTGTTTTGTGGGTTTTGTGAGCCTGGGCGCAATTCTTGCGGGATGCGATACCGCTCTGACTCTGGGCGGCGGGCACATACAATGATTTCATCGCCACTGGCATTTGTTGGGCACGGATCATTCCCAAAGATTACCAACACCCGCTCAGACCGCTGCGCCTGCGCCGGCAAAACGGGGACCAAAAGCGGAAGCGCCACGAGGCTGGTCAAAATGAGTCGCATGCCAGAGAGTTTCTGCCTGTTTGCGAGATAAGTCCAGCCAAAGACACCCATCAGATGCGCTCTGAGAGACGAATGGCCGCACGACAGCCCAGCCGGATGGCGGCCGACAATAAGGGGTAAGCGGGTGCCTGCTCTGCTCCTGCAGCCAATGCTGCATCATGATGCGCACGCTCATCCTCGCGAAATTCGCGGATAACGCCTGCCAATTCAGCGTCACCCTCACCCAAGGCATCCAATTGCGCACTATAATGCCGATCAATTTCTGTCTCGATAGCCGCCGTGCAGGCCATCGCAGCCTTCGGCCCCATCAGGGCCGTGGCCGCGCCTAAGACATAGCCAGCGACATGCCAAAATGGCTGCAACAGCGTGGGCCGAACACCATGGGCGGCAACCAAGGCATTAAACTTAGTTAAATGGGCTTCTTCTTGCGCCGCCATGTGGCGAATCTCGGCACTCATCGGGTGCCTGTCGCCCAACACCGCCAACTGCCCCGCATAAATCCGCTTCGCGCCATATTCGCCGGCTTGATCGACCCGGAGCATGACCTCTTTTTCCGCGCGGTTCATGGCTTAACGCTCCGCCGCAGCAACAGGATCGCGATCAGCACGGCCCCTGTGAGCGAGAACAGGGCATTATATCCAGCCAGGGAGATACCAGCCAAGGTCCATTGCGGCATATCACACCGAATGATCGGCGCGCTCAATATCGCTTCTAATGACGTGCCTGTTGCCGTGGTTGCGCAGCTGGTGATGCCCGGCCACCAGCCATATTCAACGCCAGCGTGAAAGACGCCAATACCGCCACTGGTGGCAATGCCCAGCGCGGCCAAGCCGACCAAAACCGCCGCAGCGCGCTTATTGCGTGTTCCAAAGGAAAAAAGCGCCGTTACGATCGCAAACTCATGCGGCCAACGCTGCCAATGGCACATCTCGCATGGATATAGTCCACCAATATATTGGCTGCCCAAGGCACCCAGCATGAGCGAGGAAGGAATGGCAAGCGCCAGCGCGCGCGCCTTAGAAAAAGACGACATGGCCATGCGCTTATCTCCGCACCAGTTTGCGTGGCGGTGCAACTGTCATCTGCGCCTTGCCCAAGCGGGAAACTGTTTGCAGCGCATAGTGAAGCTGGAAGTCGGTAATGCCCTTGGCTTTCAACTCTTCTGGAGTGGCGGTGAAACGGGGATCTGGCTTGTCGTCCGCCTCCAACACGCTGTTATCCACCTTGGCTTCGTTAATCAGATGCCGGCTGAGATCAGCTTCGCGGAAGCGCGGGCGGCTCTTATAATCCGGATCGCTCAGCTGCGGCACCGCAATATCGGGTTCAATCCCGCCTTCCTGCACCGAGCGGCCCGATGGGGTGTAATAGCGCGCAGTGGTAAGGCGCAGAGCGGTCGTATCGTCCAGCGGGATAAGCGTTTGGACCGATCCCTTCCCAAAGGACCGTTCCCCCATGACCAGAGCGCGATGATGGTCCTGCAGGGCGCCTGCCACAATTTCAGCCGCTGATGCGGACCCTGAGTCCACCAGCACAACAATGGGCAGGCCTGCTGCCATATCGCCCGGCTGTGCGAAATACCGCTCAATATCGCGCTTATCGCGGCCGCGTTGCGAAACCACTTCAACCCGGTTGAGAAACACGTCGGACACTTCAACTGCTTGATCTAATAGGCCACCCGGATTGGAGCGCAAATCAATGATATAACCCGACGGGCGGCGGCCGAGCGCCTTTTCAATTGCAACCACAGCGGCACGCGTCATTTGGCCCGTTTGCTTTGAGAAGCCATTAATGTTGATGATGCCAACGCCGTCTTTGATTTCCCATTTAACGGGCTTAATTTCAATAATTTGGCGTGTGACCGTCACGTCAAACGGCTTATCCCGCCCGGGGCGAACCACGGTCAATTTAATGCTCGTTCCGGGCACGCCGCGCATCTGATCGACAGCCTGATCCAGCGTCCCGCCATAGAGCAGCTTGCCATCTAAATGAGTGATATAATCGCCGGGCTTAATGCCCATTTTCGCGGCTGGGCTATCTTCTTGTGGCGCAACCACTTTGACTGCGCCATCTTCCATCGACACGACAAGGCCAAGGCCGCCATAATTGCCATCTGTGGTGATTTGCATCTGCTTAAAATCACGCGCATCCAGATAAGAGCTATGCGGATCGAGGCTGGCCAACATGCCATCAATCGCCCCTTTAATTAGCTGCTCATCGCTGATCTTATCGACATAGCTCATCTTGACCCGCTCATACACAGCGACAAAGCGCTCAATATCGCGGTTGATGGTAAGATCGGCAGACGCAATACCGGCTGTTGCAGCGGGAACCAATGCAACGGCAGAAACAAGCAAAGCGGCACGCAAAAATTTAGTCGCCATGTCGGGTCCTGAACTGATTTGCGGCCTCATCTACCGCGAAATCCCTGTGATTAAAACTGCTCTCTTGCACAAAGCGCGGATTAAGAGACCAGCCGGGTAATATCCACCGGCTGCCCGGCACGGCGCAGCTCAATGATAACGCGAGGACTGCCTTGCCCGGCCCGGCCAATTGGCGCGCCATCGCCAACGCTTTGGCCGACCCGAACAGTCAGTCGTGACATGTTGGTCACAAGGCTGGTCCAGCCACTGCCATGATCAATAATGACAATTTGTCCATAGCCCCGAAATGGCCCGGCAAAGACAATCTGGCCGCGACGGGGCGCAATAATCTGAGCCCCAGCGCGTGTGGCAAAAACCAAACCCTTGGCGCGTGCGCCGCTGCGTCCCGCCTCGCCAAGTCCTGCCACCAATTTGCCCGTAACAGGCAAACGATACGGCAGGCGATTTGGTAGCTTCGCCATAGCCATATTGGGCGGCGCAGCAGAGGAAATCGCCCTTGTGGGACGCAGAACGGGTCCGGGTAAGACAGCCAATTGCGAAAGGCGCACCGATTCCGCCCCCAATTGGTCAATCAACTCTATGATGTCGCGAGCTTGCTCGCCCATTGATAGGGTTTTGTCTTGCGCTGTCATGGCCTGTTGAGAAAATTGGAGGGAAGCCGCGCGATGCGCTGCCTCCATTTTGGCAAGCGCCAGTTGTGCAGCCGTGAGTTGCCGCTTGTTCTGCGCCAAAACCGCCAGTGTCTTTCGAGCCTCCTCTTCCAGCGCACGTTTTTGGGAAAGCTCAGCCTGCAACAGCCGGGTGCGATTGCGCAAGTCAGGGCCAATATGCGCTAAAATAAGCTGAATATGCACAAGATCCCACAAAGACCCCGGTTGCAGCAAAGCAAGTGCCGCTGGACGGCGAGCATAGCTTTGCACTGCAGCAATGAGCCGGATCGCTGGCCGTTGCCGCTCCGCCAGCTGCGCTCTCACATTTTCTCTTAACTTCTCGATTAACAGCAGCCGTGCCTCGCCTGCCCCTAAATCGGCCTCAATCTGCTGGATACGCGCCGCCAGTGCAGCAGCTTTCGCGTCGGCAGCTTTTGCAGCATCCGCTTCTGCCTTGGCTCGTGTTTCAAGAAGATTGGCCGTCCGCGCCAACTCTATACCGGCCATTCCCGTCGCGATTATATTCCGCAAAACATGCGTTAATCAGCTCGGCACTCTTACAAATCAAAAACCTCCGTCAATGCAATTGACGGAGGTTTTTCTTATCGGACGACCGTCACGTGTCATGGTGATGTCAGTAAATATAACGCGCAATGACCTCGGCGGCTTTCGCGCTCGGATTTTGGTCATTGATCGCCATCAATTGATCAAGACGATCAAAGCCTCTCATCTGCTGGTGTCTTGCCTCGCTCTCGCGGAGCAAGGGCACAAGATGTTCCGCAAGCCGATCGGGTCTGCAGTCACCCTGGATAAATTCCGGAATGATCTGTTCGCCGATAATCAAATTCGCAAGAACAATCGACGGCACGGAGATAAAATGGCGGATATGGCTTTCGATGGCGCCGACGCGATAACCAACAACCATCGGCACATGCGCCAAGGCCAATTCGAGTGTCACCGTTCCCGACGCAGCCAGTGCAGCTCGCGCCTTGCGGAAATTGTGATATTTCGTTGCGTCTCCTGAAACGACACGCGGCTTGATGGGCCAGCTCACAAGTGCAGCATCGATATCCGCACGCACAT
>RFZB01000106.1 GCA_009920915.1 Sphingomonadaceae bacterium | reverse complement strand
CCGGCGAGAAGCTGCCTGCCGCTGCCGATCGCGCAGCGCCCTCAGCTGTGCCAGACGCCGTGAGGGCAACATCTGAAATGACACGCAAAATCAGATCAATTCTGGTCGCGAAAATTTCTGTGGCGGACCCGCGTGTGCCCATGATGATCCCGGCAAGCTGATCGGGCCCTGCTGTTGCCAGCGACCAGACTACATTCTGGTAGGCAACCCAACTTGTTGCAAAGGTGAGCACCAGCCCCAAAGTCATCATGCGGGGGGTGAGCGTGGATATGCCAAGCTGGCTTCTGCCCGTCAGCAACGAGATTGCGAAAAAGGCAATATACAGCGTGAGAAGAATGGTCAGTGCAGGCAACAAAATGCCCTGCCCGCCGAAAAGTCTGTCAAACGCTGCGGACGTTGTTGCATTTGCCAAGCAGTCCACGGCACGCAGTGCGGGCAGAATGCCGTCTGACGCGCCGGAAACTATCTGGGTGCATTGGCTTGTCATGATATGGGCCCTGCCATCTCGCCGATCTTGGCTGCGCTATGGCCGGGCCAAGCAGCTCCAGTCAGCATTTCAAACCAAGCCGCTGGAGCATCGCCAACTTCTGCACGAATGCCATCCAGTCGCCGCACAATTGATTCGCGACCTGACAGGATTGTGAGAATTTCGGGCATGCCAGAAAGATCAAGCCGAACGACCACGGAGGCGTTGGGTTGTCGGATCAAAAAGCACCGGCTGTGCGCGGGCAGAGTGCGGACAACATCCAGCTCATGCTCGGTAAGTCCAAAGCCCTCACAATAATCTTCACTGCGCGCGCGCGCATTGGGCATAAAGATCATTGTTGCTGTCTGTTCGACCAAGGCAGAGGAAATGCGACTGTCGAGAGCATCGCGTGCCGATTGGGTGGCAAAGCCGACCAGCGCGTTGCGCTTGCGTAGCGTTTTCAACCAATCTCGGATCCGCGCAGCAAACACTTCGTCATCTAGGGCTTTCCAGCCTTCATCAATCAAGATGAGTGTGGGCTGCCCATCGAGCCGCTCTTCAATGCGGTGGAAGAGATACATCATCGTGGGTGTGCGCAGGCGAGGCGTCTCGAGCAAAGCAGTCATGTCAAAACCTAAGGTCTTGCTCGATAGATCTAACCGATCAATCTCATTGTCGAACAGCCAACCATATTCGCCTGATCCAATCCAAGCCTCTAGGCGGCTTGCCAAATCGCCCGGTTCGGGCCGCTTTCGGCCCGACAATAATTCACGAAAATTGGTTAAACGCCGCAAGGCCGGATCATTTACATATGCCGCGTCTACCGCGGCTGCGATGATGGCCTGTTCCTCTGGTCCATCGGCGGCCAATAAAACGCCCAGCCAGTCGCGCAAAAAGGCACGATTAACGGGCGTATCCTCCAACGCTAAGGGGTTAAAGCCGCTTGGTTCTCCGGCAGAGATCCGGCTGTACACGCCATCAATGCCGCGGACGAACACTTCAGCGCCGCGATCCTTGTCGAACAAAATGGTGCGAGGGGAGAATTTTTGCGCTTGGGCCGCAAGAAAATTCATGACGACTGTCTTACCCGATCCCGATGGGCCGATGACGCTGAAGTTGCCGAGGTCGCCATGGTGGAAGTTGAAGAAAAAGGGCGTCGCACTTGTCGTTTGGAGCAAGGTGACTGCCTCACCCCAATGATTTCCATAAGCCTGGCCCATGCTAAAGCCATGCAAGGAGGCAAAGCAGGCCATATTTGCACTGGAAATCATCGCACGTCTGACGAGAAAATTCTCGTTGCCAGGAAACTGACCCCAAAAGCCGGGTTCAAGATTAATGTCTTCGCGCACCGCAATGGCACCTGCATCTGCCATCGCCGCTGCGCAGGCAGCTGTTGCTTCATCAAGTTCCGCCAAATTATCGTGCCGGACAAGCAGCGATAAATGATGATCTCCAAATGCGACTGCGCCAACGCCTAACGCGTCGCGCGCATTTTGCATTTCCCGACGCTCTGCCTGTGCTTCTTCATCTGCCGCACGTAATCTCCGGATTGATAAGTCAATTCGCTCACGCGCAACTTGGCGATCGCTTGGAGCAAAGCTCTCGGTTAATATCATTTCATAGGGCAGCCGCAGCAGATGATCCGTAAAGCCCGGGGACGTGCTGTCAGGATAATCCTTCAGGCTTATAAGCGCGCCAAAATGCGGGCGTCCGGCGCCCCGAAGTTCTAGCGCATCCGGCCCAAAGCTAATACGATGATAAGGCAGCATATCGCCCAAACGTGTGTCTGGCCCAGGGCAGCGCACGGGTCGCATTTCGCCATTATACAGAGCAGACAAAAGTTCCAGCAGCTCGGAACAAGGGCCTGTCCGTCCCTCATAATGCCCAAGCAACCGTGCTCCGTAGCCACTTAACGCTGCTTGAACAGAGCCCATCGCTGCGCGTAACAGGCGGACATCATTCGGGTCTGCGGCTTGCGTTTCATCGGTGCGGCGCTTCAACAGTTTTGCCGCGCGTTCGGGCCAACCAGCTTTTCCTCGTGCGGGCCGCCGTACGAGAGTAACAAACTGATCATTCACAAACAGCGCGCCGTGCGACAGGCGCTGCGTCCATTTTTTATCAATATGGCCCGCCAACACATCCTGAAAATGGCCGTTCAGCCCGACATCAACACGGCGACGAATGATGTGATGGTAAAAAATGAACCGTGCATCGAGCGCGCTACGGAACATAATTTCACGCGTTGCGGTTTGCGCATTAAGCTCTGCGCTATCCGCAGTTTCAAAGCTGATGCCCGGGACATGCAGGGCCATCATGACCGAGCCATCGTCCAACAGCATGACATTCTCATCAAGGAGCGCACGATAGGGCAGCCGGCTCCCTGCCAGAACCTCTTTTTTGCGCAACGCTTCAAGCTGCCCAACTGCGCTGGAGAACAAACCCATAATGCGTGACCCTTTAGGCAGCGTAACTATTACTGCCCCAAAATTTCCAGTTACGAACACGCGGACAGCGCGATACTTTGGTTACCCAAAGATCAAACATTCTCGGTTCGCGCAAACACGCCAGATAGCCAACAACGTGAATCAACAAAGCAACTGGCAAAGCCAGGAAATTCTTAGAAATCAGAAATATCTCTGTTGTCACAGCCGCGTTGATGATGAAAAAGCTGTAGGTTACGCCGCCAAACATTTGCGGGCGCGTAAGGGCGCGATGGACTGAGTAGCGAACCAGCGTCATGGTAGAACCTCTAGCCTGCGGCTGCAGATTGTATGCCCGATACAATTGCTCCAGCACCAAAGAGGATGAAGCAACCGATGATTACTGTCATCCCATAACGCCAATTCATCCTGCCCGTGAGCATCATAAACCCGACACCAGCAATTGCCATGACGGCAAAGGCAGTCGCGACATTGCCAAGAAGAGTGCCCTGAAGCCAGCTCAGCGCAGATATAATTGGCCCGGAGCCTTGTGGGTTGACGGCCTGTGCCCAGGCCGGTTGCGCGCTGAGGCTCATGATACCAACTGCAGCAGAAAATTTATAAGACCGCATAACTTCTATCTCCGAACAGGCTGCGACAGGCGATTGAGAATCGCCGCGACATACTCTTGTGTTTCCCGAATTCGTGGCACGCCACCGGCGCGGATGACGCGCCCGGGACCAGCGTTGTAAGCAGCGAGTGCTTTTACAAGGTCGCCATCAAACGCGTTGAGCTGTGCTCTTAAATATCGCGCACCGCCCTCTAAATTGGCCCAAGGGTCATCCGGATTAACGCCCAAATCACGGGCAGTTGCTGGCATAAGCTGTGTCAGACCACGGGCTCCCGCCCGAGAAACGGCACCGGGGCGCCAACGGCTCTCCTGCCAAACAACAGCTTCTAGTAATGCCGGGCTAATATCGTGTCGTGCTGCAATCGCAGCAAGATGCCCCTGCCATTCGCGCGGCGCGAGCGAGGGCGTTCCGCTTGTGAGCGCGGCGTTGACTTGGTTTTTATCGGCGGCAAAGGCACTCATTGTGCGCGGTGGGCCACCCGCCACCCATTGTGCTCCATTGGCTCCAATTTCCAGAACATCCGCATGCGCCGCCACCGCCGCAAAGCAAAAGGCTGCAACGGCCACAAACCTGCGGAGGAGAAGAAATTGTGTCATGATGATTCCCCGGTATTTTGCGACAATTCGATGTCAATTCGATGACATGGCGGAAAAGCAACGGGCCCTTTCTGGCGCAATGCGCGTCTCGATGCCAGCAAATTTGGTATCTGACATCATGCCGCCATTGCGACCAGCGGTAGATTGTGAATTTCGGCCACTGATTGCGGCCATGGCTGACAGACGCGGTAGGTTAAGGCAGCCATGTCTCATTGAACTTGGCGGGGAGGGCGTTGAAAGCAAACTGTCATGAAGAGGCTCTAGATACCTGATTCGCAGGACAGAATTAGCTGTCCAAAAGAAGGTTTCTAAGGGGATCTACTGTGAAGAAATTCCAAGGCATTGTCCTTGCGGGTTGTGGCGCACTGGCGCTCACCGGCTGCGGACCGGAGGATATTGCGTCGCCCGGAACGGGCGGAAACGTCACCATCAATTACCCATCCACCGGCACGTCTGGTGGTGGAACTTCGGGCGGCACGGGGACAGTGACAGCTGCAGCTGGCTGCCCCACAATTGCAGATCCTCAGGGTTTGACGGACGCTGGAACAATTACGGGCCCAACAGGCACTTGGCGTGTTTGCCAGCTGCCCCGGACAATTAAGGCGTCAGTTACTCTGCCTAAGCTCCCCGGCTTGCTCTACTCGCTCAACGGACGCGTGGACGTTGGATGCGATGGCGGATTTAGCGCGCCCACGAGCTCTGCGCCCTATACGTCAACGACGGTTGGATGCTCCACCCCGCTGACCGCTGATACCAATGTCACTCTGACCATTCAGCCGGGCGTCATTCTGTTTGGCAACACAGGTCAATCATGGCTTGCTGTAAACCGCGGCAACAAGATTGCGGCAGTTGGTTCTGCCACTGCGCCGATCATCTTTACCAGCCGCGATAACGTTCTGGGCCTGAATGACGATACATCGCAAGGCCAATGGGGCGGCGTCGTTCTGTTGGGCCGTGCGCCAACAACGGATTGTAACGTCGGAACAGTCGCCGGCAATAGCTGTGAGCGTGATACCGAAGGTGCCGCAGACCTTGCGCGCTACGGCGGCGGCAACCCGGCGGATAACTCAGGCCGGATGAGCTTTGTTCAAATCCGCTATTCGGGCTTTGTCTTGGGTGCTGGACGTGAGCTTCAGGCCTTGACCACCCAATCCATTGGCTCTGGAACAGTTTTGAACAACATCCAATCTCACAATAGCTCTGACGACGGTGCTGAATTCTTCGGCGGCGTGGTCAATATGAAATATTATATTGCCACTGGCGCTGATGATGACAGCCTCGATGTTGACACGGGCGCACAGATGAATGTGCAATATGCCATGTTGTTGCCCCGTGCGACAAAGGGCGATGGGCTGTTTGAAATTGACAGCAATGGCAATGAGGCAGACACGCCGCGCACCAAGCTGCATGTGTCAAACTTTGTGGCTATTCAGTCCCAGACGAGTGCGGATAACGAAGCCAATAACAATGCCGCCTCACTCTTCCGCGGCAACTCGGATACGACATTGTCGAATGGCATTCTGATTGCTCCTAATAATGAATGTATCCGCATGAATGGCTCAGGCACGACGCCAGCAACGCTGACGGCGCGCTCCGTTGTGATGCAATGTAATGCGACCAAATATATTGGCACGGGCAGCTTTAATGCAGCTGCGGTCCAAACGGCTTTTGGCTCAGGTGCAAACAACAATAACGATGCGTTCACGCCGACGCTGGCAAGCCTGTTCATAAACGGGACCAATGAAAACGGCGTGGCTGGTTTCGATGCAACCACGATCGCTGCTTGGTTCACCAAGACCACTTACATTGGTGCGGTCCAGAATGCATCCGACACCTGGTGGGCTGGCTGGACCTGCAACAGCAGCTCAGCCAACTTCGGCAATACCTCGTCCGCCTGTACGTCGCTGCCGACAAACTAAGGGTCGGCTGAGCGAAGGACGCATATCGGGGGTGGTCAGGATCTGGCTGCCCCCCAAATTATCTGCACATGAATAGGGGAACTTCCATGCCCATCTCTTCGCGGCTTGCGAGCGCAGTGTTGATCACAACCGCGCTGTCTTCACCCACTTTTGCCTATGCCCAAACTGCGCCGGCTATGGGCCAATCGATGGCTGCAGTAGATGGTCAGGTGCCGAGCCCGCAGGGCGCGGCGGACGCGTCGACGCCGAGTGCAGCTCCCCAAAATGCGGCTGCGATGGAAGAGGCATCACAAGTTGAAGAGCAAGTGGAAGTTTCCGTTCCTGGGGGTGAGATTGTTGTCACTGGCCGCCGGGATCGCAATCTGGAAAAATCATCCCAACAAGTGATCTCGGTCCTCTCGTCTGCTGAGATAGCGCGGACAGGGGAAGGCAACATCGCAGGTGCGCTTGGCCGTGTCACAGGTTTGAGCGTTGTCGGTAGTGGCTATGTCTATGTTCGCGGCCTTGGCGATCGCTATTCGCTTGCGCTGCTGAATGGCTCACCACTTCCCAGCCCCGAACCCTTAAAACGCGTCGTGCCGCTGGACTTGTTTCCAAGCAGCGTCATTGCCTCTTCTTTGGTTCAGAAAAGCTATTCGGCGAATTATC
>RFZB01000105.1 GCA_009920915.1 Sphingomonadaceae bacterium | reverse complement strand
CGCCATCTCGGCACGCACCTCGGCCTCGGTCGCCAGACGTGGGCCCGATCCTCCGCCCCGCGCCGCCAATTGGGGCAGTGCCTCTAAAGCAGCAGCAGCCGTCCCAAATCGTTGAATAAGCTGACTATAAGAGACAGGACCAATTTTTGCCGAACGGATGAGCCGGAGTTTATCCAGCCGATCCTGCTCGGCCCCAGTCACGCCGACTTTTGCCCTATGCGCGGTTCAGTGCCATCAAGAAGCCGCCGGATATTGGCTTGATGCTTCCACAACACAGCAAGCGCCAAGACCAAGAGGAGAATGGAAAGATAAGCATTTCCAAGGATATAAGCCGCAATTGGGGCTGACAGCGCGGCGACCATGCCGCCGACTGAGGAAATCCGGCTAAGTGCCATGCCGCCCAACCAAACAAGCGCAAACACCAAGCCAACGCGCCAGTCGAGAATGAGGCACAAACCCAACAGCGTGGCGACACCCTTGCCGCCCTTAAATTTCAGCCAGACGGGGTAAAGATGGCCAAAAAATGCACCTGCTGCGGCAATAAGCTCAAGCGCAGACCCTGAGGGCGACGCCATGGCCCGCACGATGAGCACGGCCGCCACACCTTTTAACGCATCCAAAATAAGCGTCGCGGCAGCCAAGCCTTTGCGGCCGGTGCGCAACACATTGGTCGCGCCAATATTGCCAGACCCAATTTGCCGAATATCCCCCGCCCCAAAGGCCCGCGTGAGCACCACGCCAAAAGGAATGGACCCCAGAAAATAGCCAAGGAACAGCGCCGCACAGGGCCAAATCCATAGTGGCATCGATACCCCTCCAGTTGATGCGCATCCGTTTCTAGGGTTTGATAGAGCGAGCATTTATGCAAGGGCAAGCGATAATGAGCGACACGCGTCCCATATTGGTCTTTGATTCCGGCGTTGGCGGCCTTTCTGTCTTGGCGCATATTCGCCGCGCGCTGCCGCACGCCCCCATTGCCTATATCGCAGATAATGCCGGCTATCCTTATGGGACAAAAAGCGAAGCTGAGATTGCATCGCGTGTCCCCGCGTTGCTGGGCCGACTGGCCGAACGCTATCACCCCCGGCTTGTGGTCATTGCCTGTAATACAGCCTCGACAATTGCGCTGCCCTATGTTCGATCAGCGCTAGACCTCCCAATTGTGGGGACGGTGCCTGCCGTGAAGCCAGCGGCCGCCCAATCCAAGACTCGGACCATTGGCGTGCTGGGAACCGAAGCAACCGTGCGCCAGCCCTATGTCGACCGGCTTGTCGATGAATTTGCGTCAGACTGCCAAGTGATCCGTCACGGTTCCGCCGAGCTGGTTGATCTGGCTGAGGCCAAGGTGCGCGGGAAAACGCCTGAGCCTGCGGCAATACAGGCGGCCTTGTCAGGCCTTTTCACACAACCCGGCGCCGCAGAGATTGATGCAATTGTTTTATCGTGCACGCACTTCCCCCTTTTGGCCGATGAGATTCGCGCCGTTGCCGGGCCAAACGTCCATTTGGTTGACTCGGGCGAAGGTATTGCAAGGCGTACGGCCTTTCTAACGGCGACAGACACTTGGCCTGACGCCCCGTCTGGCCGGGCCATTTTCACAGGCCGTGGCGGTGATATCGAAGCTTTGGCCCCAGCCCTGCCGAATTTTGGCCTGACTCAAATTGATTATTTATAGGAGTGCCTATGCCGCTCAGCGCAGAACAATTGTTGGAACGCTTTAACACGCGCCAACCGCCAACAGGCCGCTTGTTCAATATGCAGGTCCTGGCCGTTGATACAGAGGCCCAAAGCGTGCGGATGTCGTTTGAGCCGAGCGAGAATTTAACCAACCCGCGCGGCACAATTCAGGGCGGAATTGTGACAGCAATGCTTGATGATTGCGCAGCTTATGCCGGCATTATTGCCCTTGGTGAACCGGGGTTCATTGCCTCACTTGAAGTGAAAACCAGTTTCCTTGCGCCCGCCTATCCCGGCTTACTCTATGGGGAAGGCCGTTGTCTCAAAATGGGACGATCTTCCTGCTTCCTTGAAGCGGATTTACGCGATGCCGATGGCAAATTGCTCGCAAGGCTGACCAGCGCAGCTGTACCCTTGCGATCAACGCAAACTCCCAAGCTGATTGAGACCCCCAATATAAACTAAAGCGATCTTGGCTTTTTTTGCCGTTTTTGCGAAACGTTCGCGCTGGAAAGTTCCAAACCAAGCGTTTATGTGGCGCTGAAATTCGTGCGCAGGATTTGCCCGTGGACTATAGTAAAGTTTTCAATGCGGCGATTGACCGTCTTCACGAAGAAGGCCGCTACCGCGTGTTTATTGACATTCTGCGCAATAAGGGCGCCTTCCCGAATGCGCGCTGCTTTGCGGGACATAACGGCCCTAAGCCCATCACTGTATGGTGCTCAAATGATTATCTTGGCATGGGCCAGCACCCTAAAGTGATTGCGGCGATGGAAGACGCGCTTCACGATGTCGGCGCCGGATCGGGCGGCACGCGCAATATTGGCGGCAACACCCATTATCACGTTGATCTCGAGGCAGAATTGGCGGATCTTCATGGTAAAGAAGCAGCCCTGCTCTTCACGTCCGGCTATATCTCGAACGAAGCCACACTCTCGACGTTGGGCAAGATCTTGCCAGGCTGCATCATCTTTTCCGACGAATTGAACCATGCCTCGATGATTGCAGGCATCCGCAACTCGGGCTGCGAAAAGCGGGTTTGGCGCCATAATGACTTGGCCCATCTGGAAGAGCTTTTGCAGGCGGAAGACCCGTCTGCTCCAAAGCTGATCGCGTTTGAGAGCGTCTATTCCATGGATGGGGACATCGCCCCAATTGCCGACATTTGCGATCTTGCGGACAAATATAACGCAATCACATATTGCGACGAAGTGCATGCTGTTGGCATGTATGGTCCGCGCGGCGGCGGCATTTCTGATCGGGATGAGGTTGCCAATCGTGTGACCATCATTGAAGGCACCTTGGGCAAAGCCTTTGGCGTGATGGGCGGTTATATTGCGGCCGACCAAGTCATTGTCGACGTGATCCGCTCTTACGCGCCGGGCTTTATTTTCACCACATCGCTGTCCCCCGTTCTGGTGGCCGGCGTTCTTGCCAGCGTCCGCCATTTAAAGGCGTCGTCTGAAGAACGTGATGCCCAGCACGCTGCAGCAGCCTTTTTAAAGAAAAGCTTTGCGGAGGCTGGCCTTCCCGTCATGCCAAGCGTTACGCACATTGTGCCGCTGATGATTGGTGACCCTGTAAAGGCAAAGCGGATCAGCGATATCTTGCTCGCTGAATATGGGGTTTATGTTCAGCCAATCAATTTCCCGACTGTTCCGCGTGGGACAGAGCGGCTGCGCTTCACCCCCGGCCCCAACCATAGCGAAGCGATGATGACTGACCTTACATCCGCTTTGTGTGAAATTTGGGAACGAATGGAACTGAAAAAAGCCGCCTAAGCGCCGCTATTTCCGTCCAAACAACTTCTCAATGTCCCCATGCGCCAGCTTGATCCAAGTTGGGCGGCCATGGTTGCACTGGCCGGAATGCGGCGTCACTTCCATTTCCCGAAGCAAGGCGTTCATTTCAGCCACAGACAGCACACGCCCGGCGCGGACCGAGCCGTGGCAGGCCATCGTCCCAGCCACCGCATCTAGCTTTTCTTTGAGTGACAACGCCTGATCATATGCCGCCAATTCGTCAGCCAAATCAGCTACAAGGCCCTTCACATCGCCGTTGCCCAGCAAGGCCGGCATAGACCGGACGAGCACGGCATTGGGGCCGAAACGCTCAAGATCCAAGCCGAATTCCGCCAATTCATCGACCCGCGCCTCCAATCGATCACAGCCGGGCTCATCCAACTCAACTAATTCGGGCAGCAACAGGGCCTGTGCGGCGACTTTGCCGCCATCTAGCGCGCGGCGCATACGCTCAAGCACCAACCGCTCATGCGCCGCGTGCTGATCGACAATTACCAACCCATCTTCGGCTTCTGCAACGATGTAGGTCTTGGCCACCTGCCCCCGTGCCACACCAAGCGGATAGCTGGCTGTTTCTGGCGGCGGCGCAAAAGCTGGCTCAGCGCGGGCAGCAGGCGGCGGGTTAAAATGGGGTCGTCGATCGGCAAGGCTGGACTGCGTCCAGAAACTTGGCGATGCGCCACTCAGGGTGGGGCCTGACGGCGCGACCGGCTCAGCCTGCCACAGCGCTTGCGTATTGATTGCAACGGGCTGGGCACTGCGGTGCCCGGCTTCCTCCAGCGCCCGGCGCAAGCCCGAGACAATCATCCCCCGCACCAGGTTGGGATCGCGAAAGCGCACTTCGGTTTTGGCAGGGTGGACGTTCACATCCACCTCAGTCGGCGGCAAATCAAGGAAAAGCGCCACAACGGGATGCCGATCACGCGCCAGGTAATCGGCATAGGCCCCGCGCACTGCACCAATAAGCAACCGGTCTTTCACTGGCCGGCCGTTTACAAATAGATATTGATGGTCAGCCACGCCTCGGTTGAAGGTGGGGATGCCTGCAACTCCGCCCAAAACATAGGCTTCACGCACCAGATCTACGGCAACGCTATTCCCCGCCAAGTCCTTATCGGTCAGGGCTGCCACACGTTCGGGTCGTGACTGGCCAGGCGGAACAGACATTGCCCGCCGCCCATCATGGTCCAACGAAAAGCCAATATCTGGCCGCGACATCGCAAGCCGCTTTAAGACGTCTAGGGCCGCTGCATATTCCGACCTTGGAGATCGTAAGAATTTCCGGCGCGCGGGCACTTGGGCAAATAAGGCTTCCACTCGAATGCGGGTGCCCGGCGGCAAGGCTGCCGGCCCTTCTTCCACCATTTGGCCATTATCCACCACGCGCCGCCAGCCATCGGCGCCGCGCACGCGGCTTTCCATCGTTAATCGCGC
The DNA here is from genome assembly GCA_009920915.1 of Sphingomonadaceae bacterium. GTDB lineage: Bacteria > Pseudomonadota > Alphaproteobacteria > Sphingomonadales > Sphingomonadaceae > Aquisediminimonas. The sequence goes on along the minus strand of RFZB01000105.1, from coordinate 1,976 downwards.
GACGCTTGCGATGCTGGGCAAAGCCTCCCCCCGAAAGCCCATGGTCGCCACATTTTCAATATCGTCATTGGGGAGTTTGGACGTTGCGTGACGTTCTAACGCCAGTGCCATCTCGCTTGCGGTCATGCCGCAGCCATCATCAGCGACATCAATTAAATCTGTCCCGCCATTGGACAGGCGGACATCGATTCGCGTTGCCCCGGCGTCGATGGCATTTTCCACCAACTCCTTGAGTGCGCTGGCTGGGCGTTCGACAACTTCCCCCGCCGCAATCCGGTTGACGAGATGTTCTGGCAAGCGGCGTATTGACATGCAGTGCGCTCTACAGCATCGCAGGCAATTCCGCGACCTGCCGGGTAGACAATTAGTCGACTTTCTTGTGGGTTGTCGGGTAAAGGCCCGAGACCCGGCCCCGTGACCGGCTTAGCTAACAGGATTCAGAGCCAAATGTTGTTTTCCCGCCTGTTCAAGATGATGTCCCAGGACATGGCAATTGACCTCGGTACCGCGAACACAATCGTCTATGTCCGCGGCCGTGGCATCGTCCTTAACGAACCTTCAGTGGTTGCGATTGAAACCATTAACGGCGTCAAGAAAGTAAAGGCCGTCGGTGACGACGCCAAGCTGATGATGGGCAAAACGCCCGGTAATATCGAAGCCATTCGCCCCCTTCGGGACGGCGTGATCGCCGACATTGAAGTGGCCGAAGCCATGATCAAGCACTTCATTCATAAAGTGCATGGCCAACGCAACTTTATGCGCTTTCCAGAAATTGTGATTTGCGTGCCATCAGGATCCACCTCGGTGGAACGCCGCGCCATCCGGGATGCGGCCTCTAACGCAGGCGCCAGCCAAGTCCATTTAATTCTTGAGCCCATGGCGGCAGCCATTGGCGCTGACATGCCCGTCACTGAGCCAGTGGGCTCAATGGTCGTCGATATTGGCGGCGGCACGACGGAAGTCGCGGTGCTATCGCTTCGCGGCTTAGCCTATACCACCTCGGTCCGCGTGGGCGGGGATAAGATGGACGAAGCCATCGTGTCCTATGTCCGCCGCAATCATAACCTGCTGATCGGCGAATCTACTGCAGAGCGCATCAAGCAAGAAGTGGGCGTTGCCCGCCCGCCTGCAGATGGCATTGGCAAGACCATTCATATTAAGGGGCGTGACCTTGTGAATGGCGTACCCAAGGAAATCACAATCAACCAAGGCCAGATTGCCGAGGCTTTGTCGGAACCCGTTGGAACCATTGTCGAAGGTGTGCGCATTGCGCTGGAAAACACAGCGCCTGAATTGGCGGCGGACATTGTCGATCAAGGCATTGTTCTGACAGGCGGTGGCGCCTTGTTGCAAGGGCTGGATGAGGTTCTGCGCGATGAAACCGGCCTGCCGGTGACAGTGGCAGAAGATCCGTTGACCTGCGTTGCGTTGGGAACGGGCCGCGCGCTCGAAGACCCGGCCTTCCGCGGCGTTCTGCTGACAGCCTAAGGAGACGCCGAGCATGGCGCCGCCCTCCCCCCGGCGCCCCGGATTTTCGCGCCGGGCCCAGTTCAGCATATTCGCGTCTTATGTCATTGCCCTTTCCGGCTTGGCAGGGGCGCTGTTGCTTGTTCTGACGGCGCGTTTTGATCCGCAGGGGCATAATGCCTTGCAGTCTTTGGCATCCGACATTGCAGCCCCTGCTTCAGGATTGGGCAGAGACCTTGCCTTGCGCTTTGCCGTGGCAACAGAAGAGATTGGCGCTTATATCAACGCCGGTTCCAAAAACGCTGCATTATCGCGCGATTTGGCAGCAGCGCAACGCCAAGGGGTTCAAGCAGCAGCACTCCGCGCCGAAAATCAGCGGCTTAAAACGCTTCTGGCCATTGTGGAGAAAGACTATCCTCCAATTGCAGCCGCTCGCTTGGTCAGCTCAACGGGAGCCAGCAGCCGGCGTTATGCAACTTTGGCAGCAGGATCAGCTCAAGGCATTGCCA
>RFZB01000104.1 GCA_009920915.1 Sphingomonadaceae bacterium | reverse complement strand
GCATCCGCATCGGCAGCTTCGAGCGCGGCGACCATTAGGCCCAAGGCATCATGCACATTCTGTCGGTCGTTGATCTGACCGACGCCAATGATGACAGGAATGCGGGCGGGATCGGTGTTCATTACTTAGCCCTTTTTGCCGACAGGCGTCGGAGCAGGCGTGCCCAAAAAGCGCGGCGCAGGTGCTGGCTGGTCCAGCCCATCCACCTTCACAAATGTTTGCCGCGCAACATTGTGCGGGTGCGCCAAGGCCTCACTCATCGACATGATCGAGCCAAAGCAAATGTCCGTCCCTTCCATCAGCGCGGCCCATTCATCGCGCGTTTTGGTTTTAAAGATGTCCGTCAGCTTGGCTTTGAGCGCTGGCCACTGGCTCTTATCCATCTGGGCATCAAAGGCCGGATCGGCCTCTAGCCCCAATGTCTGGCGGAGCAGCGCATAGAATTGCGGCTCAATTGACCCAATGGAGATCCATTTTCCATCGGCGCATTCATAGGTGTCATAGAAATGGGCCGCAGTGTCCAACATGTTCACGCCGCGCGTGTCTTCCCACATGCCCATGCCGCGGAAGCCCCATTGCATGGCGTGGATGATGGCCGATCCATCGGTCATCGCAACGTCAATCACTTGGCCCTTGCCGCCGCGCGCGACGTTGAGCAGCGCTGAAACCATGCCAAAGGCCAGCATCATGCCGCCGCCCGCAAAATCGCCAATGGCATTGGTGGGCGGCGTTGGCTTGCTGTCCGGGCGGCCATAGCCATGCAGATTGCCCGTGATGGAAATGTAGTTGATGTCATGCCCGGCCGCGTGCGCCAGCGGCCCCGTCTGGCCCCAGCCCGTCATCCGGCCATAAACCAGCTTGGGATTGTCGGCGAGCAGCACATCTGGCCCCAGCCCCATCCGTTCCATTACGCCGGGGCGATAGCCTTCAAAAATCCCATCGGCTGATTTGATAAGAGCACGCACTTGCGCCACGCCTTCGGGCGATTTGGTATCAATCTGCACAATTTCCCGATTGCGCGTGAGGACATCGCGGCCTGCCATGTCGCGGGCGCCGACTCGCTCCACACGGATCACGCGGGCGCCATGGTCAGCCAGCATCATGCCGGCGAAAGGCCCCGGGCCAATGCCTGCCATTTCAATGATGGTAATGCCGTCTAGAACTCCGGCCATGATGCTCTCCTTTGATGCGAAACTTTGCCCCTTGCGTAAGGGCCGGTTTACGTTTGCGTCAAGGGCGGAATTGGCAACTGGTCTTGCCTAAGCTGCTGAGGCGGACTAGGTCCGACCGGGTAACAGGTACCCCGCAAGGGGTTTGAAAGGGAAGCTGGTGAAAGACCAGCGCTGTTCCCGCAACTGTAACCGGCGAGTTTCTCTCCGTAGCACCACTGGGCAACCGGGAAGGTGGAGAGACGCAAAGACCCGGGAGCCAGGAGACCTGCCTGTTGCGGCCTGTCCTTCGGCTGTGCGGGAAGACGCAGACGATCGGGGATTTCCTCGCGTGACAGCATAAGTTGGTCATGTGAGGAGGAAGACGTGCATTTTCTAAAAATTGGGTCATGCGCCGTATTGGCGCTTACCCCGTCTATGGCGCTAGCCGGCGCGGCTGCGCCCGACATCATTGTTACGGCAACAGGCGCTGAAACGCCGCGTGCGGCAATAGGACAAGCCATCAGCGTGCTGACGGCGGACGACCTCAAAACACGCCAAACTGTTGCAATTGCCGACATATTAGCCAGCGTCCCGGGTGTTACCCTGTCGCGCAATGGGCCAATTGGCGGGTTCACCGCCATTCGCTTGCGCGGCGCGGAAGGTGAACAGACCTTGGCACTTATCGACGGCGTGAAAGTGAATGACCCCTCTGCCCCCGGCGGCGGTTTTGACTTTGGCACGCTGCTTGCGACCAATATCAACCGGATTGAGGTCTTGCGCGGGCCAAACAGCGTGCCGTGGGGCAGCGAAGCTATTGGCGGCGTGGTTAATATTCAAACTGCGCGTCCCAGCACGGGCCTCGCAGGCAGTGGCCGGGCCGAATATGGCTCGGCTGATCAGGCACATGTCGTCGGCACGTTGTCCGGAGGGACAGACACTGTTCGTGCGCTATTGGGCGGCGGTTGGTTCACAGATCAGGGCCTATCTGCCTATCGCTATGGGCCTGAGGCAGATGGTCTGCGGCAATATGCCGTCAATGGGCGCGTTGAAGCCGATATAACAGCCACGCTTAGCTTGGATCTGCGCGGCTGGTATGCGCATAGCCGCATTTTGCAAGATGGCTATGCCCCGCCGACCTATGCCTTTGGCGATACACGCGATCTGACACGTGCTGCGCAAAGCATTGGCTATGCTGGGCTCCTCCATCGCGGCGCAGCGCTGCAAAGCCGTCTAGCCCTCACTGTGTCAGACATTAACCGCGATGCCTTTGCTACTCCCGAAGATAGTGCCCCGCAATATATAAACCGCGGGCGCATCAACCGCCTGGATTATAAGGGCGATTGGTCCTTAGCCCGCGGGATACGCGCCATTTTTGGCGCCGAGCATGAACAATCGCGGACACATGACGGATATTCCAGCCAGAAAACCCATGTGACAAGCGGCTATACCCAGCTGATGGCTGAACTATCTGACCAGATCACACTGGTCGGTGGCTTTCGGCTGGATGATCATGCCAGTTTTGGCACCCATGCCACCAGCAGCGCGAGCCTGAGCTGGCGGCCCAGCAGCAAGACCATTGTGCGTGCAGCCTTTGGGGAGGGGTTTAAGGCCCCAACGCTGTTTCAACTCTATAGCTATTATGGCAATCGTGCCTTGCAGCCAGAAACCGCCAACAGCTATGATTTGGGCGTTGAACAGTCCTTGTTCGACGGGCGGCTCAAGCTAAGTGCCACGGCCTTTCTGCGCGACAGCCAAAACCAAATTGTCTTCTATGCCTGCGGTTGCCACGGCAGACCGGATGGAACCTATGAAAACATTGGCAAAACCCGGGCACAGGGCGTTGAAACGTCCGTTGACGTTCGCCCTTGGGATGATGTCACCTTCCTGCTGTCCTACACCCGCCTGAGCGCCAAAAATCGCGTGTCGGGTTCCGCCCTGCCGCGTCGCCCGAAGAACAGCCTTTATGCAGATATCGATTGGAAAAGCCCTTGGGGTGTCCAACTGGGCGCCAATTTGCGCTGGTTGAGCAGCAGTTTAGATACCGACTTCCAAAGCTATAGCCCCGTTCAATTACAGGGCTACGCGCTGATGGGCCTGCGGGCGGCATTGCCTCTGACGGAACGGATTGAGCTATATGGCCGGATCGAAAATCTGTTCGACACCCAATATGAGACTGTGAGCGGATATGGCAGCTATGGCCGCACCGCGCATATTGGGGTGCGGGTGGGCTTTTGATGCGCCGCATATGGCCCGTTTTGATGTTTTTGCTGGCCAGTTGCGCAGCCGAGCCGCGCATTGCGCCAGGGCAGATTGTTTCCAACACCCCATGTGTTGATGCTGTCCTGGCTGAGATTGCAGCGCCGGGCCAAATTGGGGCTGTGAGCATTTGGTCGCATGATCCGGCCTCTGCCTCTGCGCCTTTGGACTGGGCCCGCGCCCACCCTGCTTTGGGTCTGACAGCAGAGGAAGTGATCGCGGCGCAGCCAAAGCTGTTGCTGACAGGCAATTTGGCCGCGGGCGGCACCAATGCGGCCTTGCGCGCAGCGGGCGTCCCCCTGCGAACCTATGGCGTGCCGCTGAATGTGGCAGACAGCATCAGCCAAATCCGCGACATTGCCGCCGCCATTGGCCGCCAGCCGCAAGGAGAGGACTTGGCCAAGGCCATTGAGCAAGCGGCCAAGCCACGCACGCTGCCCCGCCCAATGTCAGCCATTATCTGGCAGTCGGGTGGCTTTGTACCTGGCAAGGGGACATTGCAGGATGACCTGCTGGCGCGGGCAGGCTATCGCAATGCAAGTGCGCTGTATGGGCTAAAGCAATGGGATATTTTGCCAGTGGAACAAGTCCTTGCCAATCCACCGGACCTGATCTTCATGCCCGAAAGCGCAACAGGATCAGATAATCGGGAATTGGCCTCCCGGCGTAAGCTGCTGGCTCGGCTAGGAAACCGGACGCGGATCATCGCTTTTCCAGATAAGCTAATGTTTTGCGGCGGGCCCAGCATCATTGCGGCGATGCACCGGCTAAAGGCGGCTGCGTAATGCCTCGCTTTGCCCTTCTGTCCGGCTTGTTGCTCAGCTGTTTCTTGCTGTCTCTTGTGGCAGGCAAGCTATGGATTGCCCCGCATCTCTGGCTGAGTGACAGCCCTATGGGATGGATCATGGCTGAACTGCGATTACCCCGGGCGCTATTAGGGCTGGGCGTGGGCGGCGTTCTGGGGCTGTCGGGCGCCGTGCTGCAGGGGTATTTGCGCAATCCACTGGCGGATCCGACCGTTGTTGGCGTCTCTTCAAGCGCCGCCTTGGGTGGGGTGATTGCCATTTTGCTGGGCCTATCAGGCCTTCCCATGTTTGGGCTGGCCATGCTGGGGGCGGGCGCAAGCGTTGGCCTGTTGGTGATGCTTGCGGGGCGCGGCGGTGGGCCATTGGCCTTTATCTTGGCAGGCATGGTGCTGGCCACGCTGTCTGGGGCGCTGACCGCCCTTATCATCAGCCTTGCCCCCAATCCTTTTGCCACAAGCGAGATTATCGCGTGGCTGATGGGCGCCCTGACAGACCGAACAATGGATGATCTGTCCCGTGCCGCGCCCTTCATGGCAGCGGGAAGCCTGATTTTGATGTCCACTGGCCGTGCGCTTGATGCCCTGACCTTGGGCGAGGAGGCCGCCAAAAGCCTTGGCGTCCATCCCGGGCGGCTACAGCTTCAAGTCGCCGTCGGCACGGGGCTTGCCATTGGCGCCTCTGTCGCTGTGACAGGAGTGGTTGGCTTTGTAGGCCTGATTGTTCCCCATTTTGTGCGGCTCTGGGTCGGCGAACGGCCTTCAGCCACGCTCGTCCCCTCATTTTTTGGCGGCGCGGTGCTGACCTTGGTGGCCGATAGTATCGTCCGCCTCACGCCCGGCCCGGGTGAAGTACGTTTGGGCATTGCCATGGCGGCAATTGGCGCGCCCTTCTTCCTGCTTCTGCTCGCGCGATTGCGCCGAGGTGTGGCATGATCCAACTACAGGACCTGCGCATTGATCTGGGCGGCAAAACTGTGTTGCAGCCGCTGTCACTCGACCTGCCACGCGGGCAAGTCACGGCAGTCATCGGCCCCAATGGCGCAGGCAAATCCAGCCTGATGCGCGCCATAGCTGGGATTTTACCCGCCACCTCAGGGGCTGTGACGTTAGATGGCGTTCCCCTCCCCCAGCTTTCCCCTCGGGATCGCGCCCAACGCATTGGTTATCTACCGCAAAATGCAGGGCCAGTCTGGGCCATCACAGTGCGCGAGATGGTGGCGCTGGGCCGCCTGCCGCACCAAAGCAGCATGGCAGGGCAAAGTGCCACAGATGTGCGTGCAATTGATCAAGCCTTGGCTGATGCAGATTTGCTTCCACTGGCGGACCGGCGGGTCGATACGCTATCGGGTGGTGAGTTGGCACGCGCGGCCTTTGCCCGCGTTTTGGCCAGTCAAAGTGACTGGATTTTGGCCGATGAACCCCTTGCCAATCTGGACCCGGCCCATCAGCGCGATGTGCTGCGCCTGCTGCGGTCTGCTGCGGACATGGGCAAGGGCGTGGTCGTGGTGCTGCATGAACTGACTGCCGCAGCCGCACTGGCCGATAACATCGCGCTGTTAAAACATGGTGCGCTTGTCAAAGCAGGGGCAAAAGCCAATGTGCTGACACCGCCGCTTTTATCCGCCGCCTTTGAGATCGCGATGGATGTTGTTGAGAGCAATGGCCGGGTTGCGATTTTGCCGCATGATCCCCTGTAACCTGCCGCCCTCTCTTGCCCCCACGCCGCCCGCCGCTTAGAGGCGGGCCATGACCAACGCCGTGCCCTTAAAGCTGTTCAACAGCCTGACCCGCCAGCTGGAGGAATTCCAGCCCGTCCACCCGGGCGAGGCGCGCGTCTATACCTGTGGGCCGACGGTCTATAACTTCCAGCATATTGGCAATATGCGGGCCTATGTCTTTGCCGATACGCTTGGTCGTACGCTCAGCTTTAAGGGCTATCAGCTCCGCCACGTCATCAACATCACTGATGTCGGCCATCTGACATCGGATGCCGATGCCGGCGATGACAAGATGGAAAAGGCTGCCGCCCAGCAAGGCAAATCAGCCTGGGACATAGCCAAATTCTATACGGACGCCTATTGGACGGATATTGACCGGCTCAACATCCGCCAGCCTTATCAATGGTCAATCGCGACCGATTACGTCCCCCGCATGATCGACTTTGCAAAGTCGATTGCCGATAAGCATTGCTACGAACTGCCGTCAGGCCTTTATTTCGACACGTCGACAGTGGCGGATTATGGCCGCTTGGCACGCGCCGCGACCGAAGACGGCGAAGGCCGGATCGAAAGCGTGGAAGGCAAGCGCCATCAGGCCGACTTTGCGATCTGGCGCAAAACGCCCGAGGGTGAGACGCGCCAGATGGAATGGGATAGCCCCTGGGGCCGCGGTGCGCCCGGCTGGCATCTCGAATGCTCGGTCATGTCCGAGGCGCTCTTAGGCCTGCCCTTCGACATCCACACCGGCGGCATCGACCATCGCGAAATTCATCACCCCAATGAAATTGCGCAAAACCAAGCCTTCACGCAGTGCGGCAGCCTCTCTTGCGCTGAAAATTCCGGTGCGCGTTTTTGGATGCACAACAACTTCCTGATTGATCGCGGCGGGAAGATGAGCAAGTCGACCGGGGATTTCCTCCGCCTTCAGGTGCTGGTTGACCGGGGATTTCACCCCCTCGCCTATCGCCTGCTTTGCCTGCAAGCGCATTATCGCAGTGAACTGGAGTTCAACTTTGACAATCTGGCAGCGGCAGCCACACGGCTGAAGCGGCTGGTCATG
>RFZB01000103.1 GCA_009920915.1 Sphingomonadaceae bacterium | reverse complement strand
GCCCATCGGCGGTGGGGAAGGGCTGGCGGGCTGGATCCAGCTGACGTGGATAGCCGGGCGGGCCAATCGGCGGCTCAAATACCGCGTCTTGCAGATGTTCTGTCAGCATGAAATTGGCAAAACAATCGAGCATCGGCACCTCAACATGCTGGCCTTCGCCTGTGCGCAATTTGTGGACCAAAGCCACCAACAGCGCCTGCGCCCCATAAGTGCCCGAGACTTTATCCGCGATCAGCGACGGCAGATAGCGCGGCGCCGGATTGCCATCGACGCGCGACAGCAGCGATGTCGTGCCGGTCGCTGCCTGAATAACATCATCATAAGCGGGCCAATCTTTCCACGGCCCATCTTGGCTAAAGCCCGTAAAATGTGCGTAAATGATGTCCGGCTTAATCGCCTTTACATCCTCATAGCCAAAGCCGAGCTTATGAATGGCCCGCGCGCGGATATTGTGGACGAACATATCCGCCGTTTCGATCAGCTTACGTAAAACATCGGCGTCTTCTGGCTTTTTCAAATCCAGCACGGCCGATTTTTTACCCCGGTTCACCGTTAAATGCGTGCCCCCCATATAGGGCGTGTTTTTAAACTGCCCCATATAGCGGGGGGTGTCGCCCGCTGGGCTTTCAATCTTGATGACCTCAGCCCCCAAATCCGCCAGCATTTGCGTGGCATAGGGCCCGAAGATAACTGTCGACAGGTCGATAATGCGGATCCCCTCAAGCATGGTCATTCGATTGCCTCCGGCGGTCCCGCATAATCTCTCCCTAAAGTGTCGTCGGGGCAGATCAGCGCCGCCCCATTTTTGTCTGGTGTTAAGCTTCCTATTGGTTGACGTTTCCGTCAAGTGCAAAGCCGCATGAGTCGCATAGGAGACGATAAGATGAAGGCCATTCAGATCAGCCTACCAGCATCACTTGAGAATTTGCGGCTGGTGGATGTGCCAGATCCTGCAGCGCCTGGCCCCGGGGAAATAACCGTGCGGGTCCGTGCCAGCTCGCTAAACTATCATGATTTTGCTGTGGTTTCTGGGATGTTGCCCTGTGCCGAAGGGCGCATCCCCATGTCTGACGGTGCGGGCGAAGTTGTCGCCATTGGGGCCGGGGTGACCGACTATCAACTGGGTGATCTTGTTGTGTCCACCTTCTTTCCCGACTGGTTGGATGGCACACCGCCGTCAACGGCCTTCACACGCGTGCCGGGCGATGGGATTGACGGCTATGCGCGAGAATTGATCACAGCGCCGGTCACTTGGTTTACGCCCGTTCCAAAGGGCTATTCCGCCGCAGAAGCCGCGACGTTGACGTGCGCAGGCCTGACTGCATGGCGGGCTTTGGTGGTTGATGGGCAGATCAAGGCGGGGGCCAGCGTGCTGGTGCAGGGGACCGGCGGAGTCTCAGTCTTTGCGTTGCAATTTGCCAAGATCATGGGCGCGACTGTCATTGCGACATCCTCCTCGGATGAAAAACTGGCGCGGATGAAAGCCTTGGGGGCGGATCATCTGATCAACTATAAGCAGGTGCCCAATTGGGGCGCCAAGGTGCAAGAGCTAACTGGCGGGCGTGGTGTTGACCATGTCATTGAAGTCGGTGGCTCTGGCACGCTGGATCAATCGATGGTGGCGGCCCGCAATGGCGGCCATATTGCCCTTATTGGTGTGTTGGCTGGATTTGGCGGTCCCGTGGCAACGGCCATGCTGATGGCCAAGCAACTGCGCGTTATTGGCCTGACCGTTGGCAGCCGCCAGCAACAGCTGGATATGATCGCCGCAATTGAGGCCAACAATATCAAGCCCGTGCTCGACCAGCATTTTCCTCTGGCCCAATTGGCCGATGCGTTCCGCCATCAAGCGGCCAATGCGCATTTTGGAAAGATTGTGGTTGATATCTAAGCGGGTTAGGGGTGCCGGCCAAGATGTGAGGGAAGGCGGGCAACATGTCATTTGACGCAGATTTCGATGCGCTTTCGCATGAGCATGACTTTTTGCACGCCGCGCATGATGCCAATGCCCGGCGCACCTTGTGGGTTGTTGTCCTTACCGCAGCAATGATGGTTGCCGAAATTGCGGCGGGGCTGATGTTCAATTCCATGGCGCTGCTGGCGGACGGGTTCCATATGGCAACCCATGCCGGGGCGCTGGGTGTTGCAGCGCTTGCCTATGCCTATGCCAAGAAACACGCCAAAAGCGGAAAATATAGCTTTGGCACGGGCAAAGTGGGCGATCTTGCAGGCTTTGCCTCTGCCCTGCTCCTTGGCTTGGTTGCTCTGGGTATTGCGTGGGAATCGGCGCAGCGCTTGATTGACCCCCAATCCGTCGCTTTTCAGCAAGCAACATGGATTGCAGTGCTTGGCCTGCTGGTCAATTTGGTGAGCGCCGCGCTGTTGAGCGGCGGGCAGGGGCATCACGGCCATGCGGATCATGGGCATCACCACCCGCATGGGCACTCGCACCATGGCCATGATAACAATATCAGGTCAGCCTATATTCACGTTTTGGCCGATGCGCTGACTTCTGTGCTCGCCATTTTGGCGCTTTTGGGCGGGCAGTATCTGGGATGGATGTGGCTTGACCCCGTCATTGGGATGATTGGTGCTGTGGTTATTGCAATTTGGGCGCTTTCGCTCATGCGTGAGACGGCGCGCATTTTGTTGGATGCCCATGCTCACCAGCTTGAGGCTGAGGTGCGCCAACGCATTGACCGTGCAGGGCAGGGCCGCATCACCGATGTGCATATCTGGCGCGTCGGGCCGGGGGCGCATGCGGCGATCATCTCTGTCACCGGACTATCCGCAGATGTGGTACGCCAACAGCTGCGCGCCATGCCAGAAATTGCCCATCTGACCGTTGAAGAACACCCCCAGCCTGTAACCCAAGTGAAAGCCAAGACCGCATGATGGACGCCTTGTTTACCTCCACCGCCGTGGTTGCTCTGGCCGAAATAGGCGATAAAACCCAATTGCTTGCAATCTTGTTGGCAACGCGCTTTCAAAAGCAGCTGCCGATTGTGCTGGGCATTTTTGTCGCAACACTTGCCAATCATTTCTTGGCGGCGCTGCTTGGGTCACAAGTGGCCGCCCTTCTTGATGGGCAATGGTTTCGTTATGCCATTGCGGCGTCCTTCATTGCGATGGCGGCATGGACGCTGATCCCCGACAAGATGGATGAGGATGCGGCAAAGCCCGCCCGCTTTGGTGCGTTCATCACCACGCTCATTGCGTTTTTCTTGGTTGAGATGGGGGATAAGACACAAGTCGCCACCATTGCCCTCGGCGCGCGCTTTTACGATGTGGCGCCTGTCACCTTTGGGACAACCTTGGGGATGATGATCGCCAATGTGCCCGCCGTTTTTCTGGGGCATGAACTGCTAAAACGCGTCCCGCTCAACGCCGTGCGCCGCGTGGCCGCCGCGCTGTTTCTGGTCATTGGGCTTTGGGTGCTGGCGCAGACGGCGGGGTGGCTGGGCGCCTAGCCTAAATTCAAGTGGCGGACAGGGTGGGATTCGAACCCACGGTGGGCTTGCACCCACGCTGGTTTTCAAGACCAGAGCCTTAAACCACTCGGCCACCTGTCCGTCTGGGAGGTGCCTTTAGCCGCGAGGCGGCCTGCCGTGCAAGGGCCGAGACAGTCTGACTTGCATTCGCCTGCCATTCTGCCAATTTGCGGCCATGCGGCATTGGCGTTTCAAACCGGGTATAGCGTGCCTTTTCCTAGGTTTATTGGGGATGGTGCCGATGACCTCGGTCAATTCGGGCGCCGCCCTGGCCCAGATAGAGGATGAAACGCCCGACGGATTTTCAGCCTATCGTCAAACGCTCCGCAGCGCAGCCGCCGCACAAGGGGTTCGCCAAGCGACGCTGGACAGTGTGATTCCCACCTTGCGGTTTGTACCGCGCGTGGTGGCTTTGGATCGCAAGCAGCCGGGCGGCGGTTTGGATGGCCCAATTCCCAAATTTGCGCCCTACCGCCAGCGTCATGTGGATCGCGCGCGCATTGACCGTGGGCGGGCCCGTTATGCCAGCCTGCGCCCCGTGTTAGAACGTGTCGAGCGCGAAACTGGCGTGCCAGAGTCAATCATGCTCGCCATTTATGGGCATGAGACCAATTATGGCGCCTATACGGGCAGCTTTGATTTGCCCAATGCCCTGGCCACGCTGGCCTTTGAGGGGCGGCGGCGTGAGTTGTTTACGCAAGAATTTGTTGCGGCCCTTAAAATGATGGATCGGGGAATCCCGCGCGATAGGCTGCGTGGCAGCTGGGCAGGGGCAACCGGCTATCCGCAGTTTTTGCCATCGGCCTATTTACGCTGGGCGCGGGACGGCAATGGCGATGGCATAATCGACATTTGGCGGAGTGAGGTGGATGCGCTGGCCTCTATTGCCAATTATTTTGTCGAGGCCGGATGGAAGCCCGGTGTCAAATGGGGCACCGCTGTAACAGTGCCTGAAAGTTTTAATTGGGCCCGCGTTGCGCCCCGCGTAGCCGCACCAAATTGCGCGCGCGTCCATGGACGGTTAAGTCGTTGGCAAAGCGTGGCAGAATGGCGGGCATTGGGCATTGTGCCCTCGCGGTCTGACCTGCCCGATACCGAACAGGCCAGCCTGTTTCAGCCAGATGGTCCGGGAACACCGGCGTGGCTGTTAACCGGAAATTACCGGGTTATCCTCGAATATAACTGCTCGAACTTTTATGCTCTCTCCGTGGGGTTATTGGCCGATGCAGTGGAAACAGGCGGGCAAACTTAGTCTTATCGCGCTCATAGTCGGGAGCGGGCCCGGCTGTATGAAGGGCACCGCGTCACAGAATTTTGGGGTCTCTTATCCACCAGCGTGGCACGCACGCATGGCGCAGCAGATTGATCCGGGCGATAAAATCCAAAGCCCGGCCATCACGCCGCAAGACGGCACCGCCCTGACAATGACGGCCTATGATGATGTGCAATTGGCGGCATGGCCGGCAAAGCCTATCGAGCAGACAGATCAGCCGGACACGGCAATTTGGCTCTCGCACCCAAGCCTTCCGGTGCCCAGCTATGTTGAGATTACTCGCCTGGATAATGGCCGCACAGTTTTGGCGCGGGTGGCCACCCGTGCGTCGGGATCACGGCCCGTTATTCTGGCGCTGTCAGAAGGATTGGCCCGGCACTTGTCACTTGGCGCCTCGGGGCAGGCTGCGTTTCGCGTGCGCCGTGTCAACCCGCCAGAGCCCGATCGTGTTGCACTTCGCCAAGGCCAGGCAGCGGCGGAGCGTGTGGACACGCCCGAGTTTCTGCTGGCCGTTTTACGCAAACAGGCGTCCAATTTGCCTGACATAAGATCTGCCGAGGTGCGTGCCGCCGCCGCCCGTGTGACAGCGCCGCCCGCTATCGCACCGACCCGCGTCGAAACGGGCAATCCACAGAAATTTACAGGCTGGCAAAGCGCTGGTCCCGAGCAAAATCTGCCCGTCAGTGGCCCCAGGCGGGGCGGCTATGATCCCAGCCTAAATGCGCCACCAGAAACTGCGTGGTTTGTGCAGATAGCCGCGCTTTCAAATGGGCAAAATGCCCAGGCTTTGGCGCGGCAAATTGGCGGACGCATTCGGCTTCAGCAAGGGCTGTATCGGGTTTTATCCGGCCCCTATGCAACACTGGCACAAGCGCGCGCCGCGCTTGGCCCCTTGGCTGCGAAAGGCTATCCAGAGGCCCGAATCACGCGCTGAGTCGTCATCTCGGGAAGTCTTCATGAAACAAGCATTTATCGCCGCCTCTTTTCTATCTGTTGCGGCGGCCTCGGCTGTTGCCGCGCCGCCGCCATTCGAAACAACGGCCCCTATTGCCTATCTGGTTGATTTGTCGTCCGGTGCAGTCCTCTATGCCAAGGATGCTGATCGGCTGATCCCGCCGGCCTCAATGGCAAAAATGATGACGACCCATATTGTCTTCGACATGATCAAAAAGGGTGAATTGAAGCTGGACCAGAAGTTCACCGTTCGCCCCGAGACATGGCAAAAATGGCATGGCCCCTCGGCTGGGTCGACCATGTTCCTGTCTCCCGGTGAGCAAGTGAGCGTTGAAAATCTGCTGCATGGCGTTGTTACCCTGTCGGGCAATGATGCCTGTGTGGTGCTCGCCGAGGGTATTGCGGGCACCGAAGAAGCCTTTGTCGCCCGGATGAATGCAGAAGCAAAACGATTGGGCATGAACAACAGCCGCTTTGGCAACTCAAATGGCTGGCCGGATGAAGGGCGCACGCAAGTAACCGCGCGAGATTTGGCGACGCTCGCCGTCAGTTCCATTCGGGATTATCCAGACCTGTATCGTAAGTTTTACCAGCAAAAAGAATTCAGCTGGGGCAAAACCATGGGCAAGGGCGAGAATATCGTTCAGGCCAATCGGAACCCGATTTTGGGCCGTATTCCCGGGGCTGATGGCTTAAAAACGGGCCATACTCAAGAAGCTGGCTATGGCTTTACGGGCTCTGCCGAACAAAATGGCCGGCGTCTGGTCATGGTGGTCGCTGGCATTGATAGCTTTAACGGGCGGATCACAGAATCCGTAAAGTTCATGGATTGGGGCTTTAAAGCCTGGGCGACGAAGCCCTTGTTCCCCAAGGGCGCCGAAATTGAAAAGGCCAAGGTTAAAGGCGGCAATGCCAGCAAGGTTGCGCTCGTCGCCCCACAGGCGATTAACTTAACCTATCCCGCAGGCTTCCCCGTGCCCAAATATACCACCAAGGTGCGCTATTTGGGTGAGGTTAAAGCGCCAATTAAAGCCGGGCAGCACATTGCCGATTTAGTCGTGACGTCGCCAGAGACGCCCGCCGCTATCGTTCCTTTGGTGGCAGGCAAGGATGTCGAAGAAGCTGGCTTTTTCATGCGGATTTGGATTGCGATTATCTCGGTCTTTGGGTTCTAGGCGATGGGGCGGGGGCGCTTCATAACGCTGGAAGGCGGGGAAGGGGCTGGCAAGTCCACCCAGATCCGCCTTTTGGCTGAAGCGTTGGAAGCGCGTGGCAAGCGCGTTGTCACCACGCGCGAACCCGGCGGGACCGAAGGTGCCGAGGCTATTCGCGGGCTTTTGCTCTCAGGCGGGCAAGATCGCTG
>RFZB01000102.1 GCA_009920915.1 Sphingomonadaceae bacterium | reverse complement strand
TGATTAGGTCCCCACAAATAGAATGTTCCGTATAAACGTAAAAGAATCATAAAACACTTGAGCCGAATCCGCAAAGTCTTCGTCCATGGTTTTCCCGGTCTCTACGGAGGCGCCGCCACGGAACTGCACCATCAGGTCGTCCTCTGGCTGGACATGGGTTTAGAGGTCAACCTCATCCCATCGATGGAGGGGTGGGTAAATGAGCCGCTTTACCCAGAAATGCTGGCCCGCGGCGTGAAAGTCCATTCGGCGAACAACTTCGAGACGGTATCCCGGGGTGATCCCGTCTTCGGGTTTTGCAGTTCGGAGTTCTTGAAGCGATTGCCTGAGATACGGTTGCGGACCTCGCGGACGGTGTTCGCCAATTGCATGACCTGGCTCTTCCCCAAGGAAAAGCAGGCCATAGCGGCAGGTCAGATCGCCATGTTTATCTACCAGAACCAAGATGTACTGGAGGACCATAAGGCTAAACTGATGGCCATCAACCCGGGATCCGGGGCTGCCTTTTGTCGGTTTCAGCCTTATTTCGACAACAGCCTGTTTCCGTTCGTGGCCACACGCCCGACTGACTATTTCGGCTGCGGGCGGGTATCCCGTCAGGATGCGGACAAGTACGCCAAGTCGACCCTTCACATCTATGAGTATTTCGTGGCTCCAGTCTTGAAGCGCGGCATCTTCCTAGGATTTGACCACCGTGCCATGGCCAAGGTCGGCAAACCTTACCCTTGGATTCGTGCGGCCAAGGACCATAAGGAATGCTCCCAGCAGGAGTTCTACCGCCACTGCGAAATCGTCCTCCAGCCTATGGACACCACCGAGAACTGGCCGCGCGTCGGTTTGGAGGCCATGTCGAGCGGTAGCGTCCTGATCGTCGACAATAGGGGAGGGTGGCGCCAGATGGTTGAGCACGGGAAGACCGGCTGGCTTTGCTCTAATCCTCGGGAATTCATCTACCGAGCCAGCCAGATGGCCTTCGAGCCTAATATGCGTGCTGACATGGCCGCCGCCGCCAAGGAGAGGTTATCCCTGCTGGCCGGTCGTGCGGCCTCGGTCGAAACTTGGGGGCGGATCTTTGATGAAATTGGAAACCTCCCTGGATGACATACGCCTCCTGAACACACCTTGCCCCTTATGACCATCACCGACTATTACGTGACCACCGATGCCATGGGCAGCGTCACGGCCATCCTGGACGAGGACGGCACCGTCCTGGAGCGCCGCAGCTACGACGCTTTCGGCGAGATGACCTGCCTGACTCCCGACGGCGCCCCCGTCGAGGTCAGCCCCACCGGGGTGGACGTGGGCTTCCATGCGCAGCTGAGGGATGAAGTCACCGGTCTCTACCAGATGGGCTTTCGATGCTATAGTCCCTTCCTCGGACGATGGCTAAGCCGCGATCCGATAGGTCTGGTCGGCGGTCCAAACGAATCTTTGTTTTGCGACAACAACCCCGACTCGGCGACTGATCCATACGGGCTTATGGACATTGTCGGCAACACATCGCCCCAAATGAAATGTAAGCAAATCGACAATGACGTTTATCTCCAAACAGCTGCGCAAATCGAAACACCCTTGGCACTTTCGGATGCCCCCAACATGAAACGCCTTCTGGCCGTCATCCGTGGTAAATCAGCAGACCGCGTCGAAGAGACTCTTCTCAAATACGCTCAATCCAAGAGCATTCCCATCGCATCCTTCAAGGTGCTAGTAGCCTTCGGGCATGGAAGCGAGACCCCCGGAAACCCAGGTATAATCAAGTATACCAGCGTAACGGAGATGGCAAATCCCGAGGCGCGAGGCAGCAAGCTCCCCGATGGCACGCTCATCAGACTCCCGTTCGTCATCATACCGCCACAGAAGGCAGCCGACCAGATTAAGACATACATCAACGGGTCCACCTGTAAGCCGAACGCCATTCTGCTAGCGAGCTGTTACGGTGCCGACGGCGTCGCACAGGCCGTTGCCAACACTACGGGACTACCAGTCATCGCGACCCACGATTTAGTCTGGTGCAGACAAAGGCGTCTAGATGGCTCGGTAAGGCTTTACCCCGTCCGACGCCCGAATGACGGCGAAAAGGGCAAGGTCTACGCCCAAAGAATGGACGCCGAAACCGAGGAATTTTTCGACCCTATCACTACCACATCCACCTGGACGTTAACATTCCCCCGATGAATGGGATCTGCAACATCAAATCGCTGAGGGCGGTTGGGCTAACGGCCTGCGTCCTCCTAGGATTCATTCCTCACTTGCTGGTGCGTGTCGCCACAACTGCGGGTGACACCTGGATGACCCGCTGGAAATTCCGCGAACAGACCCAGATCGGACAAGACTACCTGTCGCGCGATCAGATACTCGGCATGGACTACCAATGGACTCGATGCGCTGATTGGACATTCCGTCCAGTGCGCCTGCTTCTCATTAGCAGGTTGGTCGAGGGCGGACGGGAAACGTTCGAAGCAGATAACTTCGTCGTGTCCATCCCGGACGCGATAGCGGGCGAACCCCGCGCCGACTTGGTGAGGGTTGCGCGTGACATGCAGCGCCGCAGGTGCTCAACCTCGGCGCGTACCTTGGCACTGGAAGACCTTCAATTCCTACGAAGCCCCCATGAGTACCTGCGTGTCGACACGGAGGCTCCAGGATATGCTCAGCGTTTCGTCGAAGTCATGCGATCGGGAGTCCCCTGCACGTACGAGGCATCCGCAGGAAGAGGGGAATTTTCGTCGTCCTGCGACAAGGTCTTCTGGTACCTCGAAGCAGCCGGCCGGCAGTCCGACTACGCTAGCTCTCCGCTTTGCATCCCCGCACCTGAAACCGAGATCGACCCAAATCGATCGCCCTACTTCGTTTTCGAGCACTCTAGGATGAGTTACCTGCATTGCGCCGCCGATGCGGCTGCGGAATCTCATTGCCCCGACTGCATCCGCAGGGTGCGTTACTTCCTGTCTCGCCGATCCGCCTACCCGCTGGATCAAACCATGGCGTACCGGATCATCGAAAAGCGGGTGAAGGAAAGCGCAGAAGGAAAATGAGAAGCTATCTACTTTGCCTTCTTGCCGGGTGGGTGCTTGGTTGGTGCCTCGTCCCGCCCTTGCGTTACGATGCTTCCTTGGTCGTCCCCCACAGGGACCAACGTGAGGCTCAATCCTGGACGTCGACTGGTCTCCCCCATTCGCGCAGGGGAGTGCTGGACTTCGCCTTCCCCTCCAAGCTCAGTCTGGCTGAGTACGATTTCGAGTTAGCATGGGAATCCTACGATTTCGCGACGAGAGCCGTATCAGAGAAGTCGGAACCTTGGGCCAAAGTGATGTGCATGGAGGCTCTCACTTCGTTTTATCAACGTGAGCAGGCGCCTTCAGACCTTGACGCCTCGCTCTATGCCCGGCGTCGAGGAGGAGTGCTGCGTTTACGCGAGCAATTGATCGTCGACGGGATGACTTCCGACTGGAAACGAGCCGTTCGTAATGGCGACTATGTTGACTGGAAAGAGGCATTGAAGGGAGACACCTCAGCCGACCACCCGGAAGTGGCTAGGCACCTCATGATGATCCTCAAGCGGAATTGGGACCTTGAATCGATGGACTCGCCCCTGTCGCTCGCACCCAAACGAAGAGAACTGCTGCTGCATATCGTCGACCTCATCGAGAAGCACCCCTGCCCGGAGGCCAAGGACGACCTCTTGGACTATCGGCGATATTACCAGCCGACCAACGAGGACAAGGAGTGGCTTTACTTGCTCCAAAGAGCAGGCCTGACGTCCAAGTAATCTGACGTGGTCACGGCTTTCTGGCCTAGGGCTGTCAGGGTGGACACGGTTTATCGGTCCCGCAGGGCCTAATTTTAGGGGGTGCAATCGCCGTGACGCCGCTTGGGCATTTGTCTGTCGCGGCGAAGCGCCACTGCGAGCCTATCCATCACTGCTGTCGCTCGTCGATCTTCAGCGTTATCCCAGTGCTTCCTTCTTTGAAGTTGGCAGCGCAGGCCTGTCGGATAAGTTATCCCCAGCATCGATGACTATCACCGACTACTATGTGACTACCGATGCCATGGGCAGCGTCACTACCATCCTTGACGAGGATGGCAACGTCCTGGAGCGCCGCAGTTACGACGCCTTCGGCGAGATGACTGGCATGACGCCCGAAGGAGCCCCCGTCGCGGAGAGCCCCACCTGGGTAGATGTGGGCTTCCAGGGGCAGCTGAGGGATGAAGTCACCGGGCTCTATCAGATGGGATACAGATGGTATGGCACGACATTGGGCCGCTGGCTGTGTAGGGACCCGATCAGGCTAGCCGGTGGAACTAACTTATATAAATTCGCACACAACAGCATGCCAAATCGCCGAGACGTAAATGGGCTTTATGTCGAAGACGGCCATTTTTACACGACCTACATAGTCGCATCTCGGAACACCAGTTCAGTCAAAGAAGCGGAAGAGATTGCATACTACAGTCAACTCCCAGATGAAGAGGACAGTCTTGATGCGATAGCCGCCGCGAGAGATGTGGCATTGATGGACAGTTTTTATGTCAACCCTTTCTTATGGCCTTTCTACGCGACCATAGAAGAGCGAAAAGATCGAAGTTATCAGATACAATCCATGTTGCATTCCTTGCATGGCGGTGACGGGGCTTGCGTAGAACGTCGTAGAAGTTGCCTCGCAAAGTTCCTCCGTGATAATAAAGCAACCCTTTCCAACTGGGAAAAAGGCCTGTTAATACATGCCTTTGGCGACTCATATTCACATACCTACGAGGATAATGGGGCGCTTAAAGCGTATGGAAAACCATTTGGGCACGCCATAGATTCAGTTTCCGGACCTGACCCCGACACGATTGCCAATTGCCCTCAAAAATACATTGAGTATATTTCTTGCCTTAATGAAGCGTTGGGAGGTGGGATGACAGGTGTGTCGCTTAAAGATTTGTCTAGAGTGATGACTCAGTCGAGCCGGAGCCAGGACGAAGCCATAGCACTTGCGAGAAAATTTGCTCAATCACAGTATGGCTATTCCAATAGTTACGACCCGGCTGGCGGAAGCCGGCTCGGTCCGTGGCCCCGATTGACGGAGGCCCAGGTTTCTTCCCTTATGGAGAAAGTAAAAAAAGCCTGCGATGGAAAATAAGCCTAGCTGGCAAGAGAGGAGCCTGCCCGGCATCGTTGGCTCTCTCCTTTCATTCATATCCATGCCCTTCTTCTTCATGTCCTTGGCGGACGCAGCACGTTCCGGCAGGATGAACCTGTCGCTGCTGGTTTTCTACCCGCTTCCTATCCTGTTGGGGCGATTCATGGCTTTCATCGGCATGCACATGTCAGATGCCGTTTTTTATCTAATGTTGTCGCAGTTCAGCCTATACGGGATTGTTCTATCAATTCCCTCATGTGGATCCCCGCGAAAACGTGCTCTAGCCGGAGTAGCTTTGGTACATTTTCTTGGAATATTACTCTCGTGGTGACCTTGATCTGACTGGTATGGGCACGGTTTGTTGGTCCAACAGAGTCTTTTTCTTTCGGTGTTTGCAACCCCTTGGCCCTTGAATCGGACAGTTGCGTGACGCCTTCCTCGCGACACGGAATCGCCCATTCGAACGGACTGATCCATCGAGGATCCGATCCTGCAGAAGCCCCGCCGGCGCGGGGGGCGTCTCTTTTGCGAAACACAATGTATATCAATTCCCCCAACGTAGCCCAAGGGAGTAGTGAATGTCACATGACAGGATGACGCGCTGACAGTCATCGACGTCCTATCGATGTAAGTCGTTAAAGAAAAAGAGGGTCGGTTGTCCGGCCCCCCCTCTCGTCGCTTGTCAGTCCTTGGCTGACAAATAGAGGGCTCTGTCAGCCTTGGCGGGTGTTTTTTCGATGGTCGAGACTAGGATGCCCCTTTTCACGAGATCTTCCAGCAGGGCTTGGACCTCGGCCGCGGTCCCTTGTCCAGGGATGATGCTCCGGCGTTGGGCGTCCCGGACCGTGAAGCCTTTGGGGTGGGCTTCGGCCAGGGCCGCGACCACGGCCCGGACTTGGGTGTCCACCTCGACCTGCTGCTTCTCGATGAGGGGTTGGCGCTGACGGATGAACCAATCCATGATGTGCATGGCCTCCGAGACTCTGGCTGCCTCAACCGGCATCTCATGGGCTTTACCCCCATGGAGGCCGGCATGAAGGATGATGGCTATTCGGCGGATTTGCTCACCGTCGCGGCTACGAATGGACCAGCCCTCCGTCTTGCCTTCTCGGTAGGCCTGGACCGTTGCGCGGTCCCGTTCGATGAGCAGGTGCAGTGCCTCAATCGTAAAGTAGGCTGTCACCGGTTCTTCCCGTTCATAATAGGTCTGCATCAGGTCCATCATCAGGGCGTCGTATTTGCGCTGCAGTTCAGGCGGCACGTCCTTCAGCTCGTCTGGCATGGCCGGCTTCGAATCCGTGAATGCCACCAAAGTTCGGCACATGAATCCGCTATCAAGGAGAGCCTTGTTCCCCATCACTTCGTTGACCAGGTCGGGCTGGACCAAGTGCAGCAGGCTGGCGGTAAGCCGGTTGACCGTCACTTGGTCGACCCCGTTTCCGGTGCCGCGTCGCGATAGGCTGACCGATTCAGCGCTCCAGATCTTGATAAGAAGCGCGTCGTCTGGTCCGTCCTTTTGGTGGCGTCCCTGCAGGTTCTTGATGGGGGTTCGGGCGTCAGAGGAGAAGATCATGCACCGACCTTTGCTGCCGGCCATAAGCCTGGCCAACGCGCTGGAGGTGAAGTCTTCGGCCACGAGATTGGGCCATTGGAACGAGTCTTCGATAGCCTCAAGCCGCGCATGGAGGGCACTAATCCTGGCGTCCAGCTCATCCGGTTCGGCCTGAGCCCCGGCTTCCATGCCTTTCAGCCGGCGGCGAACCTCGTCGTTTCGTATGGCCATTTCCGCGATGAGCCGGTCCTTCTCGGCCAGCATGTCCGGCTTGGTCTTCTTCTTGAACGTCTCCTGCAGCTCGCGCTCCCGCCGGTAGACCACGTCCATGAAGAACTTGGCCGTGCGGCTCTTCCCTGATCCGCTGATCGCGGAGACGAGGATGAAGAGGCAGGCCGGCGTCCTCAGGCTATCCGACGGCTTGACCCCGA
>RFZB01000101.1 GCA_009920915.1 Sphingomonadaceae bacterium | reverse complement strand
CGGGGTATTGATACGGATATTGACAGCGACGTGCGTACGCTGATCCGTGATTTGGAAGGCTAAGGCCAGCTGGGATTGACCAGCTGGGGCCGCCCGGCTGGTTCAGCGTCGTAATATGTCCTTTGCAGCGGACAAAAAGGTTCGGCCAATCCGAACAACGCTGCCATCTGCCAGCTCGGCGTGCCATGCACCGGCACGATCATGCCCCAAGCTGCGGATCATGCGGCGGCGGACAATGACCGATCGGTGGAGGCGGATGAACAAGTCGGGATCTAGCCGCGCCTCAAGCCCCGCCATTGTGTGGTGGAGAAGGAAGCTGCGGCCTGCGCAATGCAGGCGCACATAATCCCGCTCGGCATCAATCCGGTCGATATCGCCAACGGCCACGCGCACCATTTCATTGCGGTTGGGGACCCAGAATTCCGAGACATAGGGGGATGGCCCGGTGTCAGGGGCTGCATAGGCCGCCCGCCGTTCTCGTACTCGGTCAATGGCACGTGCCAGCCGCTCTGCCGCGACAGGCTTTAGCAGATAGTCCACCGCCGATAAGTCAAAGGCTTCAACCGCAAATCCATCAAAGGCGGTTACAAAGATAATTGCCGGAGGCAGGCCGTTCTCGCGGGCCCAGGTGCGGGCGATATCGCGGGCGACGGCCATGCCATCAACATCCGGCATAGAGATATCAAGCAAGATCAGGTCGGGCGATAAACGGTCGACCATGTACAAGGCGGCAGTGCCATCGCTCGCGGTCCCAATCAGTTCTACGTCTGGCAGATCAGCGCAGAGCGTCTGCATACGCTCTATGGCCAAGGGCTCATCATCAACAATCAGCGCCCTAAGGGGCGGGGTCGGCATCGTCACTGTCCACTCGGCAGCATCAGAATAACGCGGAATATGCCCGGTGCCGGACGCTCGGTCCGCATTTGGGCCTTCCCTTCAAACCGGGCGATCAGCCGGTTGGCGACGTTGGACAAGCCAATGCCTTCTCCATCTGGATTGGGTTTTAGGGCTGATTTGCCTGCATTTTCGACAATGATTTGGACTTGGTCTGCCGCGCGTTGGGCGCGGATGGAAATCTTCACTTGGCCCTTGGTTTGCGCAACCCCATGTTTGACAGCGTTTTCGACTAAGGGCTGGAGGATAAGGCCGGGCACGGGCGTTGCAGCCAAATCTGGTGGCAAATCAATGTCGACGCGCAACCGATCGGGAAAGCGCACAGCCTCGATCGCGAGGTAAAGTTGTTGAAGGGCAATTTCATCCTCCAAAGGAACATCCATTGTTGGATCCCCCGACAGGCTGCTTCGAAAGAAGGTCGCTAGGTTCATAATCATTTCTTCCGCCTCGCGGTTGCGACCGGTGATGACGAGTGAGCTAAGCGAATTGAGAGTGTTAAACAGGAAATGCGGGTTTACTTGATAGCGCAGGGCCCGCAATTCTGCCTGTTGCGCGGCTTGCGCAAAGGCAGCGGCCCGCCGCTCGCTATCGCGCACATGGCTGGCAAAAGTGAGCGCAAGATACAGTGCCGCCCAGGCCACAAGGAAGAAGTATCGCGCCGTGGAAAGCTCTACCACTTCCTTGATAAACTCATGCTCAACTGGCTTTTGCGGCATTGCATCGTCCAGCAAGCTAATTGGGTCATATACATTGAAGAAATAGTAATTGGTGGCCGCAATCGCCACGGCACAGGGGATGGCCGCCAAGGCTGTGATGCCAATGCGCAGTCCCAAAGGCTTTTCATCAAATAAGCGGATGAATTGCCAGAACAGGATGGTAATCACCACACCAACGCCGGACACAATTAAGCGCCGAAAAAACAGCACTTCTTGCATCGGAAATTCCAGCACGGTTGCCCGGAAGCTGACAATCGCGACATAGAAAATCCAAAAACCCAAAATAGAGCCAAGCGTCACGCGCGGGTCCAAAGGCTGGAGTGTAGAGGGCGGAAGGCTGCTCATATCCTTAGCATAGCCTGTAAAGGACGCATTTCCAGCGCCTTGGTCGAGCCGAACTGGCCGCTGGTCGATCCGAAAACCTATGGCGGGCTATCGCATTGCGGCACAAGGCGGGCCGCCGGCAGCGGGCGATTTAGCTCTGGCTTAGTCGCACAGCCGATGCAGTTTCCAGCCAATCCATGCGGAAATCAGGCAAGAAAAGGCAACGAAGAGGAGCGTATCTTCAATTGTTACGCCCAACACCGTCAGGCCACTTAAGGCGACTGAGGCAAAGACCATGAAAAAGGCGTTGACGATGTTATTGGCAGCAACCGTCTTTGCCGTTTCTGATTTCTCAACGGTTGTTGTCAAAAAGGCGTAAAGCGGGACAACAAACATCCCGCCGAAAATGGCAATGCCCAACAGGTCAATCAGCATATGGTCTGCCCGGCCTGAGGCAATGAATGTGCGCCAATCCATCAACTTGCCCGGCTCAGCTTGCCAGCCACTGACTGTCCACCAAAAATCGAGCACACACAGGCCCATAAGGATGACCGATATGGCTGAATAGCGGGCAGAGACTTGCTGTTTCAGCAGCCGATTGATGACGACTGAACCAATCGCGACGCCAATTGAAAAAATGGCCATGAACAGCGTCGCAACGGATTGGTCGGCACCCAGTGCATTTTTAACGAGCGGCGGAAATTGTGCGGCTAAGATGGCGCCAATGCCCCAAAAGAAGCTGATGGCAATAATTGCCATAAACAGGCGGGGGATTCGCATGGTTTCCCGCACCAAATGCCAAGACGCACGAAAGAAATGATAATCCAATGGCTTGCCAGCATTTTTGGGCTCGGGCGGGGCCGTGGGTACAAAATGCCCACTGATCCGGCCTAAAATCGCAACGCACAAAACCCCAATGGCGGCATATTCTGGTGGCAAAAGCCCCCCGGCAATTGTGCCCAGCAAAATGGCAACATAAGTGCCGGCCTCAACCAAGCCCGTGCCGCCCAGAACCTGATTATGATCAAGGTGCTGGGGCAGAATTGCGTATTTAATGGGGCCAAAAAACGTCGAATGCACGCCCATCGCGAACAGCGCGGCCAGCAGCAGCGGGATGGAGTGGATGAATAGGCCAATGGCCCCTGCAATCATGATCAGGATTTCAGCTGTTTTGATCCAACGGATCAACATTGCCTTATCCCGGCCATCTGCGAGTTGGCCGGAAATGGCCGAAAGCAGAAAATAGGGCAAAATGAACAAGCCGCCGGCAAGCGCGCTAAAATTTGCTTCTTGGGCTGGGTCTTTCAGAATGGAATAGGTCACCAAAACGACCATCGCCATTCGGAAGAAATTATCGTTAAAAGCCCCTAGAAACTGCGTGGCGAACAAGGGCAGAAAGCGCCGCTGGCCGAGAAGGCGAAAGGATGTTTGCATGAAAAGCCAGGATGCCCTTTTGGCATAAGAAAATGACAAAAGTGCATAACCCAGCTTTTCGCTTCGACGCAAACGCTTTAAGGAGGCAGATGTGTTGACGAGCCTTCCCAATATCCTGACACTGTCACGGATCTTCGCGGTGCCCATTTTAGTGGCACTTTTATGGTATCCCGGCTGGCAGCTGGGCTATTTGCTGGCCTTTGCGCTTTATTGTCTGATGGGCATCACCGATTATTTTGATGGCTATTTGGCGCGCGCGCAGGGGACTGTCTCCAAACTGGGTGTTTTTCTTGACCCCATTGCAGACAAAATCATGGTTGCAGCGGTCATCATCATGCTGGTCGCCACGCAGGATATTGCCGGGTGGCACGTGATTGCCGCGATTATCATTTTGCTGCGGGAAATTGCCGTTTCTGGCCTGCGCGAATTTTTGGCCGAACTGCGCGTATCCATGCCAGTGACCAAGCTTGCGAAATGGAAAACAACTTTCCAGCTGGTTGCGCTGGGGGCACTGATTTTAGCAGGCGGCTTTCCAGAAGCCGCGTGGATCAAACTGGTGGGGCTTGTCTCGCTATGGGCTGCCGCAGCGCTGACCATGATCACAGGCTGGGATTATCTGCGCGTTGGCATTCGCCACATGGATTAACCCCGTTCGGGGGTCCATTCAGCCAGCTTTTGTTTGGGTTTTTTCGTAATCCTGACGCAGCACATCTGCCAAGAGCTGGAATTCCTTCCCTCGCGGGCTGGCCTTGCGCCAGACCAGGGCAATGGTGCGCGAGGCATGATCGGCCTCTAGCGGACGAGCGGTCACATGTGTGTGGTCTAAAATGCCCGCATCAACGGCCATTTGCGGCAGCATGGTGACGCCCAGCCCATTATCCACCATCTGCACCAATGTATGCAGCGAGGTGCCCAGCATTTTTGCCTCGGCGCGCAATTCCGGTCGGTTGCAGGCCGATAGGATATGATCTTTCAGGCAATGCCCATCTTCGAGCAATAACAGGCGGCTATGATCAATGGCATCCGGCGGAATGCGCGCGGGCGGCGTTTCCCCTTGTGGATAGGCAACCAACAGCCGGTCTTCGAACAATATTTCAGTTTCTACATCGCCACAGGCATAAGGCAGGGCCAGAAGTACGCAATCAAGCCGCCCGCGATGCAGTGAATCACAGGCCGCAGCGCTTGTTTCTTCGCGTAAGAATAAACGAAGCTCGGGCCAATCGCGCCGCATGGGGGGCAGCAGACGGGGCAGCAAGAACGGCGCAATGGTGGGGATAACCCCCATGCGCAATTCGCCGACCAAGGGCTTGCCGCCCGCTTTTACCATATCGCCCAATTCTTCTGCCTCACGCAGAACGCGCCGGGCTTTTTCGACAATGCGTTCCCCAAGCGCCGTAAAGCGCACAACACGGCGATTGCGCTCAACCAGCGTGACGCCAATCAGCGTTTCTAATTCCCGCAGGCCAGCAGACAGCGTGGATTGTGTCACAAAACACGCCTCGGCTGCCTTGCCAAAATGGCCATGGTCATGCAGCGCTGCCAGATATTGCAGCTGCTTCAATGTCGGCAGAAATACGCTCATTGATCGATCCTTTTGATTTTGAGAGCATAGATTGATCGACCCTATCGATCAACTGCAGGTCGACGAGGGCTGGCAATTTAGGAACAATGATCCTAGATTTGGGACTGGAGAGGCAGGAAGGGTGGCTTCGTGTTTGAGGGCATTGTTGCATATCTAGACTCGATCAAGGCGCGCGATCCTGCGCCGCGGTCGCGGTGGGAAATCCTGATCTATCCAGGCGTCTGGGCGCTGGCCATGCACCGTGTGGCGCATTGGCTATTTGAGGCAGAGCTGTATTTCCTTGCGCGTTTGGTGAACCATATGTCGCGCTTTTTGACTGCGATTGACATTCACCCCGGCGCCAAAATCGGTAAGAATTTCTTTATCGACCATGGTTTTGTGGTGATTGGGGAAACGGCCGAAATTGGCGATAACGTGACCATTTATCAGGGCGCGACTTTGGGCGGGACCAACCCGACCAGCGGCGAGGCTGGCAAGCGCCATCCAACAATTGAAGATGAAGCGATTATCAGTCTGGGCGCAGCTGTGCTCGGCCCGATTACCGTGGGTAAACGTGCCCGTATTGCCGCCAATGCCGTTGTGACGAAGGACGTGCCAGAGGGGGCGACCATGGTTGGCATTCCGGCGCGCCCCCTGATCATTGATGCACAAGAATATCAAAAGCCGTTCATGCCCTATGGTACGCCATGCCGGGACCAATTTGATCCGGCCACACAGCAGCTGGAAATCCTGCGGTGCGAAGTAGAGCAGCTGCAAAAGCGCTTGGCCGAATTATCTGATGCACAGGATGCCGCTGGGCGGCGGACCAGCGCCTAATGGGGGTCGTTGCTCCCTTCCCGCTGTCAGCGGGCGGGCAGGTGGCTTTTGATCGGGCAGAGCTTACCCGTATTTTGGACCTATATGGCCGCATGGTCGCCGCTGGCCATTGGCGCGATTATGCCATGGATATGGGCAAAGATGCCGCCATATTCAACGCCTATCGCCGCGCGGCAGAGCGGCCGGAATTCCGCATTGAAAAGCGCCCGGCCTTGCGCAACCGACAGGGCCAATGGGCGCTGATTGGCGAACATGGCGTGGTGCTACGGCGCGGGCATGAGCTTGGCCCCGTCCTCGCGCCGGTAGAACGCCGCCTTATGAAACTGGTTGCGGACTAGACATCTGCAAAGGTGGCAAACGCATTTGCCAGCCCTGCGGCAAAAGGCTGACAAGTCGACCACGCACATGATGCCAAAAGGCGGACAGCAGCAACAAGGCCGAGCCAATAAGCAACGCCGTAATTGCGACATTGAGGCTAACAGCCCCAAATTCGCGGAATAGCGAGCCCATAGCCCCCAGGACATAGGCCAAGGCGGACACCATAAGCGCCCGTCGATCAATGATGAGGGCCACTGCACCCAAGGCCAGATAAATGATCAGCACCAGTGCCGCGACTGCCGGCGCTGCATTGCCCTGTGTCACGCCAAGCATGGCAAAAATGGGGTGCACAATCATTGGGGCTGCCAGCAGATGCAGCCAAAAGGCAACATCAGACCGGCGCGTCTTGCGATCCCGGTCAGACAGGTCCCAACGCATGGCAATGCCAAAAATGGCAAGGCCAAGCGTCATCAACACAGGATAGACACTGCGCGTATCAACAGTTGGAAACGCGGCCATGAACAGCGCGAAAAACACGCCCGTTGCCGCCGCAACGCCGGCGGCGATTGTAATCGGAACGTGAAAGCGCCGCCAATGGAGCCACGCGGCGGCCGTGCTGATAGCTGCAGCAAGCGCTGCAAGGGCCATGCCCGTGCGATTATTCCCATCAATATGCCCCGCCGGGACCAGGATCGTGAGGACGGTTGCAAAACTGCCGCCAACAAAGGCAATCAGCAGCAAAATACTGGGCAGCGCCATGCGGCGGCGTGCCGTGAAAAATTCTGCCATGCCCCATGCGGATGCCGTCACCAATGCTGCCCCCAACCAAGGCGTCACGGACCCGCCCACCCAGGCACAGCCCGTCAAAAACAGGATGGCGGCGATGGACACAAAAATATCGTTAAAGCCAGTGATGAGCCGAAATTGTTCTTCATCGGCGATTGGGCTTTGGCGCAGCTCGGCCACGTGCGCACGCAACGCATCAGCCGCTTGCGGCGTTAACGCGCCAGCAGTGACTGCGGATTGCAGGTCAGTCTCGCTATACATAAATCACCC
>RFZB01000011.1 GCA_009920915.1 Sphingomonadaceae bacterium | reverse complement strand
GGGCTAAAGAGTGTCAATCGCGATAGCCCGTTGGAGGAATTTTTCCTTCGCCCCCGCCCGCTGCTTGCAGGTGAGTTTGTGACGACAGATAGCGGCACGGGCCTTGTCCATATGGCGCCCGACCATGGCGAAGATGATTTTGATTTGTGCAAGGCCAATGGCCTTGACCCTGTTTTCGCGGTGGAAGGCGATGGCCGGTATAAGGCAGATTGGGCCTGGCTGGGGGGTGAAGGCAGCGTCATCAACCCCAAATTCAATGCGCCGGATGGCCCGATTTGCACCGCCCTTGCCGAAGCCGGTGGGTTGGTTGCAGCGTCTGCCGATTATAAGCACAGTTACCCGCATAGCTGGCGGTCCAAAGCCAAGGTCATTTTCCGCTGCACGCCGCAATGGTTTGTGCCGATGCGCGATGATCTGGGCGCTGATGGCCTGCGCGGCAAAGCCTTGAAAGCCATTTCCGAAACGCGCTTTGTGCCCGAAAAGGGCCGCAACCGAATTGGATCGATGGTCGAAGGTCGACCTGATTGGGTCCTCTCACGCCAGCGCGCCTGGGGCGTGCCCATTACCCTGTTTGTGGATCGCAAGACGGGCCAATATTTGAATGACCCTGCTGTTAATGCGCGGATCGTCGCGGGCATTGCCGAAGGCGGTGTCGATGCCTGGTCGGATGCGCGCGCGCAGGCGTATTTGGGTGCGGACTATCGCCTCGACGATTTTGAGCGCGTGACTGACATTCTCGATGTGTGGTTTGATTCCGGCTCCACCCATGCCTTTGTGCTCGAATCGGGTCGTTGGCCCGATCTGCTGCGCCCCGACGGCTATACTGGCCCGCATGCTGACCTGTATCTGGAAGGGAGCGACCAGCATCGTGGCTGGTTCCAATCCTCGCTGCTCGAGGCCTGCGGCACGCGTGGCCATGCGCCATATAAAGCGGTGCTGACCCACGGCTTTACGATGGATTCCAAGGGCATGAAGATGTCCAAATCCTTGGGCAACACCATTGACCCCTTAAAGGTCATGGAAAGCTATGGCGCGGACATTATTCGGCTTTGGGCGCTGTCGGTGGACTTTACTGAAGACCATCGCATTGGCGATGAGATCTTGAAAGGCGTGGCCGACCAATATCGCAAGCTGCGCAACACCTTCCGCTATTTGCTGGGGGCCTTGGATGGCTTTGACGCTGCTGTGGAAGGCCTGCCGACTGCCGATATGCCCGAGCTGGAGCGCTACATCCTCCACCGCCTGTGGCAGTTGGATGGCGTGCTGCGCCAAGCCATCGCAGATTTTGATTTCAACACCTATGTCCGCGCGCTGACCGAGTTCTGCAATGAAGATCTGTCGGCCTTCTTCTTCGATATTCGCAAAGACTGCCTCTATTGCGACGCGCCCGACAGCGTGAAGCGCCGCGCCTATCGCACCGTTCTGGACATCTTGTTCCAAGCGCTTGTGCGTTATGCCGCGCCGGTCATTGTATTTACCGCTGAAGAAGTTTGGACAACGCGCTTCCCCGATCGTGAGAGTGTCCATCTGGAAGAACTGCACGCCTTGCCTGCCGATTGGCAGAATGACGGCTTGGCAGAACGTTTTGATGCCGTCCGCGCGCTGCGTGCCAGCGTGACGGAAACCATTGAGCCGATGCGCCGCGAGAAAGTCATTGGGTCCAGCCTTGAGGCCAAAGTCCGAATTGGTGATGCGCCGCACGGCTTTGATGCCGAGGCGCTGGCCGAGCTGTTCATTGTAGGTTCGGTTGCAACAGGCCATGGCGATGCCGTGGTCGCGACGCGGACGGAAGACCATAAATGTGGCCGCTGCTGGCGGCATTTGCCCGAAGTCGCGGCAGATGGCGATTTGTGCGGGCGCTGTGATGAGGTGGTGAATGGCTAAGACGCATCGTCGCTTGGGCTATGGTCTGGCCGCTGCCTTATTTGTGGCAGACCAGATCACCAAGGCGATCATCATTGGCCCCATAGGGCTGCAACAGGCCGGACAAATTTATCTTCTGCCCATTTTGAACCTGACTTGGGTTGAAAATTACGGCATTGCGCTTGGGATGTTGCAAGCCGGGCATGATGCCGAGCGCTGGTTGCTGGTGGCGGCGACAACTGCCATTGCCGCTTTTGTGGGCTTTTGGATTCGCAAAGAAGAGAATCGCTTTGATGTGGCTGGGCTAGGCCTTGTGCTGGGCGGTGCGCTCGGCAATATCACAGACCGCGTGCGCTTTGGCCATGTGGTTGATTTTATAGATTTTCACATTGGTGGGTTTAGGCCGTTTTTGGTCTTCAATCTTGCTGATGCGGCGATTACCATCGGGGTAGTGCTGCTGTTGATCCGTGCGCTGTTCGCGCGGGAGGATGCAGCAAAGACGGAGACGGACAATGCGTAAGCTTTTGGGTGTTGTGGCGGTGGGTGCGCTGCTGACGGGCTGTGCCTCTGGTGGATTGCGCAACCGCAATGCGCCCGATGAATTTAAGGTGACACGCATGGCGCCGCTGGTTGTGCCGCCAGATTTCGCGCTTGTCCCGCCTGCCGCTGGCAGCCCGCAAGCGCAGGCCGCCGATAGTTCAACGCAGGCTTTGCAAGCAATGTTTGGTGGTCCGGCATCACGCAGCAGTGCAGAAGCCAGTGCGATTGGCGCGGCTGGGGGCAATCGTGCCCAGCCGGGCATTCGCTCTAATGCGGGCGACCCCAAAACCGATGTGGTCGACAAGGGGGCCACCACACGCGATATTCTGGCCGCACCGGAAGGCGATGGCCAAAATGCACGGACCGCAACGCCAAAGTAATTTTGGCGTCTTGGCCCTAAAAAAAGGCGAGCACCGGGCATCCGGGCTCGCCTTTTTTATGCGCTTTAGCCGGCCTTAAAAGGCAACGCCCAGTGTTGCGAACAGGCCAGCCTTGGCCACATCCTTACCGCTTGGGCTAACAATGGCTTTTTTGCCATAGCTGGTATCAACATAGGTCAGGCCAAAGGTCATTGCGCCTTGGGTGTAGCTCGCGCCCAGCGACCAATCGGTATAGGTGTCGCCGCCCGACAAAAAGCTCTTGGTAAAGGTGCGGCCCACAGCGGCGCTGATGCTGACGGGTGTATTGGGCAGCGGCGAGGATAAGCCCAAGTTGAGATATAGATTATCTTCCTTGCCCTTGCCCAAGCTGAGCGCGGCTGATTTGGGCGCATAATTGGCCGTCAGCTTGGCCGTTGCCGGACCAAAAGTCTGTGCGACGCTGCCATAAAGTTCAAGGAAGTCGGAATTATAATTGGCCGAGACTGCGGACGAGCCCGGATAATAATAATAGAGGCCACCCACATCAAAGGTCGTGCCGCCCACCGTCTTTTTATAGCCGACAATCAAGTCCAGTTCTTGATCGCCGCCATTGGCGACATAATCGTCAATTGATGAGCCCCAGACACTGGCATAGACGCCTGAGCTGTGCGTCACGGTCATGCTGCCCTGTAGGGCAAAGCCCTTGTCAGTTTGCGAAATGCCGCGGAAGCGATAGTCGCTGGTCAGCGTGGCGCTGCCATTCACCGTGAATGGCTTGGTCTCTTCGGCAAAGGCCGGTGCTGCAGAAGCGAGGAAAGCAAGCCCCAGAACGGGACGAAGAATCTTGCGCATGGATAAACCCTTTACTGTTCGTGTCGGGTTCCGCCTGCATCGCTGGCCGCACCTCTCATAACGGCTATGCCGTGGGGCGAAGGTCCAAACGATGGTGTAAGACTGACGAGTCTTGTTGCATTGCACAACAGAAAAATATCCTCGCCTCAAAGCGAAGCAATTCCTGTTGTGCAAATGCAACAGTTAGACGAGCGCCGCGCAGGCCTTTTGCAAGCGGGTGCAGGCTTCGGTCAGGATCTCTTCCGACGTCGCATAAGAGATGCGAAAGCCGGGCGAGAGGCCGAAGGCGCCGCCATGCACGGCCGCCACTTGCACCGAATCGAGGAAATAATCGATCAGCTCGGCATCGGTGGAGATGACGTTGCCGTCGGGTGTCTTTTTGCCCATCAGGCCTGAGACATCGGGATAGACGTAGAACGCGCCTTCGGGCGTCGGGCAGATCACGCCCTCAATCGCATTCAACATCCGCACCACGAGATCGCGGCGGCCGCGGAACCGCTCATTGCGATCCTTGAGGAAGGATTGATCGCCATTCAGCGCCGCCGTGGCTGCGGCCTGCGCAATGGAGCAGGGGTTGGATGTCGACTGCGATTGCAGCTTGGCCATGGCCTTGATCAGCCAGGCCGGGCCGCCTGCAAAGCCAATGCGCCAGCCCGTCATTGAATAGGCTTTGGAACAGCCATTCACCGTCAGCGTGCGATCATAAAGATCAGGGCAGACTTGCAGAATTGTTGCAAAGGGCGTGTCGGCATACCAGACATGCTCATACATATCATCCGTCAGCACCATCACCTGCGGATGGCGCAGCAGCACCTCTGCCAGTGCCTTCAACTCGTCGGCCGAATAGGCGGCCCCCGTGGGGTTAGACGGCGAATTGAGCAGCACCCAGCGCGTGCGCGGCGTAATTGCCGCTTCCAATTGCGCGGGCGTGATTTTGTAATTTTGTGTGGCAGGCGCTTCGATAAACACCGGCGTGCCGCCTGCAAAAGCGACAATATCCGGGTAGCTCACCCAATAAGGCGCGGGGATGATCACTTCATCGCCGGCATCAATGGTTGCGACCAAAGCGTTGAACAATGTGTGCTTGCCGCCCACATTCACGCTGATTTGCGCGGGGCCATAGTCCAGCCCATTGTCGCGCTTGAACTTGGCTTGGATGGCGGCCTTTAATTCGGCGGTGCCATCGACATTGGTATATTTGGTCTGGCCCTTGCGGATTGCCTCAATCGCTGCCTCTTTGACAAAGTCAGGCGTATCAAAGTCGGGTTCGCCTGCCGACAAGCCAATCACGTTAATGCCTTTGGCTTTCAGATCGAGCACCCGGCTCGTCATCGCCAAAGTGGCAGAAGGCTGAATACGGTCAAGCGCGGCAGATGTGGTGCGCATGGGCTGGCGCGTCCTTTGGGCGTTAGTGTGATGCGATAGCCGGGGCCTATAGGGAAGCGATCTTGCCGGGGCAACCGGGGCCACGACATTTTGGGTGTCTGGCCGATGACGTTAGGCGCAACGCGCCGCCATTAATCCGCGCACGCTGTTCCCCAAGAAAAAGCCATGGGCAAGATCATCTGGTCGCACATCTGCTTCGATCGCCCGGCCCTGCTGGATCAACTCTGCCCGCAAGATACCGGGTAACAGGCCGCGATGGACAGGCGGAGTTAAAAGGCGGCCATCGCGCTCAACAAAGATATTGGTAAAGCTGCCTTCGGTCAGATAGCCCTCGGCATCGAAAAACAGCACGTCAAACTGCCCGCTGGCGTTGCGGGCGTCATCATAAAAAGCGCGATCGGTCGTTTTGTGGCGCAGGCGAAAATCGCTGCTGGCGACAGGCAATGGCGCCACGGCGACGGACACAGGCGCCTCAATAGGCGGCGGACTGGCCCCTATCTCAATGGCAATATGGCCCTGTGCCGACAGCAACAGCCGCAGCTTGGCTGGGGCCTGGAGCCGGAACGTCGCGGCCTGCAGTTCATTGCGCACAGCGTGCCGATCAAACACAAAACCAAAAGCCTCGGCACTGGCCTGCAACCGCGCCAAATGCAGATCCAGCCGGGCAATGCCGTGCTGCGGATCAAACAGCATCGTTTCAATCAGGTCAAAGCGGCGCGCATCGGCCACAAAACGGCCTTTGGCGCGGCATTCATTCCATTCTTCAGTCACGCGGCTATCGGCCACAATCCCGCCGCCCAACCCTAAACTGCCATGCGTGGCCCCGACCGGCAGGTGCAGCGTGCGAATGGCAACATTGAACGCCGCATCACCATTGGCGTCAACGCGTCCAATGCTGCCTGTATACAGGCCACGCGGTTCTGTTTCGACCGCATCAATCACTTCCATCGCGCGGATTTTGGGGGCGCCCGTAATGGATCCGCAGGGAAAAATAGCCTGTATGATATCGGCAAAACTGGCCGCCGCCCGGCGCGTGGCTGTGACGGTAGAGACCATTTGATGCACCGTGGGATAGGTTTCGATCTTAAACAAATCGGGCACTTGCACCGATCCCGGTACCGCAATGCGGGCCAGATCATTCCGCAGCAAATCTACAATCATCAGATTTTCTGCCCGCTGTTTGGGGTCGTGGCGCAGGTCATGCGCGGCTTTCTGATCCGCCGCCTCATCCCCACCCCGCAGCGCCGTGCCTTTCATCGGCTTGGCCGTCAGCTTGCCCTCTTTCAGTGCAAAAAATAACTCTGGTGAGAGGGAGAGGAAGGCGTCTGTGCCTGTCCAGACAAAGGCGCCATAGCCTGCACGGGCGCGCTGCCTAAGCCCCGCATAAATGGCCAAAGCATCCCCCATGACGGGCACGTCAGCCCGAAGCGTGAGATTGGCCTGATATATATCCCCGGCCTCAATCAAGGCCTGCACCTGATGAAACGCAGCGCGATATTGATCCAGCGTCCAGCGCGGCTGCGGCGGCCCCACCCATGCCCCGGCGGGATCCGGCAGCAGCGCCTCCAGCGCGTCTGGCTTGATGCTGCGATAACCATCGAAGCGACCAAACCATAGCAGCGGCGCGGCGGCTGGCGCCGTGCAGCGGCCAGCCAGCTTTGGTTCCAACGCCAGCCCCGCTTCATAGGTCAAAAACCCCGCCCAATCGCCCCCGCTGCCAATTTGGGACAGCAAATCTGGTACCTGCGCAGGATCGCTGGTGGTCACCACCTCAAGCGGAGCCCGATAGAGCCGGGCATCGGCGCCTTGAGGCCGGGCATCGTCCAGCAGAATAAAGGGGGCAGAGGCGCAAGACGCAAACATGGCGCGCGCGTCTTGGCAGGAGCCATCGGGAAAAACCAGTGTCCAAAAAGCGAAACGGGCGCGCGGGCCAGTCTATCTGGCGGATCGGCATTTGCTGCATCTGCCTTTCGCGCCTATATCGGCGCCATGACCCAATATCAGATTGTCACCGACGATAGCGTGCCCGTCCGTTCCGGCGTGATCCGCCTGCATGGTCCAGAAGCCTTTGAGGGTATGCGCAACGCAGGCCGTTTGGCAGCTGAGATTTTGGATGCGCTGGTGCCCTTTATCCAGCCCGGCGTGACAACTGAGGCGATTGACACTCTGGTCCGTGAGATGACCTTTGATGCCGGCGCCGTGCCCGCAACGCTCAATTATCGCGGCTATACGCATAGCTGCTGTACCTCGGTAAACCATGTAATCTGCCATGGCATTCCGGGGCCCAAGGCGTTGAAAGACGGCGATATCGTCAATGTTGACGTGACCCCGCTGCTTGATGGCTGGCATGGCGATACCAACCGCACCTATTTGGTGGGCGATGTGCCGTTAAAGGCCAAGCGATTGGTGGAAACCACGTTTGAAGCTTTGATGCTGGGCATTGAACAGGCGAAGCCCGGCAATCATTTGGGGGATATTTCGCACGCCATTCAAAGCCATGCCGAAAAACAACGGCTGGGCGTGGTGCGTGATTTTTGCGGCCATGGCATTGGCAGACTGTTCCATGACGCACCCGAAGTCGTCCATGTCGGACGCCCAGGCACGGGTCCGGAATTGAAGCCCGGCATGTTTTTCACCATCGAACCGATGATCAATATTGGCCGGCCAGATTGCAAAGTGCTGGATGATGGCTGGACCGCTGTGACGCGCGACCGAACACTGTCTGCGCAATTTGAACACACAATTGGGATCACGGAAACGGGCTGCGAAGTCTTTACCAAAAGCCTTGCCGGGCTGGACCTTCCCCACCGCCCCCTTTGAGCCGAATCACCCAAGCGAGTCGCATGGCCCAAGACGGGCGCGCAATAATATGTCGCTGGCGCAGCAGGGCTGACTAATTTTTAGGCGCTATCTGCCTGAAAAACAGGCAGGACTTATTCGGACTGCCCAGTTTCCGATCAACAGGCGCGCGCAATGCCGCGCTTGCTTGCACCTTTGCAATTGGCACGATTATTGAAAGCGAAAGTGCAACCTTGAAAGGGCTGTCCACCATTATGAAAAAGATCGAAGCGATCATCAAACCGTTCAAGCTCGATGATGTGAAGGAAGCGCTGCACGATGTGGGCGTCTCTGGCATCACGGTCACCGAGGCGAAGGGTTTTGGCCGACAAAAGGGCCACACCGAACTGTACCGCGGCGCTGAATATGTGGTGGACTTTCTGCCTAAAGTGAAGCTGGAAGTGGTTGTGGACGATGCGCTGGCCCCGCGCGTTGTAGAGGCCATTGCGGCTGCCGCCCAAACCGGGCGCATTGGCGATGGCAAAATTTTCGTCATCCCAGTGGAAAGTGCTCTGCGCATTCGCACGGGTGAAAAGGACAGCGACGCCATCTGATTTTTCGGGCGGCCTTTTGGCCGCTGAACAGGCTCAACATATTCAACTCAAGGAAGGTAATTAACAATGGCCACTCCGGCAGATATTCTGAAGCAGATCAAAGACCAGGAGATCGAGTGGGTCGACCTCCGCTTCACGGACCCCAAGGGCAAGTGGCAGCACCTGACCATGTGCGCGGGCGTGATGGGCGAAGATGAACTGACGGACGGTTTGATGTTCGACGGCTCTTCGATCGAAGGCTGGAAGGCGATCAACGAATCCGACATGATCCTGAAGCCGGATCTGGATGCCGTTTATGTCGATCCGTTCTCAGCCACGCCGATGATGATCATCTTCTGCGACATTGTGGAACCGTCGACTGGCGAACTGTATGCCCGCGACCCGCGCTCGACTGCAAAGCGCGCCGAAGCGTACCTCAAGACCACGGGCATTGGCGACACCGTCTATGTCGGTCCGGAAGCTGAATTCTTCATGTTTGACGATGTGAAGTTCGATACGGGCTATAACACCAGCTATTATAAGCTCGATGATATTGAACTGCCGACCAACACGGGCACGCATTATGAAAGCGGCAATCTGGGTCACCGTCCGCGCGCCAAGGGCGGCTATTTCCCGGTTGCACCCGTTGATTCGGCACAGGACATCCGTGGCGAAATGGTGTCGACCATGCTCGAAATGGGCCTGCCCTGCGACAAGCATCACCACGAAGTGGCAGCTGCCCAGCATGAGCTTGGCCTGACCTTTGGCACGCTGACCCAAACAGCTGACCGGATGCAGATTTATAAGTATGTCGTGCACATGGTCGCCCAATCCTATGGCAAGTCGGCCACCTTCATGCCCAAGCCAATCAAGGAAGATAACGGCTCGGGTATGCACACCCACTTGTCGATCTGGGAAAAGGGCAACCCGCTCTTCGCAGGCAATGGCTATGCCGGCCTGTCGGAAACCTGCCTCTATTTCATTGGCGGCATCATCAAGCATGCCAAGGCGCTAAACGCCTTCACCAACCCGGCGACCAACAGCTATAAGCGGCTGGTTCCGGGCTATGAAGCCCCCGTGCTGCTGGCCTATTCGGCCCGCAACCGCTCTGCCTCATGCCGTATTCCTTATGGCACGGGCGCCAAGGCGAAGCGCGTTGAAGTGCGCTTCCCCGATGCAATGGCGAACCCCTATCTCGCTTATGCAGCTTTGCTGATGGCGGGTCTGGACGGCATTCAGAACAAGATCCACCCGGGCGACGCGATGGACAAGAACCTCTATGATCTTCCGCCGGAAGAACTAGCTCAGGTTCCGACTGTCTGCGGTTCGCTGCGTGAAGCGCTGGAATCGCTGGAAGCCGATCACGCCTTCCTGCTGAAGGGCGATGTGTTCACCAAGGACCAGATCGACGCCTATATCGACATCAAGATGGCGGACGTTGCCCGTTGGGAAATGACACCGTCACCCGTTGAATTTGATATGTATTACAGCGCCTAATTTCTGGCGTTCCGCACGGCGGACCTAAGAAACGCCCGGGGGGAAACCTCCGGGCGTTTTCTTTTCTACATCCCCTCTATCTGCCCGCTTGCCTTGGCCGCCCACATTCCTAAAACCCATGGCAAGACATTGAAGGAGTAGAGGATGACCCGCTTTCGCTTTGCCAGCCTGTTGAGCCCGATTGCGCTGATGATTGGCGCCCCGGCGATGGCGCAATTGACGCCCGCCGAACAGAAAATGACGGCCATTGTCGATGCGGAATATGAGCGCAGTGTCAGCCTGCTCGAAAAGCTGGTGAACCAAAACAGCGGATCGATGAATTTGGACGGCGTCGAAGCTGTCGGCAAAATGATGCGGGCTGAGCTGGAGCCTTTGGGCTTTCGCGTGACATGGATCCCCATGCGGGAAACGGGGCGGGCCGGGCACCTTGTTGCCGTGCATGAGGGCCGCAAAGGCACCAAGCGCCTGTTGTTAATTGCGCATCTCGACACCGTGTTTGAGAAAGATTCCCCCTTTCAGAAATTTGTCCGCGGCAAAGTGAATGGCGTTGATACCGCAGAAGGGCCGGGCGCTGCCGATGACAAAGGCGGCATGGTCGCAATGGTTGCCGCCCTGCGCGCCATGCAGGCCGCCGGCACGCTGAAAAACGCCAATATTGAAATTCATATGACGGGGGATGAAGAAGATTCCGGCGACCCAATTTCCATTGCGCGGCGCGATTTAATTGCCGCTGGCAAGCGGGCCGATGTGGCGCTCGATTTTGAGGGGCTGGTCCGCGATGGCGGGCGCGATATGGGCTCTATCTCGCGCCGATCGTCGAACAGCTGGAAGGTCACAGCCACGGGCAAATCAGGCCATAGCAGTGGCATATTCAGTGCCTCAGCAGGCGATGGCGCCATTTTTGAACTGGCGCGGATTATCAGCCGCTTTCGCACCGAACTGCCCGAGCCGAACCTGACCTTCAATGTGGGCATTATCACGGGCGGGCAGGACGCCAGCCTGGATGCCGATGGCGTGCGCGCAACTGCCAAGGGCAAGACCAACATCATCCCCGGTATTGCCATTGCACGCGGCGATTTCCGCACACTCTCCAACGAACAGACGGCGCGCGTCCGTGCCAAAATGGCGGCGATTGTGAAAGATCACGCGCCCGTGACAAGTGCCGAGATTGTATTTGACGAAGGCTATCCGCCTATGGCCCCGACACCGGGCAACAAGGCTGTGCTGGACCGGCTAAACAAAGTGAATGCCGATTTGGGCCTTGCAGAAATGCCCGTGCTTGATCCGCTCAAGCGGGGGGCGGGGGATATCTCGTTCGTCGCGGCAGATGTGGATGGGATTGCGGGCCTTGGCCCCTATAGCTGGGGGGACCATGCGCCGGGCGAGACTGTGGATTTAGAGAGTGTGCGCACCCAAGCCAAGCGTGCCGCCATCCTGATGACGCGCCTCGCCAGCGAAAAGGCACTTAAGACACGTTGACGCGGGGCCAAAAAGTCTCAAATCAAAACGGGAAAGATCCGAGCAACGACTCGAGCGATCTCAAGGAGAGCATGAATGGACAGCTATCTGAAAAATTACATCAATGGCCAATGGGTCGACAGCCTTGGTGGCAAGCGCCATCAGGTGATTTCGCCGTCGACGGAAGAGCCGTGCACCGAAATCACCTTGGGCACCAAGGCAGATGTTGATGCCGCTGTGGCCGCCGCCAAAGAGGCTTTTAAGACCTTTAGCCAGACGAGCCGGGAAGAGCGGATTGCGCTGATGGAGCGCATTGTTGCGGAACTGAAAAAGCGCGCCGGCGATTTGGCTGTGTCGATGTCAAAGGAAATGGGCGCGCCGATCAGCTTTGCCGGCACCGCCCAAGTCGGCGCAGGCATTGGCGGCTTTCTGGGCACATTAGAGGCCCTGAAGGACTTTAACTTCACCGAACAAGCGGGCGCTGCCAAAGTCGTTTACGAACCCATTGGCGTCGTTGGCCTGATTACGCCGTGGAACTGGCCGCTCAACCAGATTGCGCTCAAGGTCGCCCCGTGCATTGCCGCTGGCAACACGATGATTTTGAAGCCGTCTGAAGAATGCCCCGGCAATGCCGCCAT
Organism: Sphingomonadaceae bacterium; assembly: GCA_009920915.1. Lineage (GTDB taxonomy): Bacteria > Pseudomonadota > Alphaproteobacteria > Sphingomonadales > Sphingomonadaceae > Aquisediminimonas. The sequence goes on along the minus strand of RFZB01000011.1, from coordinate 22,055 downwards.
CTTTGCAGAAGTCATGCACGCAGCGGGCGTCCCGGCAGGCGTGTTTAATCTGGTGCAGGGCGATGGCCCGACTGTGGGGGAAGCGATTTCCTCACACCCCGGCATTGATATGGTCAGCTTCACTGGTTCCACCCGGGCTGGCATTTTGGTCGCCAAGGCGGCAGCCGATACCGTCAAGCGCGTCCACCAAGAACTGGGCGGCAAATCGCCCAACCTAGTTCTGCCAGGGGCGGACCTTCAGGCGACACTGCCCGCAACAGTTTCGGGCGTGTGGATTAACTCCGGCCAAAGCTGCATCAGCCCGGCCCGCATCTTGGTGCATAAGGATCAAGAAGCCGAAGCCATTGGTGTCATCAAGGGCATTATGGAAAGCATCCAAGTGGGCGATCCGCTGTCCGAAGGCGGCCATATTGGCCCCGTGGTCAACAAGGCCCAATATGAAAAGATCCAAGGCCTGATCCAATCGGGCATTGATGAAGGCGCGAAACTGGAAACGGGCGGCACAGGCCTGCCAACCAACGTCAATCGCGGCTTTTACGTCAAGCCCACCGTCTTTTCGGGCGTCACGCGCAATATGCGCATTGCCAAGGAAGAGATTTTTGGCCCCGTCGCAACCGTCATCACCTATGCGGATCTAGACGAAGCCATCGATATTGCGAACGACACCGAATATGGTCTGTCCGCCGCAATCTCGGGCGATCCGCACAAGGCTGCCGAAATTGCGCCCAAGCTGCGCGCTGGCAATGTCGCCATTAACAATTGGGGCCCCACACCGGGCGCGCCCTTTGGTGGCTATAAGCAATCGGGCAATGGCCGTGAGGCGGGCATTTTCGGCCTGCGTGACTTTATGGAAATCAAGGCAATCAGCGGCTTGCCCGCCTGATGCTGGGGCCAGCCGAAAAGGGCTGGCCTTTCCTGTCGGACTTGGCAAAAAGGGGGTCATGGTGCGCCATGGCCCCTTTTTTCGGCCCAGTCTGGTCTTGATGCTTGTCGCCTTGGCAGGCTGTATTCCACAGGTAACAGACCGACACCGCGTCCGCCCACGCGCAGCGCCCGTGCCCAATAGCGAAGCGCTGCGCCAATGCACGGCGGACCTGAATAAAATGGGTGCGAAATACAGGGTCTTACCCGATTATCGCGGGCCGGGGGGATGTTCTGCCATCAATTCCATCCTGCTGACCGGGGCAGGGCCCAGCATTACAGGCCTGCGCGCCACACAATGCCCCTTGGCCCGCAATTTTGCGGCCTGGGTGCGCGGGCCGGTGCAACAAGCCGCCCGCGATATTTATGGCCAAAGCCTTGTGCGCGTTGACACAATGGGCAGCTATGCCTGCCGCACGGTGCGCGGCATTGCCTCCGCCAGCCTTTCTGAACACGCTTTTGCCAATGCCATTGATGTGTCTGGCTTTGTGCTGGCCAATGGACGGCGCGTTACAGTGTTGGCGGGCTGGCAAGGCGACCGACAAGATGCAGATTTCCTCCGGCGTATTCGCAAAGCCGCCTGCCGCCAGTTTCAAACTGTGCTGAGCCCCGATTATAATGCGGCGCACCGCGACCATCTCCATCTTGATATGGGACGCGGGCCCTATTGCCGCTAGACAATCGACCGCCTAGATTGCGGGCAATGACAGAACGAAAAATACCCGCGCGCGTCTTTGCGCACGCCGCTCAAGATGCGGCCACCGCCAAAAACACCCAAACAACACCGCAGACCAGCAGCCCGTCTTATAAGCTCGCGTTTCAAGATGATGCCTTTTTGCTGCGTGATGATTTGCGCCCGGTGCGCTTTCAGTTGGAATTGCTAAAGCCTGAATTGCTGCTGGATGAGGCCAAAATTGCCTCGACGCTCGTCTTTTATGGCTCTGCCCGAATTCCGGCACCCGGTGTTGCCTCAACGCATCCCGACCCGGACGTGGCCAAAAATCTTGAAGCGCTTTCCCCTTATTATGAGGAAGCCCGCAAATTGGCACAGATTGCCAGCCGTGTGCCGCGCGATGAAGATGGGTGGCGTCATCTGGTGGTCTGTTCAGGCGGGGGGCCGTCGATCATGGAAGCCGCCAATCGCGGCGCGGATGATGTGAAGGCCGATTCGATTGCGCTCAACATTGTGCTGCCGCATGAACAAGTGCCCAATCCCTATGTCACGCCGGATTTGAGCTTTCAGTTTCACTATTTCGCGCTGCGTAAAATGCATTTTCTGCTGCGCGCCCGGGGGGTGGCTGTTTTCCCGGGGGGCTTTGGCACCTTTGACGAAATGTTTGAGCTGCTGACGCTCATTCAGACGGGCAAGATCAAACCCATTCCCGTTTTCCTTTTTGGTCGAGAGTTTTGGGAAGAAGTCGTCGATTTCAAGGCACTGGTCCGCCACGGCGTGATTGCGGAACGTGACCTGGGGCTGTTTCGCTATGTTGATAGCGCGGAAGAAGCTTGGGACTGCCTGCGAAGATTTTACGAAGAAGACACCGAATAAAAAAAGGCCCGGTCAATGCCGGGCCTTTTTCGTTTTGCGTTATGCGCGCTTATTTGGCGGCAGGTGCAGGTGCTGCTGCATTGGCCTCTGCCGGAGCTGCTGCATTGCTGGCATCTGCCTCTGCCGGAGCTGCCGCAGGGGCTGCTGGCAAGGGCAGGTTAGAGCCTTGGGCATTGAGATAAGCAATGAGATTGGCACGATCTTCCGGCTTGGAGAGACCCGCAAAGCTCATCTTCGTGCCGTCAGCGAACTTCTTCGGGCTCTTGAGCCAGAGGTTCATATTCTCAAAATCCCAAACCCCGCCATGACCGGAAAGAGCCGGGGAATAGGCAAAGCCAGGATGTGCTTTCCCAACGCCTTTGCCCATTGTGGCCCACAGGTTCGGGCCAATGCCGTTGGCGCCACCCTGGTTAATGGTGTGGCAGCTGGCGCATTTTTTAAAGACTTCTTCGCCCTTGGCCGCGTCCGCCGTCTGCATCAGCAGCGCAATGGGCGGTTCAGCCGCGGCGCCACCATCGGCCCCGCCTTCAGCACCCGCGACTTCAAAGCCGCCCGATTCAACCGGGTGATGCTTGAAAATCTGACCAGTCACAATTGTCGCACCCAATGCGACAATGCCTGCTGCCAGTGTCCATCCAGCGATGGTGTTAAATTGATCGCTCATGCCCGTCGAAACCCCTGATGAAATGGCCGGAATATGGAATCGTCTGCGCCTTAGCCGCGCCAGACGCGCATCGCAAGCACGCTTGCAGCATTGGCCCACCCCGCTTAAGCGTTCCTCACGATGAACCGATATCCTGCCCCCGCCCAGCCAATTGTGGCTGATATGGAAAAAGCGGCGCACGCTGCGCCCCAACAGGCCGTTGCCTTTCAAGGCGCGCCGGGCGCAAATTCGCACATTGCGGTGCTGCAAGACCAGCCTGATGCGCGGCCTTTGCCCTGTTTCAGCTTTGAAGACGCCATTGATGCCGTGCGCGATGGCCGCGCGGCCAGTGCGCTGATCCCCATCGAAAATTCTTTGCATGGGCGCGTGGCGGATATTCACTTTTTGCTGCCCGAATCTGGCTTGGTGATCACCGGCGAATTTTTTCTGCCCATTCGCTATGCGTTGATGGGCACAGGGCCATTGGCGGGCGTCAAACAAGCGATCAGCCATCCTCAAGCCTTGGGCCAATGCCGCAAATGGCTGCGGGATCGGGGCATAGAGCCTGTGGCCTATCCCGACACCGCTGGGGCCGCCGCGCGTGTGGTCGAACTAAACGATCCAGAAATTGCCGCCATTGCCCCGCCGGGCGCTGCCCAGATTTATGGCCTCAACATTTTGGCCGAAGCACTTGAAGACTCGAGTGATAATATGACGCGCTTTGTGCGTCTGTCGCGGTCCGGCGCGCCTGCCCCCAATGAGGGCGCAGTGATGACCAGCTTTATCTTTGAAGTCAAAAATGTGCCCGCCGCTTTGTACAAGGCACTGGGCGGCTTTGCGACCAATGGCGTCAATATGACCAAGCTGGAAAGCTATCAGCGCGGCGCCAGCTTTGCCGCGACCACCTTTTTCGCCGATATTGTGGGCCATCCTGATGAGCCCGCTGTTGCCCGCGCACTGGAAGAATTGAGTTTTTATTCCCGGTCCCTGCGGGTGCTGGGCACCTATCCGCAGGCGCGTGCCCGCGGATAGGCAGACCCAGTTTACGCCTCTGCCACCCAACGGCGGAACAAAGTGTGGGCAATGGCAAAAGGCGGCGGGGCGTTAAAGCTTTTGCCCGGCGCATCGTTGAGCGCGGCGGCCACCTCTTCCTTCGTCACCCAACGCGCGTCTTCCAGCTCTTTGGTATCAATGTTGAGTTGATCGTCCAGCGCCTCAGCCACACAGGCCATCATCAATTGCGATCCGCCAAAAGGCCAAGGCTGGCTTGTCACATAGCGCACGGCGCCACAGCGGATGCCGGCTTCCTCATAAATTTCGCGTCGCACGGCTTCTTCCACGCTTTCGCCAGGCTCCAAAAAGCCTGCAAGCGCTGAATAATTGCCTTGCGGCCAAGCGGATTGACGGCCGACAAGCACCTTGCCCTGATATTCGGCCAACATGATGACCACCGGGTCTGTGCGCGGAAAATGTTCTTTCCCACAGCCCTCGCATTTGCGGCCCCAGCCAGCGCGGAAGACTTTGGTGAGACTGCCGCACGCCCCACAAAAACGATGGCCATTATGCCAATCAATCAAGCTACGCGCCGTGCCATAAATAGCGGCATCTTCCGTCGGCATCATCGCCAGCGCGCGCCAGACAGCGGGGGAACGGGGCGGCCCGCCCTTGGCATCGGTCAAGGGCACAAAATGCGGCTTATCCTCATGCAGGCCCAAGAGGATCAGCTCAACTTCCAGCGACACTTCGGCCATGCTTTTCCATACGAGCCGCCCGTCGCGCGAGACCATTGGGTCCAGCCCCTCCAGCCCCAGCACACGTCCGCGCCAATCATTGAGCAGGGCGGTAAACGCCTCTGCATCAGTGCGCAGATGATCGACTCGATCCAGCGGGGATCCTGTAAAGCCCGGCGCCATTAAGCGTACACCGATTTGCCAAAGCCTGTGGTAAAGGGCTGATCGCCCATGGTCATAATCTGTGACCAGCCAGAGGCACGAATGCCGCGGGTGCGATCTACCCAGCCAATGGTGGAGGCAGCCCCGCCCCAGCCAAAAGTGCCAAGCCCTTCCCCGGTGTCACGCGGGCTAATTGTTACCCGGCCGCCTGCACCAAAGCCTTGGCCTTTCACAAAGCTTTCCATCCGCGTGCCCGGCGGCACAAGATTGGACATCGCCAATTGCGCTGTCTCGCGCTGCATGATGCGCACGGGGCCAAGCGCCCCTTCCCCCATCAACATGGCAAGAAAGCGATCATAGTCGCGCGGGCTGCTGACCAGCCCGGCCCCGCCAAAGGGGAAAGCCGGCTTATCGAGGAACACGCTGTCATTGCCCGGATCAATGGGGAAGGCGCCGAAAGATGCGCCAAAATAATTGGTCGTCAGCCGCTTCACCTCGCTTTGCGGGACTTGGAAATAGCTGCTCGTCATATCAAGCGGCGCAAAGATGCGCTCTTGCAGAAACACATCAAAGGGCTTGCCGCTTGCCAGCTCAATAATCCGGCCCATCAAATCGAGACTGACCGAATAGCTCCACACTGTGCCCGGATCCGCAACCAGTGGCAGCGTTGCCAACCGATTGGCAAATTCCGCGAGGCTTGGCGCGGTTGTGATTGGCGGCTGGCCCGGCAGTTGCTTGCGTGAGACGGCGCCGGGCGTCAGGCCCAGCTGGACATAGGCATCCAATAAGGGGCCTTTGGTCACAATTGTATAGCCAAGGCCGGCGGTGTGCGTCAGCAAATTGCGCACTGTAATGGGCCGGGCCGCCGGACGACTGGCCAAGCTTTTATCCGGCTCGGTCATCACGCGCGGATTGGCAAAGCCGGGCAGGAAATCTGCAATATTCTGGTCGAGCTTCAGCTTGCCATCTTCAATCAACATCATGGCTGCGATGCCGGTGATCGGCTTGGTCATCGAATAGCAGCGGAACAAACTATTCTCATCGACGGGCGTGGGATTGTCGAACGCCAATGTGCCCGCCTTCAGGGCGATAGGCGCTTCCGTACCACGGCCGATCAGACCAACCACACCGGGCACATATTTGCTATCGACAAAACTTTGCAGGCTTTTCTCCGCCGCCGCCCAAGCAGCAGGGCTTTGCGCTGCCCAAAGGCGCGCGGGCAAGGTCGCCAGCCCGGCAGCAACAGCCGAGCCACCCAGAAAATGGCGGCGATTAAGTGCAATGGTCATGTCATCCTCATCCCTTTTTGGGCAGCCTTGGCGGCCTTGTTGAACAGCGTTGGTAGTCCTGCTTCGGCCAGCCGGTCAATTGGCCACCATTCTCCTAAAAGTGCCATTTGGGGTCGATCGCGCAAACGCAAGCCGTCAACTCCCAACGTCAGCCGAAAATGTGTGAACACATGATCCACATCGCCCAGCCTGTGCCAAGCCCCCTCAAGCGGTGGCGCGCCCTCTGCGCCCTGCCAATCGCAGCTGGGCAAAGCACGCATGCCGCCCAGCAGACCCTTTTCAGGCCGCCGAATAAGGAAGACTGCGCCATCGGCCTCAATCCACCAGGCCCGGCCTTGCCGGTGGGGCTTGGCAAGCTTGGGCGCTTTGACGGGGAAGCTTTCAGCCGCCAGCCGACCCTGACACGCATCGGCAATTGGGCACAGGCCGCATAAGGGGGCGCGGGGGGTGCAAATCGTTGCCCCCAAATCCATCATGGCCTGCGCAAAATCACCGGGGCGATGCTGCGGGGTCAGCGCAGCGACATGCTGATAGAGCTGCGGTTTGGCCGCGGGCAGCGGCGTGGCAATGGCATAAAGCCGGGCAATGACGCGCTCAACATTGCCATCCATCACTGGCGCGGCCCGCCCAAAGGCAATGGCTGCAATGGCCGCAGCCGTATAAGGCCCAATGCCCGGCAAGGCCCTTAAGCCTGCCTCATCGCTGGGAAAGTGACCGCCAAAATCCTGTGCCACAACTCGCGCGCACGCCAGCAAATTGCGGGCCCGCGCATAATAGCCCAGCCCCGCCCAGGCGGCCATGACATCTGCATCCTCAGCCGCGGCAAGCGCGGCAACTGTGGGCCAACGCTGTGTAAAATAGTCAAAATAGGCTTTGACGGCGGCGACCGTTGTTTGCTGCAACATGATTTCAGACAGCCAAACCCGATAGGGGTCTGGCGCCGGCGTGCCCGGCGGGCTACGCCACGGCAAAAGCCGCGCATTCGCGTCATAATGGGCGAGAATCTTGTTGGTAATATGGGGCAGCATCTCGACGGACATGACGGGGTCTGGCATGGGGGCGCAGATGGCAAAAGACAAGCAGCCTTCTGGATGGGGTGAGCGGCCGCGCGGCGGCCCTGCAAAGCCGGTCGCCGAGCTGGTGCCCGGCGTGGGGCAAGCTGCATTTAAACGCTTTGGCTTTATCCAATCCTCCATTGTCAGCCGCTGGCACGAAATTGTGGGCGAAAAATATGCCCATGTCTCTGCCCCCGAATCGATCCGCTTTCCGCAGGGCAAAAAATCGGATGGCACGTTAACGCTTGTCATTGCCCGCGCCTTTGGCCCGATGATGCAGCATGTTCAGCCGGTTATTATTGATCGGGTGAACCGCTTTTTTGGCTATGCCGCAGTCTCACGGATTGTGATGCGCACGGGCGATATTGCGGCGGCCAAGCCGGCCCGCAAACCGCCCGAGCTGCGCCCTATACCGGCCGAATTGGGGGAATCGCTGCGCGAAATTGCTGATCCGGAATTGCGGGCAGTGCTGACATCCCTAGCACAGGGTGTGGCCAGTACGCCCGAAGGCCTGCCTGTTTTGGGGAAAGTTCGATGATCCGTCGCCTTGTCGCTTATTGTGCGTTGATGCTGGGCCTATTGGGCATGGTGGCGCCAGCCACAGCCCAAAGCCGGCCTGCGGCGGCCCCCAATTATACCAAGATGGTCACCATCACCCCCAAGGGCGCCTTTGTGTTGGGCAATCCGCGCGCCAAGGTGCGGCTGGTGGAATATCTCAGCTATACGTGCAGCCATTGCGCCCAATTTGCTGAAGACGCCTTTGGCCCCTTGAAACGCGATTATATTGCCAAGGGGTTGGTGGCGTTGGAATTGCGCAACCTGATCCGCGATCAATTTGACCTGACGGCGGCCTTGCTGGCCCGGTGTGGTGGGCCGTCGCGCGTCTTTCAACTGACCGAAGACATCCTCGCCCGCCAAGAGGTGTGGGTGGCCGAAGGCCAAGTGATTGTGATCCGGCAAGAAGCGCAGTGGAAATCCATGCCACTGGCGCGCCAGTTGCAAACATTGGCCAAAGGCTCTGGCCTATTGCAGATGGCGCAGGCCCGTGGGCTGGCGCCAGCCCAAGCCAATGCCTGCCTCGCGTCTGAGCAAATGAACAAAACCTTGCTGGCCATGACCAAAGATGCCGTCGAAAATCGCAAGATCAGCGGAACCCCCAGCTTTTTGATTAACGACCAACCCGGGCCACGTTCTCCCCGCTGGGAAGATGTGGACGCCGCGCTTCGCGCAGCCCTTAACGCACGCTAAAGGACAGACTCATGAAGAAACTTCTTATTGCCACGTCAGCCCTGATGCTTTTGACTGCCTGTGGCAGCAAAACAGGGACAGGCGCGTCGGGTGATACAGGCGCCGCCCCTATTGCTGCACCTGCCGGCACCAAATGGTCTGAAACAACCTCAGTCACACCCGATGGCGGGATGCTGATGGGCAACCCCAATGCGCCTGTGAAGTTGATTGAATATGGGGCGTTGACCTGTTCTCACTGTGCTGAATTTTCAGAGAAGTCCAAAGTTGAACTCAAGGCGTTGGTGGATAAGGGCACTGTCTCATATGAATTCCGGACCTTTGTCTTGAACCAGCTGGATATTCCGGCCTCTTTGCTGGCCAAGTGCAATGGCCCGGCAAGCTTCTTCCCGCTTGCTGAGCAGCTATTTGCCAGCCAGCGCGACTGGCTGGGCAAGACGCAAGACCTGACCGAGGCGGATCAACAGGCCCTGCAAGGCATGAACCCCGTGCAGCTGACACAGGCGCTCGCCACGAAACTGGGCTTGGTGGATTTTGTTCAACAGCGCGGCGTGCCCGCTGCCAAAGCTCAGGCCTGCATTGCCGATGCCAAGGCAATTGATGCGCTGGCAGCGCTGACAGAAAAAGGCATGCGAGAATTTAAGGTGCAGGGCACACCAACGTTCATCATTAATGGCGTGACGCAGGAAAACACCTCGGCTTGGGACGTGCTAAAGCCCAAGCTGATGGACGCGGGCGCCTAAAGGCTCTCGCTTGCGGATCAAGCGCCTCAAACTGACGGGCTTTAAAAGCTTTGTCGATCCAATCTGCTTGAGGCGATCCGCTGGGTGATGGGCGAGGGCAGCGCCAAATCACTACGCGGCGGCGCGATGGATGATGTCATCTTCGCGGGCACGGAAAAACGCCCCTCACGCGATTTTGCCGAAGTGTCCATTCTGGCGGAGCGGGATGCCACAGGCGATGACCGTGAGCTGGAAATTGTCCGCCGGATTGAGCGGGGGGCAGGCTCTGCCTATCGGCTCAATGGCCGTGATGTCCGCGCGAAAGATGTCGCTCTTGTCTTTGCCGATGCGGCGACAGGCGCCCATTCCCCCGCTTTGGTCAGCCAAGGGCGGATTGGCGCGGTGATTGCCGCCAAGCCGGTGGACCGGCGTGCAATGCTGGAAGAAGCCGCTGGCATTTCCGGCCTGCACGTCCGCCGCAAGGATGCTGAGCAAAAGCTGCGCGCCACCGAAAGCAATCTCAATCGCCTCAATGAAGTGCTGGGCGATATGGAGGCGCGGGCCAGCACCTTGCGCCGGCAAGCCCGCGCGGCTGAACGCTATCGCAAACTTTCCGCTGATATTCGCGTCGCGGAAGGGCGGATGATTTTTGCCCGGTGGCGTGATGCCGCAGCCGCGGCTGACAAAGCCAAGGCCGAGGCCCAAGCCGCTGAAGAGGCCGTGCAAAAGGCCGCCGAAGCCCAGCGGGCCGCCGCCGCTTATCAGGCAGAGGCGGTGCGGACAGTAGGCGATTTGCGCGCTGGGGCCATTGCCGCGCGCGACCGCGCGAATGAGGCAGGGCATAAGCTGGCCGCCTTGCGCACCGAACGCGCGGCGCTTGACCGGCGGATTGCAGATTTGGCTGCCCAAACAGAGCGGCTGGTGGCCGACCGGCAACGCGAAGGCGAATTGGCGAACGATGCGGCTGCCGCGCTGACCCGACTTGAGGCCGAAGCCAAAGCGCTAGAGGCACGCATTGCGGCTGCCGAGGCAGATCGACCTGCTTTGATGGAGCGTCTTGCCAAAGCCGAGGCGGCAGGCCGCGATGCCGAAATTGATTTGGCCCAAGCCTTGTCCGCCCAAGCCCGCGAACAAGCCGAGGCCCGCGTGGCTGAAGCAGCCTTGTCGTCCGCTGCCGCCCGTCTCCAACGCGCGCTGCGCGAGGCCGAAGAGTTAGAGCGCCAATCCGCCGCCTTGGGCGATGACGCCCCTTTGGCGGCAGCGCTGCACGACGCCAATGCCCGTGCCGCTGCGGCCCAATTAGCTGCCACCGCTGCCGAAGAGGCTGTGACCACGGCAGAGGCGGCACGCGAAGCGGCCTCAGCGGCACGAGCAACAGCCCAAGCTGACTTGGCAGATAAGCACGCCGCGCTGGCCGCTTTGGAAAGTGAATTGCGCGCGCTTGACAAGGCGGTGGCGCAGGGCCGCACAGGCAACCGCGTGCTGGACCAGATGAAAGCAGCCCCCGGCTATGAACTCGCTTTGGGGGCAGCCTTGGGCGATGATCTGGAAGCGGCGCTGGGCCTTGAAGCAGGCCGTGGCTGGGGCGGCGCTGCACCGCTTTCCAGTGACCCCGCCTTGCCCATAGGGGCAGAACCTCTCGCCAGCAAAGTGACTGGCCCCGCAGAGCTGGCCCGCCGCCTTGCCCAAATTGGCGTGGTTGAGGTGGATGACGGCGCAGCGCTGGCCGTAGGGCAGCGCCTTGTCACCCGCGATGGGCGATTGCGCCGTTGGGATGGCTTTGTGGCCACTGGCGATGGCGCTGCAGCTGCCGAACGGCTGGTCCGGCTGAACCGAATTGAGGCCTTACGCGCCGATTTGCCAGCCGTGGAACAGCAGGTCGAAGCGGCGCGCGCAGGCGTGGCCCAGGCCCAAGAGGCGATGGACGCCGCCCGCCAAGCCGCGGATGCCGGACGTCGGGCCATGAGCGAGGCCGAAAGCGGGGCACGTCAGGCCGCGCGTGAGGCCGATCAAGCCCAACAGGCTCTCGAACGGCTTGCCTCACGCAAGGCCGAAATGGCTGAACGGATCAGCCGCGCGATGGGAGAACGCAGCGAGGCCGAGGCTGAGCATCACGCAGCAGACGCCGCACGTCAGGCCCTGCCCGATGGCACAGAAACGGCCCAGCGGGTGGCGCATCTCCAATCACTGGCCGAGGCCGCCCGCGCCACAATTGCCCAGATGAAGGCCGATCATGCCAATGCCGATCGCGCCCTGGCGGATGACAAAGCCCGGCTTCAGGCCGCGCGCGCCGAAGCCCAAAATTGGACATCGCGCGCAGGCGAAGCGGCCCGGCGCATTGATGAAATGACCAAGCGGGCCAAGGCCGCCGAAGCCGAAGCGCTAACGCTGGCCAAGGCACCGGAAGACCTCGACGCCAAGATTGCTGACCTTGTCGAAGACAGCGCACGCCTGACGGATGCGGCCACCGCGGCCATCGGCGAGGAACGCGCTGCTGAAATCGCGCTGCGCGATATTGAGGCCAAGCTGGCCGAAGCCGGCGAACTGTTGGCCAGCGTGCGCGAAACACGCGCGGGTGCTGTGGCGCGCGCCGAAAACCAAGAACAGCGCCGCATGGAGATGGGCCGTCTGTCGGGCGAGCGCTTTGAGTGCCCGCCGCCGCTGCTTCCTGAAAAGGCTGGCTTTGATGCCGACAGCGTCCGCGAGGCGGATGTGGAACATAATCTGCATGATCGTTTGATTGTGGACCGGGAACGGCTGGGGCCGGTTAACCTCGTGGCCGAGCAGGAATTGGCGGAAATTGAGGGCGAAACCACGCGCTCCATTGCGGAACGCGATGAGCTGACCGAAGCCGTCAACCGGTTGCGGGGTTCAATTGGCAGCCTGAACCGGGAAGGCCGTGCGCGCCTGTTGGATGCGTTTGAAAAAGTGAATGGGCATTTCCAACGCCTCTTTTCAACCTTGTTCAATGGCGGTCAGGCGCATTTGGCGCTGATTGACAGTGATGATCCCTTAGAAGCGGGCCTTGAAATTTTTGCCCAGCCGCCGGGCAAGAAGCTGCAATCGCTGACGCTCTTATCGGGCGGGGAACAAGCGCTGACGGCTGTTGCCCTCATCTTTGGGCTGTTCCTGACCAATCCTGCGCCCATTTGCGTGTTGGACGAAGTCGATGCCCCGCTGGATGATGCGAATATTGAACGCTTTTGCGGTCTGCTCGACGTCATGTCGCGCGACACAGATACGCGCTATCTGATTGTCACGCACAATGCCGTCACGATGAGCCGGATGCACCGGCTGTTCGGTGTGACAATGATTGAGCGGGGCGTCTCAAAACTCGTCTCTGTCGATCTGGGTGGGGCTGAAGAATTGCTGGCTGCAGAATGAGCGCCACGCCCGTCCAATCGATTGCCTTTCTGCTCTTCCCCGGGGTCACCCAGCTTGACCTAACCGGCCCTGCGCAAGTGCTCTCCCGCCTGCCCGGCGCGCAGATTGATTTGGTCTGGCACAGTCTTGATCCCGTCCCGACCGATGCAGGCTTTTCCATTCTCCCCACCAAGCGCTTGGCGGACCTGCCCGCCCCTGATTTGATCTGCATTCCCGGCGGGATGGGGATTACCGATGTCATCAATGATGAGGCGGCGCTGAATTGGGTGCGCAATGCTGGGGCAACGGCGGCATGGGTCACAAGCGTCTGCACCGGTGCATTAATCCTCGGCGCTGCCGGTTTGCTGCAAGGCTATCAGGCGACAACGCATTGGGCGTGGCACGAGCATTTGGCATTATTTGGGGCAGAGCCAGTCCATGCCCGGACCGTGTTTGATCGAAACCGCGTGACGGGCGGTGGCGTGACCGCAGGCATTGATTTTGCGCTGGCCCTTGTGGCGCAGTTAACCGACGCGGCAACGGCGCAGACCATTCAATTGGCTTTGGAATATAGCCCTGCGCCGCCTTTTGCGGCAGGCTCCCCGGACGTTGCGGGCGCTGATATTGTTGCCGCCTATCAAGCGCGCGCCAATCGGCTGGCGCCCAACCGGGTAGCAGAGCTAAAAGCGGCTGCCGCCCGATTGGGCTTTTCGACCTAAAAAATTATGAGCCCGTCCAGTTGGGCGCACGCTTTTCGGCAAAGGCAGCAGCCCCTTCGCGCGCGTCCTTGGATGAGAAGACGTGTGACGTCTGCTCATATTGTTTCTTCCATTGTTCGGCTTGGCTCCAATCCTGCTGATCGCGGATCACTTGCTTGGAAGCCGCAACGGCCAACGGGCCATTGGCACTAATTGTTTCTGCAAGCTCGAGTGCGCCATCGAGCGCCACGCCGTGGACGATCCGATTGATCAGCCCCATTTCATAGGCGCGCGCCGCACTGATAAATTCGCCAGTCAGCGCCAATTCCATCGCCAAACGCTGCGGAATTTGACGCGGGAGACGGACCAACCCGCCGGCCGCCGCGGCCAGACCGCGCTTTACCTCGGGGATGCCAAATTTTGAATCCTTGTTCGCCACAATCAAATCGCACGCCAAGGCAATTTCAAAGCCACCAGCCAGTGCATAGCCATCAACAGCGGCAATCAGCGGCTTTTTGGGCGGAGACTCAGTCAGCCCGGCAAAGCCACGGCCCGGAATCTGCGGCGTTTCACCTGCCAAAAAGCCTTTCAAATCCATGCCTGAGCAGAATGTGCCGCCAGCACCTGTGATAATCCCCACGCGCAAATTGGGGTCGCTATCCAGCGTGTCCATGGCCGCCGCCACACCTTCGGCCAGCGCCTTATTGGCGGCATTTTTTGCTTCCGGCCGGTTGAGAGTCACAATCAGGACATTGCCCCGCACTTCGGTCAGCACGGCATCAGACATAGGAACTTCCTCTCTTCTTATCGCTCATTGGGTCACAAATTTCTGATATCCAATTAGCTAGGGCGCGAAAGCCAGTGTGTAAACAGGGGCTTTGCGACCGGGCTTTGGCGTTCTACAGCCAGTCTATGGCCGACACGCTTTCCATTGCCACTTGGAACATTAATTCCGTCCGCTTCCGCCAACCCATTGTGGAGCGGTTCTTATCTGAACACGCGCCTGATATCTTGTGCCTGCAAGAGACCAAGGTGGTGAATGACAGCTTTCCCGCTGAGATGTTTCACCGGCTGGGCTATAAGCATATCGTGCTGAACGGCCAGCCCATGCACCATGGCGTGGCCACGATTTCACGGATCCCGCTGGTTGAGGACCATCGCCAGGATTGGCAGGATAATGGCGAGGCGCGGCATATTGGCGTGCGCCTGCCCAATGGCTGGCGGCTGGAAAATGTCTATGTGCCGGCAGGCGGCGATATTCCTGATCGCACGCTCAACCCCAAATTCGGCCAAAAGCTGGATTTTCTGGGGCGGATGATACGCTGGTCTGAAGGCCTCAAAGACCCGTCGATTCTGGTGGGCGATTTCAACATTGCGCCGCTGGACTGCGATGTGTGGAGCCACAAACAGCTCTTGGATGTCGTCAGCCATACCCCCATTGAAGTGGAGACGCTGGCCGCGCTGCAGCAAAGCCATGATTGGGTGGATTTGGGCCGCCATTTCATCCCCGCCCCCAACCGGCTTTATACATGGTGGAGCTATCGCGCGAAGGATTGGACAGCGGGTGACCGTGGGCGGCGGCTGGACCATATGTGGGCCTCCCCCCAAGTGGCGCAGAAAGCGGTGGCGCACCATGTGCATGAGCCCTGCCGCAGTTGGGAAAAGCCCTCTGACCATATTCCGCTGGTGACGGAGTTCCGCATTTGAGTGGGGCGATGCAGGCGGCACGGGCGGTGGACGCGCTGCGGCGCGGCTGGCCCGTTGCCATTGGTCAGGACATCACCGTCCTTGCCATTGAAACGGCAGATGCGCCGACGCTGGCCCAATTTGATGCGGCCAACGCCGCCGATATTTTGATTTCGGCGGGCCGTGCCGCCACGCTTAAACTCGCCAATCAGCGCGCGGCGGCCGCCCCTGATGCACCCGTTATGGTCGCCCGGCGGACATGGCTTGGCCTCGCAGAGGCGACGGCCTTGGCTGATCCGCAGCTCGATTTGGCAACGCCAATGAAGGGCCCTTTTGAGGCGCTGCCTGTCCCCCATCCTGCCGCAGCGGAAGCTGCCCTGCTCCTCGCCCGCCATGCAGGCTTATTGCCTGCCTTTTTCGTGCTGCCGGGCGTGCAGGCAGAGGCGACGGGTGTCGCGATAGAGGATATTGGCGCTTATGAAAGCGCGGATCGGCTGCGCATTGTGTCGCGCGCGCGCCTGCCCGTCGAGGCAGCGGAACAATGTGACATCATTGCCTTTCGCACACCGGAAGCTGGGCTGGAACATGTCGCCTTGATGATTGGCGCACCCAATGGATCACCACCGCTTGTCCGGCTGCACAGCGAATGCCTGACGGGCGATGTGCTGGGCAGTTTGAAATGTGATTGTGGGCCACAGCTTAAGGCCGCGCTCCAGCTTATGTCAGGCAATGGCTGGGGAATTTTATTATATTTGCGGCAAGAAGGCCGTGGCATTGGCCTCATCAACAAGCTGCGGGCCTATGCCTTGCAAGATCAAGGTTTTGACACGGTAGATGCCAATACGCGTCTGGGCTTTGCGGTGGATGCGCGTGATTTTTCCATTGCGGCCAAGATGCTGAAACTTTTGGGCCAAACCGATATCCGCCTCTTGACCAACAACCCGGAAAAAGTCGCGCGGTTGGTGGCAGAAGGCATTCGCGTGGCAGAGCGCGTGCCGCACAAATTGCCGCCCAATCCGCACAATCAACATTATCTGGATACCAAGCGCGATCGCACGGGCCACGCGCTGTAATTCAGCCAAAGAGAATTTTCGCCACCTCGGCAAAATCATGCGCAATCGCGTGGACGCCTTTGGCGCGGAGCAGATCATCATGCCCATCATGGCAGTGCCGGCCTGCGGCCAAACCAATAACAAAGGCGCCGGACGCCACCGCCCCCGTTGCGCCAACGGGCGAATCTTCAATGATGACGCAATCGCCAATGGCCACGCCCAGCGCTTGGGCAGCGTACAGGTATATATCAGGCGCAGGCTTGCCCCGCGTCACATGCTCACGGCCCGAATAAATATGCGGGTCAAAATTATCTTCTAGGCCAAGGTGGCGCAAATGCGTGCGGATCCAATGCGTTGTGCTGGATGAGGCAATGGCGCGTGGCAAGCTCGCTGGCAACGTCTCTACAAAGCGAATGGCGCCATCCACGGCATCAATGCCCTCGCGCATCACGCGATCATCCTCGGCCTGACGCGCGTCGAAAAAGGCCTGCGGCACGTCGCCGCCTATCCAGCGGCTGACCGCTGCAATGAAATCTGGCCCACCGACGCCCACAAATTCACGATGCGCATCCTGATAGCTGGTGGCATGGCCAAGGCGGGTCAGCACATCGGCAATATGCTGGGCATTAATATGCTCGCTTTCCAGCAGCACGCCATCAAAATCGAAAATCAGCGCATCCGCCTTCATGCGCGTGCCCCGAACAGCGCGGTGCCAATGCGGATATGCGTGGCCCCCAACATGATTGCCGCCTCAAAATCTGCCGACATCCCCATGCTGAGCTGCGTCAGGCCCGCCGCGCGCGCCAATTTGGCCAGCAGGGCAAAATACGGCGCAGCCTCGGTATCCGCAGGTGGCACAGCCATCAGGCCAATAATGTTGAGGCCTGCCGCCTGCGCCTGCGCCAGCAAGGCGGGCACATCCGTTGCGGCACAGCCGCCTTTTTGCGGCTCTTCGCCAATATTGACTTGAAGGTAACAGCGAGGGCGGCGGCCCGTTTTCTCCTGCGCGCGCGCCAAGGCGGTGATCAGCGAGGGGCGATCCACGGAATGAATTTCATCAAACAGGGCCACGGCTTCGTCCGCCTTGTTGGATTGCAATTGCCCCACCAGATGCAATTCTATGCCCGGCGTTTCCGCTTGCAGTGCGGGCCATTTTGCCTGCGCCTCTTGCACCCGGTTTTCGCCAAAGACGCGCTGCCCTGCGGCAATTAACGGGCGGATGGCATCGGCACCTTGCGTTTTGGAAATGGCAATCAACTGCACATCGCTGGGCGTGCGACTCGCACTCTTACAGGCCTGCGCCATCTGCGCGCGCACATCATCCAAACGGGCTTTTGCGTCTTCAGTCATCCGGGCGCTATAGAAAGGTCCATGTCAAAGCGCCACCACTCGCTGCCCCGCATCTGGCTGATGACCGATGAACGCTTGGAGGATGCGCTGTTGCCTGCCATTCGCGCCCTGCCACGGGGTGCGGGAGTGATCTTTCGGCACTATGCGACACCCCCTGCCGCGCGGCGGCAGTTATTTGATCAGGTGCGTGCCTTGGCGCGCACACGGCGGCTCATGTTGATCCTCGCTGGCCCGCCACACCAGGCGCAGGCGTGGCGCGCGGATGGCAGCCATGGCCGCCATCGCGGCGCAGTGACGGCGCCGGTCCATAATCTGGCTGAATTAAAGGCCGCCCAAAAGGCGGGGGCAAAGTTGCTGTTCCTATCCCCCGTTTTTGCAACACGCAGTCATCCGGGGGGGCGACCATTGGGCCGCCAGCGCTTTGCCGGGCTGTGCCAAAAGGCGCACATCCCCGTCATTGCATTGGGCGGGATGACGGCCACGCGGTTCAGGCAGGTAAAATCTTTAGGCGCTTATGGCTGGGCGGCAATTGATGGGCTGACGCCCAAGCAAGATCAGAAGCGGAAGGCCGTGCCGAGATAGACAGCCTGGCTGTCACGCCGCGTATCTGACCGGGATTCAAATTTTTCGCGTTCTGATTTATAGCGCACACCTGCCGTCAGCGCGAAGTTGCGCGTCAGGCTGTACGATCCGCCCACATCCAAAGCGACGCTTTCTGATGAATCGACAATGCGCGGGGCGGTGCCCACCGGACGTTCAGCGGCCAATTGCACGCGCGTGGTCCAGCGCTTGACGGTATAGCTCAGGCCCAGATCAGTTGCCTGACGACGGCCACCAACCAAGCCCATATCTGCTTCACCAATATCGCCTGAAATTGCAAAGCGGCGCCAGCCAACCGAAACGCCCAGATTATAGGCAACGGGCGCAATCCCCAAAGCAGAGGCATTGCCACTGCGATCAGCCGCCATGCCCGGCGCGGAGGAGCGCGCGCGCACCGCCACAGTCACCTTACGCGCACCGCGTGCAGAAGGTGCCGGCGTGAACCGAAAGCCTTGCGACACTGTCGTCCCGCGCGAGAATGCAGCGGCCAGCCGCGGGTCAGCGGCAGCAGGCGTAAAGCCCGGAAAACTGCGGACAACCAATGCCGTGCGCGGCGCAGCGGCCAGGGCACGATTGGTCGCAGCCGACGCGTAAGACGCAGACACGCCAATTCCGACGGTGAACACCGCCGCGAAAACCGCCAATTTTGCCTTACGAATCATCATCCGAATATCATTGGCACAAAGCCCCGCCGCGCCCTAATATTATGTTCCATATAAAGGCTAAAACATTAAATTTGTTTCAACCCTGTTGCATGACATCCACAGCCAAGGGCCGAGCCACCTTGCGGAGCCTGCCAATCCGCCTATAACGCTCGGCATCTTCTCTTGTTTGTCCGATGAGGAAATTCATGCGCCGTCCGCTTACTGCCGCCCTGGCCCTTTCGCTGCTTGCGACCCTTCCGGCCTGTGGTGTTTTGGGGTCTGGCGGCAAGGCAAAAGACCGCGCCAAGGCAGATTTGGCTGCCTCGCGGGTCACCACCATTGGCGTGAATGCCTATTTGTGGCGCGCAACTTTGGACACTTTGTCGTTCATGCCGCTGGTACAGGCCGATTCCAATGGCGGTGTGATTGTGACGGATTGGTATTCCAACCCCAATAATCCAAGCGAGCGGATGAAGCTGACTGTCAGCGTGCTCGATCAAGATCTGCGGGCTGATGCACTGCGCGTGGCGGCCAGCCGCCAAGTGGCGCAAAATGGCAATTGGGTCGATGCCCCGGTGCAGGCCGCAACAGTGCAAAAGCTGGAAGAAATCATCCTGACCAAGGCGCGCGACCTGCGTCGCGCCGCCATTACCGGTTAAAAGCCTTTTCATTTCTGTGGCTGAATGACTGGCGTGGTGGTTTACACGCCAGCGGCGGCCGCTATGGAACAGCCCCAAGTTTTTGATCTTAGTGCGGACCAAGAGAGCTTATGACAACGCGGTTTAACCCCTTTAAAGCCGACGGGCATTGGCAGAAAATCTGGGAAGAGCAGGGCATTTTTACAGCGCCTGCCGCCTCTGACCCGCGCCCCAAAGCCTATGTGCTTGAGATGTTCCCCTACCCCTCGGGCCGCATCCATATGGGCCATGTCCGCAACTATACGATGGGCGATGTGCTGGCGCGCTATAAGGCGATGACGGGCCATGCCGTCCTCCACCCCATGGGCTGGGATAGCTTTGGCATGCCTGCCGAAAATGCCGCGATGGAAAAGAAGGTCCACCCCGGTGATTGGACACGCTCCAACATTGAGGCGATGAAAAAGCAGCTCAAGCGGCTGGGCCTGGCGATTGACTGGAGCCGGGAACTCTCGACCTGCGAGCCAGACTATTATGGGCAGGAACAGGCCCTGTTCCTTGATTTCTACAAGTCCGGCCTTGTCTATCGTAAGGAATCCACCGTTAATTGGGATCCGGTCGATATGACGGTGCTTGCCAATGAGCAGGTGATTGATGGCCGCGGCTGGCGCTCTGGTGCGCTGGTGGAAAAGAAGAAGCTCAACCAGTGGTTCTTGAAAATCACTGATTTTGCGGATGATCTGCTCGACGGTCTCGAAACGCTCGATCAATGGCCCGAAAAAGTCCGGCTGATGCAGGAAAACTGGATCGGCAAGTCCAAGGGGCTGAAGATCAGCTTTAACCTTGTCGGCACGCATGACGCCATCGATGTGTTCACCACCCGGCCGGACACAATTTACGGCGCCAGCTTTGTGGCGATCGCGGCAGACCATCCACTGGCCCAAGCCTTGGCCGAAAATGCGCCTGATCTCGCGGCCTTTATTGAAGAATGCCGCAAGGGTGGCACCACAGCCGCTGAAATTGAAACGGCTGAGAAAAAGGGCTTTCACACTGGCCTCTCAGTCGAGCACCCGCTCGACCCGAGCTGGCATCTGCCCGTATATGTCGCCAATTTCGTGCTGATGGATTATGGCACGGGTGCTGTTTTTGGCTGCCCCGCGCACGACCAACGCGATTTGGACTTTGCCCGCAAATATCACCTCCCCGTCCGCCGTGTGGTGGCCGAAGGCGATGAAGACGCGGCAGAATTTCAAGGCGATACCGCCTATACCGGGCCGGGCCGCATCGTGAATTCACACTGGCTTAACGGCCTGTCGATTGATGACGCGAAAGCCCAAGTCATTGCACGGGCCGAACATGAAGGCTGGGGCGAAGGCCAGACGCAATATCGCCTGCGCGATTGGGGCATTTCCCGCCAGCGTTATTGGGGCACGCCCATTCCCATCATTCATTGTGATTTCTGCGGGGTGCTACCCGTGCCGCGCAGCGAATTGCCCGTAAAGCTGCCCGAGGATGTGACCTTTGACGTGCCGGGCAATCCGCTCGATCGGCACCCGACATGGAAGCACGTCTCCTGCCCGAACTGCAAGGAACCGGCGCGGCGCGAAACCGATACGCTCGACACTTTTGCCGATTCGAGCTGGTATTTCATTCGCTTTGCCAGCCAGCCTAAAGACAAGCCCTTTGACCGCGAGGAGGCCGAAGCCTGGCTGCCCGTGGGCCAATATATTGGCGGCATTGAGCACGCAATTTTGCACCTGCTCTATGCCCGTTTCTGGACACGCGCGCTGGAACGCATTGGCAAGATTGGGATTACCGAACCCTTTGCCGCGCTGTTCACGCAGGGCATGGTGACGCATGAAACCTATAAAGGCCCCGATGGCGCGTGGCTGTCGCCCGAGCAGGTGAAAATCGCAGGCGATGTGGTCACCACGCTCGATGGCGCACCCGTCACGCGGGGCCGCATTGAGAAAATGTCCAAATCCAAAAAGAACGTCGTCGATCCTGATCCGATGTTCGATCAATATGGCGCAGATGCCGTGCGCTGGTTCATGCTGTCGGACAGCCCGCCCGAGCGCGATCTGGAATGGTCTGAAAGCGGGATTGAAGGCACATGGCGCTTCGTCAATCGCATTTGGCGGCTGTTTGACACGCTTGAGGATGCACAGGGTGAGGATAAGGCGATTGATAAGCTGCTTCACCGCGCGATTGCCGGCATTGCAACGGATATTGAGGCGCTGACCTTTAACAAGGCAGTCGCCAAGGTGCATGAACTGGTCAATGCGCTGGAAAAGGCGCCGGCCTCTGCCTCGCGCAGCACCGCCATTCGCGCGCTTGCCCGGCTGATTGCGCCGATGCTGCCGCATCTCGCCGAAGAAGGCTGGACGCGCATGGGCGGCACGGGGCTGGTCGCCAGCCAGCCTTGGCCTGCGCACGACCCGGCTTTGCTGGTCGATGATGAAGTGACCATTGCCGTGCAAGTCAATGGCAAGCTGCGGGACACGCTGACGGTGGCGAAGGACATCGACAAGGCGGCTCTCGAGGCGCTGGCGCTGGCGTCGGACAAAGTCATGCGGACGCTGGAGGGGGCAGCCCCAAAGAAAGTCATTGTCGTGCCGGGGCGGCTGGTTAACATCGTCGCATGATTGTGACTCGGCCTTTAACCCGCCTCATGGCCTGCGGCCTTGTGGCCTTGGCCCTGCCGGGCTGTG
>RFZB01000002.1 GCA_009920915.1 Sphingomonadaceae bacterium | reverse complement strand
ATCGCGCGATACCAAGACGCAAGTCACGCTGAGTTTTCCGACGCTAGAAGCCGCCAAGGCTTATGCGGACAAGCATGGCCTGACCTATCATGTCGTGTCCGCGGCTCCCCGTGTGCTGAAGCTGCAATCTTACGCGGATAATTTCCGCTAAGCCTTAGGCCCAAAGCTGGGGGCCGAGCAGCGCCACCA
Organism: Sphingomonadaceae bacterium; assembly: GCA_009920915.1. Taxonomy (GTDB): domain Bacteria; phylum Pseudomonadota; class Alphaproteobacteria; order Sphingomonadales; family Sphingomonadaceae; genus Aquisediminimonas. Next base: position 62,054 of record RFZB01000002.1, on the reverse strand, counting down.
GCTTCACGTCCATGGCGCAGCCTTCGGCGCGTTTGGCGGCCATGAAGCTCGCCACTTTGTCCAGCGGCACGCGGTGCACGATGATATTCTCATCCTCCACGCCGCCGCCTTGTCCCACCTTCTTCAGCCCTTCGGCGCGTACGAGGAAAAAGCTTTCGCTCACCATGCCGGGCGAAGAATAATATTCCCCCATCATCGTCACGCGCGCGGGGCGATAGCCAGTTTCTTCTTCCAATTCGCGCGCAGCCGCCGTCTCCACAGCTTCGCCAGCGGTGACATCGCCGACCAGACCTGCGGGCAATTCCAGACAATTGACGCCCAATGGCACGCGATATTGTTCAACCAGCAGCACATGGCCATCATCCACGGCGAGAATAACGGCCGCCTTTATGCCCCGCGCGCGGGACACATATTCCCATTTGCCGCGTGTTTTGGCCGTAATGAACTGGCCCTGCCAGACAATCGCTTCGGCAGTTTCGTTGTCAGCCATCAATGTCCCTTAAAGCTCAATCAGCCGGTCCGGCAGTTCGTTCACGTCGTCTGCGGCCCGCGGCAAATGCTGGTGCAGCACGGCCCCAATATCCCCAATGGCGGCAATCAACCCATCGGCAAGATGGCCCTTGCGTACCTCTGCCAGCAAGTCGGCCATGGCCACGCCCCAAACATCGTCCTCCACACGACCATGGATCGCTGCGTCCGCAATAATTTCGGCACGCCGTTCCGCCAGCGAGAGATAGAGGAGAATGCCCGTGCGCCCGGTGGTCCGCCGGTCCGTCCCCAAATGAAAAGCCTGCATCGCCCGCGCCCGCACGCGGCGCATTTTGATTGATTTAGGGACCAGCGCCAGCCGCAGGGGCCGCCACAATAGCAACAGCCAGCTGCCCGCAAATTTCAACGTGGCAATGGTCAGGGCCAGTTCCAGAACCGCCCGCGGCGTCCAGTCAATCGCCCAGCGGCCCAGCACAGCATCCACCAAGCCCAGATAGAAATCCGGAAATACAGCAATAAAGCCCAGCGCAAACAGCGCGATGGCAATTGACCACCACAGGGCAATATCCGCATAGCTATCTGATTGACGGGCCAGAATAGGCACAATCTCGCCACTGGTGCCGCTTTCGGCGGCATGGACAGCCGCCTTGATGCGGGCCTGATCCTCCTGCGAAAGGCGTGTTACATCCGCCATCACCACCCCCCCGAAGCGCCGCCGCCGCCAAAGCTGCCGCCGCCGCCTGAAAATCCGCCAAAGCCACCACCAGAGCCACCGCCCCAGCCGCCGCGACTGCCGCCCCAATCTCCTGGGCCCCAAATGACAATGGGTGCCCGGCCATAGCGCCGCCCACGCCGACCACCGAACATGGCAGGCAAAACAAGGAAAATCAGAATGAACAGCCAAAAGATCAGCGCAAAGGGAATGCCGCCGCGCTGCGGCCCAGCCTGCGCCTTTTCTGCCGCCTGCATGCGCTTGGCGGCTTCTTCCGGCGGCAATTGCAATTGCTGGATAACTGCATCGGCGCCCGCGTTAATCCCTCCGGGATAATCCCCGGCCTTAAAGCGCGGCACAATGAAGCGATTGATGATCACGCTGGCATAGGCATCGGTCAGCACCGGCTCTAGCCCATAGCCCACTTCGATCCGGACCTTGCGATCCTTGGGCGCAACAATCAGGACAACGCCGTCATTGCGGTCCTTGTTTCCCACACCCCAGGTGCGGCCCAGCTTATAGCCGTAATCTTCTATCGGATAACCTTGAAGATCCGCGATTGTCGCGACAACAAATTGCCGCCCTGTCTGCTTTTCAAAACCAGCCAGCTTGGCATCCAATGCCTGTTCAGCCTTGGGGTCGAGCAGATTGGCGGCGTCAACAACGCGCGTGCCATTGGACGCCGGAAAAGTCTGCGCCGCAACAGGCGCGCCCATGGCCAGCAGCACGCCCGTTATAACGGCAAGAAGCGCACGCATCAGCGGGCCTTTCTTCAGGGCGGCCCAGATTAGAATTTCACTTTCGGGGCTTGATCCGCGTTGGGGGAAACCGCCTGATAGGGCTGCATGGGCTGTGCCCCATAAATCAGCTTGGCCCCAACAACCGAGGGGAAGGTGCGGATTGTGGTGTTATAGGCCTGCACCGCCTCGTTATAATCCTTGATGGAAATGTTGATGCGGTTTTCCGTGCCTTCCAATTGTGATTGGAGCGCCAAGAAATTTTCATTCGACCGGAGCTGCGGATAGGCCTCGGTTGTTGCCAAAAGACGTCCCAGTCCGGCGCTCAATTGGCCTTGGGCTTGCTGGAAGCGTTGCACCTTGGCGGGATCCGTCAAATCGCCAGTAGTAAGATTGATGGCTGTTGCCTGCGCGCGCGCCTGCGTCACTTGTACCAGCACGGCCTGCTCTTGCTTGGCATAGCCTTTCACAGTTTCAACAAGGTTGGGAATAAGGTCCGCCCGGCGCTGATAATCCGCCTGCACATTGGCCCATTTGGCCTTTGCATTTTCCTCAGCCGTGGGCACGCTGTTCACGCCACAGCCCGACAGCGCAACAAGGGCGGGGATAAGGGCAAGGCTCATGCGAGAAAAAGCACGGGTCATGATCAGCAAACCTTTCAAGCGAACAGATGGGGGAGAAGATAAGCGCGCCACCCGGCCTGCGCAATGACTCGCCGATAATCGCTTGGGCTGTATCGCTTAATCGTCGCGTGCTGCGCGAAACGCGGCCAAGCCCTGTGCCAGATCAGCCGTCAGGTCATCGGGATGTTCCAGACCAATGCTTAGGCGAATGGCCGGGCCTTCTGCCTGCCATTGCGTTGCGGACCGATATTTTTCGGGATCAATTGGAAGAGCCAGGCTCTCATACCCGCCCCAGCTATAGCCAATGCCAAAGAGCTTGAGGCTATCGACCATTGCTGCACGGGCCGCCTTATCACCGCCGTTCAGGATGATTGAAAACAGGCTGGAGGCACCCGTAAAATCCCGTTGCCACAGAGCATGGCCGGGGTGGCTGGGCAAGGCGGGGTGGAGCACACGCGCGACGTCTGGCTGGCTTTCCAGCCAGTTGGCAATCTGGAGCGCGCTTGCCTGATGTTGCGCCATCCGCAGGGACAGCGTTCGCAAGCCCCGCAGCATCAAATAACAATCATCTGCGCTCACAAATTGGCCGTGCAATTGGGCCATGTGGCGCAAGGCGGGCCAGCTTTTTGCATTGGCAGTCACAGCGCCCATCATCACATCGCTATGCCCGCCCAGATATTTGGTGCCTGCCGTCATGACGAGGTCGACACCCTTATCAATACCCGTGAAGTAGAGCGGGGAGGCCCATGTATTGTCTAGTATCGTTTTCGCGCCATGGGCTTTTGCAGCAGCGACAATCGCGGGCACATCCTGCACCTCAAAGGTCAGGCTGCCGGGCGATTCCAGAAAAATGGCGCGTGTGTTGGGGCGCATGACAGAGGCAATGTCTGCGCCCAATGTCGGGTCATAATAGCTGGTTTCAACGCCCCAATCCTTTAAGAACCCTTCGCAGAAATTGCGTGTGGGATCATAAGCGGAATCGACCATCAGCAGATGATCGCCGGGTTTCAGGACGGAAAGCAAAGCGCCAGCAATGGCCGCCACGCCAGACGGATAGAGCATCGTGCCCGCAGCACCCGGCTCCATCTCTGTAATGGCCTCAGCCAATGCCCATTGCGTCGGTGTGCCGCGTCGACCGTAGAATAAATCGCCATCGCGATTGGTGGTCCAGCCACGCTCCAGATGCGCGACATCGTCATATAAAATGGTCGAGGCACGCCAGACGGGCGGATTGACAATGCCCCCCTTACCGGGGCCAAGCCCGGTCCAGTCTGCACGGCGGCCCGCATGGGTGAGCCGGGTTTCTTGTCGCGTCTTCGGTGTATCGGCCATGCAGCGCCTCTAGCCGAGCCAAGCGCCTGTGTCGAATATCAGCGCGCGGGGCCCGTTGCCTTTGGCGTTTCCGGGTCGCTGCCCCAGTCAGACCAGCTGCCATCATAAAGGGCGACATCCTCTTTCCCCAGCAAGTGCGCGCCAAAGACAAGGCTGGATGCCGTCAGGCCCGATCCACAGGTCGCAACCAAAGGCCGGGACAAATCAATGCCCGCACTTTCAAAGGCCGCTTTCAGGGCATCGCCCTGTTTCCATGTGCCATCGGCGTTGAACATCTGACTATGCGGCAGATTGAAACTGCCGGGGATATGCCCGCTCCCCACATTGGGGCGCGGATCAGGGTCTTCGCCGGTAAAGCGCGCCGCACCGCGGGCATCGACCACTTGTTCCGCCCCGCTGTCCAGATTGGCGCGCATCTGTGCCTTGTCGCGTACAACTTTCGCATTTTTCCAGACGGTGAAATGCCGGTGGCGGATTTGCGGCTTGCCGGCCTCAACGGGGCGTCCCTCGGCCTGCCATTTGGCAAAGCCGCCATCCAAAATGGCAACGCCATGCGCACCAAAAACTTGCGCCAGCATCCACCACGCGCGTGCCGCGCTTTTATAGGGGCTGTTGTCATACACGACGATACGGCTGCCATCGCCAAGGCCCAAGGATTGCATACGGCTGGCAAATTTTTCGGGGCTGGGCAGCATCATCGGCAGGCTGGATGTGGGGTCCACAATTTCCCCCAAATCCATAAAGACCGCGCCGGGAATGTGTGCGGCTTCAAACTCGGCGGCTGGATTGCGCTGATCCGCCGCTAGGAAATAGGTGGCGTCCACCACGCGCAGGTCCGATGCGCCCAATTCGGCGGCCAACCAATCAGTGCTGACAAGCGACTCCATCTGCAATCTCCTTTAGCGGTGGAACGCACAGGCTATACCGCCGGGTCCCCCGCGTCGAGCTTTGCGAGATGCGCAGCGGCGCTTGCTTTCAACGCGCGGCGTTGATCCTCGGCCATTTTGTCCCATGTGCGATAGGCCATGCCAATGCGCGGGTTGTTGGCCAGCTTGTCGCGATTGCGGTCCATAAAGTCCCAATAAAGCGCATTGAGCGGACACGCTTTTGGTCCGGTTTTGGCGCGCACATCATAGGTGCATCCCCGGCAATAATCTGACATTCGGTCAATATAGGCGCCTGAGGCGGCATAGGGTTTAGACGCCATGATGCCGCCATCGCCAAATTGGCTCATCCCCAGCGTATTGGGCAGCTCTACCCATTCAAAAGCATCGACATAAATGGCGAGATACCAGAGATGCACCTCGTGCGGATCAATGCCTGCCAGCATCGCATAATTGCCCGTGACCATCAGTCTTTGGATATGGTGCGCATAGCCCAGATCAAGCGTCTGGCCGATGGCGTTGGCAAGGCAGGCCATGTTGGTTTTCCCCGTCCAGTAAAAGTCCGGCAATGGGCGTTTGGCCTCCAGAAAATTGCGCTGGGCATAGTCGGGCCCCGCCCAATCATAAAGGCCGCGCACATAATCGCGCCAGCCGATGATCTGGCGGATAAAGCCTTCAGCGGCATTAATTGGCACGCGACCTGCCTTCCATTCCGCTTCCACTGCACGGCACAAGGCCAGCGGATCGAGCAGGCCAATGTTGAGATAAGGCGAAAGGAAGCTATGCCAAAGCAAGGGCTGGCCCGTCAGCATGGCATCCTGATAATCGCCAAAGCCGGGCAGGGCGTCTTTCAAAAAACGCGCTGCTTCCGCTTCGGCGCCTTCGGGTGTCACGGCCATGTCAAAGCCATCCAGTGATCCCGGATAATTGTCGAACCGCTCTGCCACCAGCGCCAGCACGTCTTGCGTTATCGCATCGGGCGGGGTGCCCATGCGGCGGGGGATGAACAGCCCGGCTTCGGCGGGCTTTCTATTCTCCGCATCATAATTCCATTGCCCACCTGCGGGCTGATCACCGTCCATCAACAAGCCGGTCAGGCGCCGCATCTCGCGGTAGAAATATTCCATGCGCAATTGTTTGCGCCCCGCCGCCCAATTGGCGAAAAATCCGGGTGGGGCAATGAAGCGCGTATCGGGACATATCTCAACCGCGATGCCCAGTGCGGCTTGCCAGCGTGCCATATCCCCGCGCACCCGCCATTCCCCGGCCTCAGTCACGCGGATACGGCTCGGCTGGTGGCGCTGCACCGCGCGGGCCAGCTCGGCTGAAAAGCTGCCCTGATTGTCCGGATCGTCGAGCTTTATGTAATCCACCTGCCAGCCCGCGTCGCGCAGACGCGCGGCATGATGCCGCATGGCAGACAGGATGAAGGCGATTTTGCGCTTATGGTGGCGGACATAGCCCGTCTCCTCTGCCACTTCCATCATCAGGATGCGCGCGTCAGCCGGGTCCACGCCTTGCAGCGAAGAGACCCCCAACGAAAGCTGGTCCCCCAGCACTGGGATTAATATGGTCATTGCGGCCAACCTAGCGTAAAGGCGCGGGCATGACACTTAAGCATCTCGGTCAGGTCAGCGCGCTTCCGGCAAGCCCCGATGAAGCCGTGCTTGATTATCCGGCCAACCCACGGCCGGGCTCGCCCTATCTGGTGCGCTTTGTTGCGCCGGAATTTACCTCGCTCTGCCCGGTCACTGGCCAGCCAGATTTTGCGCATATCGTGATTGATTATGTGCCGGGGGAGACCATCGTCGAATCAAAGTCGTTGAAGCTCTTCCTCGGCTCTTTCCGCAATCACGCGGGCTTTCATGAAGATTGCACGGTGGGCATTGGCCAACGGCTGTTCAATGAGATGAAGCCCATCTGGCTGCGCATTGGCGGCTATTGGTATCCGCGTGGCGGCATTCCCATTGACGTCTTCTGGCAATCAGGCGCGCTGCCCAAAGATGTCTGGATTCCAGAGCAAGACGTGCCCAGCTATCGCGGCCGGGGCTAAACTCTAGCCTTCCCCCCTCGTGCTCCGGCCCTGAGCCGGAGCCCAGCAGGGCCGCAATTTAATCGATATTCGGGATGTGCGACTAGGCTCCGGCTCAAGGCCGGAGCACATCATCATCGCGTCACGCTGCCTGAAACCGAATCGGTAGACGCTTTAACCCGCCGACAAAGATGGATTCGGCACGGGCTGGCTCTCCGGCCAGCTCCACCGATTTGAGGCGGGGCAGCAATTCTTCCATCAAGATGCGCATTTCCATGCGCGCCAAATGCTGGCCCAAGCAGACATGGCCGCCAAAGCCAAAGGCAATTTGGTTGTTGGGTGTGCGGTCCGGATTGAACGTCATCGGGTCGGGGAACACGGCCTCATCACGATTGCCTGAAACATAGCAGAGCATCAGCCAATCTCCGGCTTTGATCTTCTGCCCGCCCAACTCCGTATCTTCGGTGGCAGAGCGCATGAAATGCTGAACCGGCGTTGTCCAGCGCACAGCCTCTTCAATCAGCCCGGCCTTATCCACCTCGGCGGCGCGATAACGTTCAAACAGCGCAGGATTGCGTGCCAATTCCATCATCGCCCCAGCGGTTGAGGCAGATGTTGTGTCGTGCCCAGCGGTCGCCACAATGATGTAATAGCCATTAAGCTCCCTGTCGGGGATCGGGGCCCCATTCACTTTGGCATTGGCCAACACCGTAGCCACGTCTTCTTTCGGGTTTTTACGGCGATCTTCGGTCAGCGCTTTGAAGTAATTTTCAAAATCCGCGATCACAAATTGCAGCATTTGTAGGGCCTGCATCGGATCCGTCACTTCGGCCCGCGCGCGGTTAAGTTCTGGGTCGGTGGAACCGAATAGCTGCTGCGTCAGCATCAGCATGCGGGGTTCGTCTTCACGCGGCACACCCAAAATATTCATCACCACGCGTAAGGGGTAATGCAGCGCCACATCAGTTGCGAAATCACATTCGCCGCCCAGCGAGAGCATATGATCGACGGTTTCCCGTGCAATCTCGCGAATCCGGTCTTCCAGCGTGCGCAGATTTTTGGGCATGAACCAAGTCTGCGTCAGCAGCCGGTATTTCATATGGTCGGGCGCATCCATCTGGACGAGCGAGCGGATCAGATGCCCGTCCGGAAATTGCGTGCGCACGGCTTGGTCAATCAGCGTTTGGGTAAGTGTCGTCTGGCGGATGCCCGAGGCGAACAGCTTGTTATTGCGGCTCACCTCCATGATGTCGGCATGGCGCGTAACGGCCCAAAATGGGTCAAAGCCCGGCACCTCAGCGACCGCCAGCGGGGCATTGGCCCGCGCCCAGGCAAATTTGTCTTGCAGGCCCGCCCATTCGCCATAGGCCTTTGGCTCGGTCAATGCGGCTGCAATGTCTGTGGGCAGTTTTGGGGCGTCCGACATCCGTGTCTCCTATTGTCTTTGGAGGGAAGGTGCAGAGAAATGCGTTGCAGATCAAGACGCATTTGCGGTCCCACCACAAGGGATGTGTCGGCAAAATCAACCGAAAGCCTTGCCCTAGCGCCCAAGCCGGACTAGACGGACAGCCAAGGTTCCGGCCGCTCCGTAAGGGGCGGCCCTCATTATTTTGGGAGAATCCTCCGTGGCCCAGCCCCTTATGCCCCATGCAACTGCCGCATGGCTTGTCGACAATACAGCTTTGACCTTTGAACAGATCGCGCGTTTCTGCGGCCTGCACATCCTTGAAGTTCAAGCCATTGCAGATGAAACCTCGGGCACCAAGCTGATGGGGCGTGACCCCGTTCGTGCCGGTGAACTGACCATGGCCGAAATTGAAAAGGGTCAGGCTGACGCCAATTATGATCTGGTGATGATCAAGGCGCCGGAAGCGCCCACACGCACCAAGGGGCCCCGCTACACGCCGGTTTCCAAGCGTCAGGACAAGCCCGATGGAGTCGCCTGGTTGATCCGCAACCATCCGGAATTGTCCGATGGCCAAATTGGCAAGCTGATTGGCACAACACGCACGACCATTCAGGCCATTCGTGAGCGGACCCACTGGAACATTGCGGACATCACCCCGAAAGACCCCGTGGCCTTGGGCCTGTGTTCGCAGCGGGAACTGGACGCAACAGTGGCCAAGGCCGCCAAGATGAAGGGCATTAAGGCCGCCGAAGACACGCGTCTTGAAGGCGATCGTGCTGCCCTGATTGAAGAATTGCGGGCTGAGCGTGATGCGGCCACGAAGGCGGCAGAAGCCGCAGCCGCACAGGCGGAGGCCGAACTGGGTGGCGACACAAACGCCTGACGCTGACACGCCCGATGCCTCGCTGACGGCTGATGAAAGTTTCACGGCCACCAGCAGTGCGGGACTGACCTATCCCTGGGGCGATTTTGCACCGGGGCAAGGCCAAGTACATCGTATTGCCGATGGGATTAGCTGGGCCCGCATCCCGATGCCCGGCTCATTAGGCCATATCAACAGCTGGCTGCTGGATGATGAGGACACGTCTGGTCCCGGCTATGCCGTGGTCGATACGGGTATGCTGCTGAAAGAATGCAGCGATGCCTGGAAGGCGCTGTTTGCTGGGGATTTGGCCGATCAGCGCGTCACGCGCGTGTTTGGCACGCATCTCCACCCCGATCATATCGGTCTGGCGGGCTGGCTGTGCAAACGCTTTGAGACAGATCTTTGGATGACGCGCGGGGAATGGCTGACCGCGCGGATGCTCGTCACCGATGTGCGCGACGATGTGCCGCCGGCTTTTATTGCCATGCAACGTGCCGCTGGCTGGGGGGAAGATGTCCTGGCCGAAATGACCAGCCGAGGCTGGGGCCGTTTTGGCAAAATGGTATTTGAAATGCCCTTAAGTTTCCGCCGCATTCAAGCAGGCGATGTGCTGGAAATGGGCCAGCACCGCTGGGACGTGGTGGTCGGCTCCGGCCATAGCCCGGAACACGCCTGTTTGCTGAATGCCCAATCCGGCGTGCTGGTTTCCGGCGATCAGGTCTTGCCGCGGATTAGTTCTAACGTCTCGGTGCATTTGTCAGAGCCTGATGCCGATCCGCTGGGTGAATGGCTCGACTCAATTGATCGACTGTTGGGCCTGCCGGATGATCTGTTGATTTGCCCTGCGCATGGCGAGCCATTCAAGGGGCTCCATACGCGGCTGCGTGCATTGCGCGATGAACATCATCGTCGGCTGGATGATGTTCATGCCAAGCTGAAGGAAACGGCGCTGCGCGCGGTCGATTGCTTCCCGCTTCTCTTCAACCGGCCGATTGGCGGACACAACCGGGATCTGGCAACGGGCGAGGCCACTGCCCATTTAAACCGCCTGATGGCCGATGGCCGCGCCCGGCGCGATATGGTGGATGGCGTTTACTGGTATCGTGCCGCCTAATCCTATCGCACGCCGGTTTTAATCAAGATTGATTGTTTTCAGCCACGCCTTGACGCTTGGCCCGATGTCAGGCCGGGCAAGGGCGAGAGCGATATTGGCGGTAATAAAGCCCGCCTTATCTCCGCAATCATACCGGTCGCCATCAAAGGTGACGGCGTGGAAAGGCTGTTTGCCAATCATCTGCGCCATCGCGTCGGTCAGCTGGATTTCGCCGCCGGCGCCTTTTTCCTGCGCTTCCAAAACGCGCATGACATCTGGCTGGAGGATATAGCGGCCTGAAATGATCAGGTTGGAAGGCGCGTCTTCGACCTTGGGCTTTTCGACAAGGCCCATCACTTGCGTGATATTGCCCTGCGCCTTGCCCGGCGCGATCACGCCATAGCTGGAGACTTTATCATGCGGCACTTCCAGCACCGAAATCAGATTGCCGCCCACCTGATTATAGGCATCCATCATCTGCTTCATGCAGCCGGGCTTACCGACCATGAATTCATCAGGCAGAAAAATGGCAAAAGGCTCATCGCCAATAATATCGCGCGCGCACCAAATGGCATGGCCTAGGCCCAAAGGCTCTTGCTGGCGGACATAGGCGCAATTGCCCGGGCCCAGCCGGGTGGGCTCCAGCACTGACAGGTCTTTGCCCCGGTCGCTCATCGTGCGTTCCAGTTCAAAGGCAATGTCGAAATGGTCTTCAATCGCGCTTTTGCCGCGACCTGTGACGAAGATCATTTGTTCAATGCCCGCTTCGCGCGCTTCATCCACGGCATATTGGATCAACGGGCGATCCACGACGGGCAGCATTTCCTTTGGCATTGCCTTGGTGGCAGGCAAGAAGCGCGTGCCCAGCCCAGCCACGGGAAACACCGCTTTTCTGACTTTTTGCATAAAACCCCTCGTCACAGTCGCTTCGCCTTTAACAGCGCGGCTCATAGGAGGGGAAGCCTTGACACAGATTTAATCAAGAGCATGATAGAACAAATGGTGAACATAATTGATTCGCATCCTTCGCTTGCCCGGCTTAAACGCCAGATAGAGGCACTTACCCCGTCCGCGTGGCGTGACCCCCGGGGCCGGGTGTCTTTTGGGCTGGATAGGCTGGATGCCCGGCTGGACGGTGGGCTGGCGCGCGGGGCGGTGCATGAAGTGTTACCGCGTGCCGAAGGCGATTGGCCAAGCGCCTCGGCCTTTGCGCTGATCATTGCCCGGCGCGCGGCAGAAGCTGCAGGCACAATCCTCTGGATCTCTAGCGATGCCCAACGGCGGCGCTATGGCGCGCCTTATGGCCCTGGCCTTGCCGATTTGGGGCTGGATCCGGACCAGATATTGCTGGTGCACGCCCCAGATGATCTGGCGTGCCTAAAGGCGGCGGCAGATAGCCTGGCCTGTACCGGCCTTGCTGCGTTGATCCTCGATATGGGGGCGACCCAGCGACTCGACCTGACAGCCAGCCGGCGCTTGGCACTGGCGGCAGAGCGATCGGGCGTCACAGCGCTGCTGCTGCGCCCGCCCGCCAGTATTTTAGCCAGCGCTGCCGCTTCACGCTGGCAAGTGGCTGCGGCGCCTTCTGCACCCTTGCCCGGCAATGCACCGGGACGCCTGACGCTGTCTCTCGCCCTGCTGCGCCATCGCGGTGGTGCAACGCCTTTTGACATGGTGGTGGAGTGGAACAATGAGTACAGACGAGTTTGCGAACCGACGCTATTGCGCGATCTTCCTGCCCCTTCTCAGCGCCGACACATGGCTGCGTAATCACCCCGGCCAATTGGGGCCACGCGCTTTTGTGGCGCGCGATAAAGGCGCCATGCGCATTATGGCCGTGGATGAAATGGCCGAGGCTTTGGGCATTACCCCGGGCATGGCACTGGCCGATGCCCGCGCGCGCCTGCCCGACCTGCAAACGACACCTTATAATGCCGCAGGCGATGCCCGCTGGCTGGAGGAAATCGCCGACAGCTGTGATCGTTTCACGCCTTCCGTTGCGCTGGACCCGCCCGATGGGCTCATTTTGGACATTACGGGCTGCGCGCATCTTTGGGGGGGCGAGGCCGGATTGATGAGCGCGCTGGCCGCACATCTGGTGCAATTGGGGCTGACCTTGCGGCTGGCCCTAGCGGAAACGCCCGACAAGGCACGCGCGCTGGCCCGGCATGGCGGTGATATGCTGCGTGTGGGACGTAAAATTTCCCCGCGGAATCTGAACGAAACTGGCCTTGGCTATCAACCCCAGCCGGAACAGGCCGCAGCCACCTCGCACGCAACACCGCTTGACGTGTTGGACCTGCCTGTCGATGCACTGGGCCTAGCAGAAGACAAGATCACGGCCCTGCGCCGGGCGGGCTTAAGAACATTGGGCGATCTGGCGATGCGCCCGCGCGCGCCGCTGGCTGCACGTTTTGGCCAAGCGACTGTGGCGCGACTGGCGCGTATTTTGGGCGAGGAAGATGCCCGCATCACCCCACGCCGCGTGCCGCCTGACATTTCTGTCACACAGCGCTTTGCCGAACCTGTGGGGCATAGCGACATCCTGCGCGCCACCCTGCATGAATTGGCCGGGGAGGCCGGCCAGCAACTGGCCCAGCGTGGCCAAGGGGCCCGCGCCTTCCTGCTCATGCTGTTTCGCAGCGATAGCCAAGTGCAGCGGCTGGCAATTGCGACAGGCCAGCCCACGCGTGACCCCGACCTTGTCTTACGGTTGTTTCAAGAACGCATTGAAACCTTGGCAGATCCGCTTGATCCGGGCTTTGGCTATGATCTGATCCGCCTCGACATTTCAGAAACGGATCCACTGGGCGCAGACCAGCTGGGGCTGACGGGCAAAGACAACCCCGCCCGATCTATTAACCTATTAACAGATCGGCTGAGCGTGCGGCTGGGCGCAGAGCGCATCCGCCGCTTTGCTGCTGCCGATAGCCATATTCCGGAATGCGCGGGCTTTACGGTGCCTGTGGCGCGGCCTGTGCTGCCGCTGGCGGATCATGGCGGCACTTTAGAAGCTGGCGAGCCGCCCTTGCGCCCCATGCACTTAATGGATCCGCCGCAAATTGTGCAGGTGATTGCCGAGGTGCCTGATGGCCCGCCCCGGCGCTTTCGCTGGCGGCGGCAAGTCCATGACATCACGGCCTATGAAGGGCCGGAACGCCTGTCCGCTGAATGGTGGAAGCGGCGTGATGGCGCGGGGCTGACACGCGATTATTATCGTGTGGAAGATAGCGCGGGCCGCCGCTTCTGGCTGTTCCGCCACGGGCTTTATGAGCGCGAAAAGGACAAGCCCGATTGGTATCTTCATGGCCTATTTGGATGAGGGCTATGCTGAGCTTGCTACAGCGACACATTTTTCCTTTTTGCGCGGCGCTTCTTCCCCCGCCGATATGGTGGCGCGTGCGCTGGATTTGGGGCTGGCAGGATTAGGCATTGCCGATCGGAATAGCGTCGCGGGCGTGGTGCGGGCGTGGCGCGCCCTGCGCGAACGGCGCGAGGGTGGCGAGACACGGCCCTTTCAGCTTGTGGTGGGGGCAAGGCTCGTCTTTGTCGATGGCACGCCCGATATTCTGGCTTATCCCACCAACCGGCAGGGCTGGGGACGACTGACCCGGCTCTTGAGCACGGGCAATTTGCGCACCACCAAAGGCGATTGCCAACTTTATTTTGGCGATCTGGCAGAGGCCTGTGCGGATATGGCGCTGATCCTGCTGCCCGATGCCACATTCCAGCGCATTGGGGATACAGCAGCCGCGCCTTTGTTGATCGCGGGGTCTGGCCCGCCCGATTTGGCTGTCCTCGTACGTTTCTTGCGTCATCGCACGCCGCATCTTTGGATTGGCGCGGCGCTGCATCGGCGCGGGCGGGATAAGCGGCATCTGGCGGGGCTAAAGGCACTGTGCGCACGCAGCGGCGTGCCCCTGCTCGCCGTAAATGATGCGCTCTATGCAACGCCGGAGGACCGGCCCTTACAAGATATTCTTACCTGCATCCGCGAGGGGCAGCGGATTGACCAAGCCGGGCGTCTTTTGGCCACCAATGCGGAGCGGCATTTGAAAAGCGCAGGCGAGATGGCCCGGCTATTTACCGATGCGCCTGAGGCGCTGACCGAAAGCCGCCGCGTGCTGGATGTGATCCGTTTTGATTTGGGCCATTTATCCTATGATTATCCGCATGAGCCTGTGCCGCCCGGCTATACGCCGCAAGCCTGGCTGGAAGCTTTGGTGACACAAAAGGCGCAGGCGCGCTGGCCCGCAGGCGTACCCAAAGATTTGCAAGATCTGCTGAATGACGAGCTTCAGATTATCGGCAAGCTTAACTATGCGGCCTATTTTCTGACCGTGCATGATATTGTGCAATTCGCCCAAAGCCGGGGCATTTTATGCCAAGGCCGTGGCTCTGCCGCCAATTCCGCCGTGTGCTTTGTGCTGGGGATTACCGCCGTCGATCCAGCACGCCACAAGCTGCTCTTTTCGCGCTTTATTTCCGAAGAGCGGCGCGAACCGCCTGATATTGATGTCGATTTTGAGCATGAGCGGCGCGAAGAGGTGATGCAGTATATTTATGCACGCTATGGCCGCCACCGCGCGGGCATTGTGGCAACTGTAATCCAATATCGCCCGCGCAGCGCCGTGCGCGAAGTGGGCAAGGCGCTGGGACTGACCGAGGATGTGACGCAGCGTCTGTCCTCCACCATCTGGGGCAGCCACGCCTCAAAAATGGATGCGCGGCGCTTTACCGAAACTGGCTTTGATCCTGACAATCCTGAAATTGCCCGGCTCAATCATTTTGTGCAGCAGATTTTGGGCTTCCCTCGCCATTTGTCACAGCATGTTGGCGGCTTTGTGCTGACGGAAGATCGGCTGGATGAAACGGTGCCCGTTCACAACGCTGCCATGCCGGGCCGCACCTTCATTGAATGGGATAAGGACGATATTGATGCCTTGGGGCTGATGAAAGTGGATGTGCTGGCGCTGGGCATGCTCAGCTGCATTCGCAAAGCCTTTGTGATGATGGATGATCTGCGCGCCGCCCAAGGCATAGTCGCCCCACCACTTTCGCTGTCCACCCTGCCCGACGACGATGAGGGCGTGTTTGATATGCTCTGCCGGGGGGACAGCATTGGCGTCTTCCAAGTCGAAAGTCGGGCGCAGATGAACATGCTGCCCCGCATGCGCCCCCGCTGTTTTTATGATCTGGCGATCCAAGTTGCCATTGTCCGGCCCGGGCCGATTCAGGGGGATATGGTCCACCCCTATTTGCGGCGGCGGCAGGGGCGCGAGGCGGTGGACTTCCCGTCACCCGCCGCGCCGCATAATCCCCATGAACTGCGCGATGTGCTGGGCAAGACGCTGGGCGTGCCCTTGTTTCAAGAACAAGCGATGAAGCTGGCGATTGTCGCGGCAGACTTTACCCCCGGGGAGGCCAATCAATTGCGCCGGGCCATGGCAACGTTCCGCAATTTGGGTACCATTAATGAGTTTCGGGAAAAGCTGGTCAGCGGCATGGTGGCACGCGGTTATGCGGCGGAGTTTGCCGAACGCTGCTTTCGCCAGATCGAAGGCTTTGGGTCTTATGGCTTTCCCGAAAGCCATGCGATTGCCTTTGCCCGGCTGGTCTGGGTGTCCGCCTGGATCAAGCATCATGCCCCGGCGGTTTTTGCGGCTGCGCTTTTAAATTCTCAGCCCATGGGCTTTTACGCGCCTGCCCAAATCATCCGCGATGCGCGCGACCATGGCGTGCCCGTTCACCCCGTGGATGTGAATGCGAGTGAGTGGGACAATCAGGTTTTTCTGGCCCAAGACAGACCCCATTTGCGGCTTGGCTTTCGGCAGATCACGGGCTTTCGGGAAGATTGGGCGGCCGCCCTTGTTGCCGCACGGCCATTTTCCAGCTTGGAAGATCTTGCCCGGCGTGCGCAATTGCCACCCCGCGCGGTGCAGTTGCTCGCCGATGCGGATGCCTGTGGTTCACTCCAACTGCCGCGCCGCGCCGCCTTATGGGAAGCACGCCGTATTCCGGGTGCTGAATTGCCGCTCTTTGCCGCGGCCCAAGCGCGAGAATTGGCGCATGAACCCGATATGACCTTGCCCGATATGGGCTTGGGGGAGGATGTGGCCGCAGATTATCAGATGCTGCGTCTCTCGCTCAAAGCGCATCCGATGGCGCTGCTCCGCCCGGTCTTTGCGGGGGAGCGCATATTATCGTGTCAGGCCTTGATGACGGCCAAAGCTGGAGCCCGCGTAAAGCTGGCCGGGCTGGTGCTGGTGCGGCAGCGACCCGGCAATGGCAAAGCGATCTTCATCACGCTGGAAGATGAAACAGGCGTTGCCAACATCATCCTCTGGGCGCGGAACTTTGAGGCCCAGCGCCGCGCCGTGATGGCCGCGCGGCTGATGGAGGTGCAAGGCGAGGTGCAGCGCAGCCCGGAAGGCATTGTCCATCTGCTGGCGCACCGGATTATCGATCGCAACGCGGTGCTAACGCATTTGTCCGATCAGCAGCCCTTAACGCCCGAAATCGCCCGTGCAGATGAAGCGCTGAAACCCGTTTATCCGCGCATGGGGCATCCACGCCAAGTGCGCCTTCTGCCCAAATCAAGGGATTTTCATTGAATCGAGACGCAAGCCATTCCGCGCGCGTGCTCCGGGCTTGACCCGGAGCCCAGGGCAGTGGGGGACTGTTTCTCTAGGCTCCGGCTCAGGACCGGAGCACATCTTATTCATCGTCCGTGCGCCGGAGCCAAGGGAATGCGCGCGCAAAGACGCAGAGGGCGCAAAGCGATTGGCCTCTTGTCATTGCGGCCTTTGCGCCTTTGCGCGCATCCCCGTCCTGCTGAGCCGCCGAAAAATCGTCCCGCGTAAACGCCCCCCGTACTCCGGCCTTGAGCCGGAGCCCAGTGGCACCGCCTTCCTAGGCTCCGGCTCAGGGCCGGAGCACAGCCGAGGTCTTGTTTCCATCCGGCCCCTCGCGCCGGGCGATCCAATAGAGGGGAAGCCCTGCCAGCATCAGCACCACACTTAGCCCGCTGGCCTCCAACCCCGCGCCCCATAAGGCCCAAAGACCATAAGCCAGCCCCGCACAGGCCGTGGGGATGGCCATACGCCGCTTCAGCGCAACCAATGCGCAGGCAAGATAGAGCCAGAGCGTGACCGAGGTGGTGAGCAACGCCATGAAGGTAAAGAGCCCGGCCATGGATCGGCTGGAATTGGCCCAAACCAGCAAGGTTGCGAGCAGGCTCGCCACCAGCACGGCGCGCACAGGCACGCCATTGGCCGCTGCCTTGCCAAACCAGCGCGGCATCAATTGGCGCTGGGCCATGTCATAGGGCAATTCGCCCTGCACCAAAATCCACCCATTGACAGCGCCCACGGCACTGATCGCCGCAAACAGGCCCACCAAAGCCGCCGGACCTGCCGACCAGAAGGTCGCCACAAACAACTCAAATGGCGCGTTGGAAACAGCCACGCGATCCGCAGGCAGCATGAGGGCAATGCCCGAACACACAATCAGATAAATCACGCCGCACAAAAGCGCACCCACCACAGTCGCGCGCGGCACATTGCGCGCCGGATTGGCAATGCGGCCCGAGGCAGCGCAGGCCGCTTCAAAGCCAACCATGGCCCATAAGGTAATTGCCGCAGCTTGGTTGATGCGCGCCCATGACAGGCCTTCCGCTGGAAAGGGCGTAATCGCCGCACTGCCTTGCTGGCCCAGCACCAAGGCGATCAGCAGGGCAACCACAATCAGCGGCAACAATTTTAAAAGAGTTGTGACCAGCTGAAAACTTCCGGCCACGCGCGTGCCAATCAAATTGACCAGCGTCAGCATCCAGATAACGCCCGTGGCCGACAAAGCCGGGTGCAGGCCCAGCACAGGCACAAAGCTGGACGCGTACGACACAGCGCCAATGGAAATGGTGGCCGTCGCCGCCCAAACCGAGACCCAATAGCTAAAGCCAATCAAAAAGCCGGCAACAGGCCCAAAGCTGCGCGCGACCAATTCTGCTGGGCCAATTTGGCCAGAGTCCGCGGCTGTCAGCCGGGCAATGACGTGCGCCAAGCAGAGGGCGCCAGCAATGGTCATCCCCCAACCGGCCACAGCATTCCAGCCAAAGGGTGCAAGACTGGCCGGCAATAAAAACACGCCTGAGCCAATCATCCCGCCCATGACAAGGGCAATGGACATCCACAGGCCCAGCTTGGCGGGCCGATTATCCTCTGCCTCTATCGGGGCGTTGGGTAAGATTGGGGGGGCGGATGCGGCCATGATCCCCCATCCTGCCGAGACCCGGCCCAAGCCGCAAGCAAAGCCTTGCGAACTTGGGCCGGAGAACCGGTCTTAGAATTTCGAGCCGAAGCGCAGACCAATGGTCCGCGGCTGCACAGGCACGATGTTGACGCGGGTGCACTGGCCGCAATTGACGAAGCGTGACAATTCGCCCCGCTGGTCAAAGGCGTTGTTCAAGAACAACTCTGCCGTGAAGTTGCTCCAGTCATAACCCAGTGTGAAGTCCGCCGTGGTCGTGGCACGGATACGGCCCAAAATATCAGCATAGCGGGTGCGAATGTCCGAAATGGCCGAGCCTTGATAGGCCAGTGAGCCTTGGACATGCGCCTTGCCCGTGCCCAAATCATATTCATAGCGCGCGGTGGTGCTGGCTTTGAACTTGGGCGTGATGGGCAGACGCGTGCCTTGCGGTGCCGAAATGTCGGACCCGGCACAAGTCGGGCTGACATCAGAAGCGCCTGAACACAGGTTCTGGCGCAGCTTGGCATTGGTATAAGCCGCAGTTGCCGACAGCGAGAGGCCATTGGCCGCATTATAGCTCATATCCAATTCGATCCCGCGGATACGCGCATTGGGACCATTTTGAATCTGCGTGAAGCTGTTTTCACCCAAGAAGGAATATTGGAACGACGACCAATCCTGCCAATAAATGGCGCCATTCAGGCGCATCCGCGGCATGGGCGAGAGTTTCCAACCAAATTCATAATTGGTCAAAAAGTCCGAGGCATAAGCCGGGATGCTGGCACGACGGTTAATGCCGCCCGGGCGGAAGCCGCGCGACCATGTGGCATAGGCCAGCATATCGTCACTGGGCTTCCACGTCATCGTCAGGCGATGGATGAAGCCTGTGTCCTTCGTGGCCTTGGGCACCACACTGCCATTTTCTGGCGTGCCCAAATTGGTGCAGAAGGTGCCCGGAACAATCCCGGGTGCCAACGCGGTGGTCTTGTTTTGCAGCTGCGCATCCCGCAGCGTGATGCCGCCAGTGGTGTAACAGCCAGCAACGCCAGTCCGGCTGCTGCCTGCCGCGTTGGGCGGCGGGTTATTGCTGCCGCCCTGCACATAGGCCGGATCGCGGCCAAAGCCGAAAAAGCCAATCAGGCTGTTGTCATATTTAAAGACACGGCCACCTGCGGTCAGCGTCAGCGTGGGAGCAACATCAAAAGAGGCTTCGCCAAAGGCCGCATAATCGCGGTCAACGCGGTCTTGCAGCGTCAGCCACAAGGTGCCGGGACGGCCATTGACTGACAATTTTGGTGCCAGATTATAGACCATATAATCTTGGAAAATGCGGTTGCTCTGGCGCTGATAGAAAAGGCCAGCTTGCACGCGCAGGCGGTTTTCCTGCGGCGAGGCAATGCGCACTTCTTGGCTCATCTTTTTAAAGTGATCGCTGCCCGCAATATATTGGCGCGGGTCAATCGTCTTGCCGGCAGAATCTTGATAATAGAAACAGCCTGCAAGGCCGCTGCAAATCAGCTGCCCATTGTCGGAATAATCGGCATAAAGCGCGTCATAAGCTTCGGCATAATCGGTATAATCGCTGAACGACTTGGTCTTGCGGTCCATATAGGCGCCCGCATAGGTCAGATCCCAATTGCCGATTTTACCTTCAATCGTCATCGCTGCCTGAACGAAACGGTCTTTGCGATATTCATCCGAAAACCGGTTGATCTTCAGATCACCCACGCTGGCGTCATAGGCAAAGCTGCCCTTATTCTTGCTGTTTTGAACGAGCAGAGACGGCGTTGCAGTCCAGTTATCATCCAGCTCAATTTTCAGCGCTGCACGGCCACCAACGACATCGCGGCGGTTGACATTATTCCGGACATAGGCGGCATTGTTGACCTTGATGCCCGGCTGGTTGCCGGTCCGCACGCCCGCATCATTCACAATGGCCGGGCCTAAAAAGCTGCGGCTGGCCGCCACATTGTCAATATAGCCAGCGTCTTTTTGATACCAGCCCACAACGCGCAGCGCCATGCGATCGTTCAGCGGTGTATTCACCATGCCTTCCAGCGTGCCGCCCATGCCGCCATGGGCAACGCTGTTCACCGACGCATCAACCCGGCCTTCAAATTTGCCAAGGTCAGGCTTGTTGGAAATGATGCGGATCGTGCCGGCCTGCGAGGATGCGCCATAGAGCGTGCCTTGCGGGCCAGAGAGCGATTCAATGCGGGCCACGTCATAGACATGGACATCCAGCGTGCCACCAATGGTCGTAACCGGCTGTTCATCCAAATAGACACCAACAGAGGGAAGCGAGCCCGAGTGGTTGCCATCGCCGCCCGAGGCAACGCCGCGCATATAGACTGTGGTCGACCCCGGTTGCGATGTCTGGAAGGAGACCGAAGCAAGCTGCTTCGTGTAGGAATTAAAATCTGTAATGCCCAGCTGATCAAGCTTTTTGGTCGACAGCGCCTGAATGCTGATTGGCACATTCTGAAGGCTTTCTTCGCGCTTTTGCGCGGTGACGATGATATCGTCATTGGCGTCTTCAGCCGGCTCTTGGGCATAAGCTTGTGCCGGGACAAGCATGGAACTTCCCAATAGGGCGGCGACCATCGCACGATGCGAACGAACAAATAGCATAAATTCTCCCCTTAACCTCGGGCGGGAGAATGTGCGTCTTATGGCTGTGGGTCAATTGTTCTTGCAGCAAAGCACAAGAAAAGGCGGGAATAAGGCCTATTGCTAGTGCAGAAATGCAACAGGTTGCGCAATTATATTTCAGGAACCGCGGGATAATCAGCCAATACGGGGTCTAATGCGGCTTCCAACTCACCCAACCAAGGCGCAAATTGCGTCCATTGATCCATCCCATCGCGGAAAATGGGACGGCGCACTTGTTCTGAACTCGCAGTCCGCACCGCGCGATCATTTTCCCAAAAGCGCAGGCACGCGTCTTCAAATGGCAGGCCCAGCGCATCCAGCAGACGGCGGATCTCACCATCGCTATCGTCGACCATATCCTCATGAAACACCCGGGCGATGCGCCCCGGCAAAACCTGATCAAAATGCGCCATCAGCGCCACATAATCGCGATAATAAAGGCCAATATCCCGAAGGCCATAAGTGAAGGATTGGCCGCGCGCGAAATGCTGTTTGAAGTTGGAAAAACAACAGGCCATTGGGTGGCGCCGCGCATCAATGATCCGCGCATTCGGTAGGATAAGCTGGATCAGCCCCACATAGGCCCAGTTATTGGGCAGCTTATCAATGAAAAAGGGCCGATCCGTCTTGCGCACAATGCGTGTGCGCTCAACATAGCTTTCGCCCAGTGCCCGCACGTCATCTGCCGTCAAGGTAGCAAGCAGTTCCGGCCAATTTTGGGTTGGGCCCAATTGCCCCGCAATGGCTGGCAGATCAGGCAATTCCATTGTGCCTTCGATCTGCGAGTGCGAAGATAAAATCTGTTCAATCAGCGTTGATCCAGCGCGCGGTAAGCCCAGAATGAACACTGGGTCTGCTGCGGCACAACCCCACCCCTGCCGGGCGGCGTAAAATTCTGGCGTGAAGGTTTGGCGCATCGCCGCAACCATCTGGCTGGTGCTCTGGGCCTCATAGCCCAATTGGCGCGCCCGAATGGCATTGCCCGCCGCATAATGGCCAAAGGCACGTTCGGCCTCGCGGCGATCCTCGGTTGCTTTACCCAGCGCAAAATGCAGGTGCAGCCGATCATCATCACTAATGTCTGCGGCGGCCACACCTGCGTCCATCTGTGCCAAATCTTCATCGGTAAAGCGCAGCGTTTTCATATTGGCAAGGCTCCACCAAGCCTCCCCAAAATGGGGCGCAAGCGCAATGGCGCGGCGATAGGCGGCAATGCTCTCCTCCGCCTGCCCAACGGTTTTCAACACATGGCCGTAAGACAGCCAAATGCGCGGATGTCCGTCAAACCGGTCCAACACCATACGATAGAGCGACAAGGCCTCTTCATACTCGCCAATTCGGCCAAATGCGGCAGCCTTTAAATTGGCGGATGACAGGTTTTCTGGATCAATGGCAGAGACGTGCTCCAGTTCCTCCAAGGCTTCCGCAACGCGGTTCTGCCGATAGAGGACAAGGGCTAGATTGGACCGCGCCGCGACAAAATTGGGCGCAATTTCCACCGCACGACGCAGCAGATTTTCAGCATCCTTAAACCGCCCAATGCGGCCCGCCAGTTCCGCCAACATGCGGATGGCGGCGGCATCAAAGGGATCCTCCTTTAAATGCTGGCGCAACAAGGGCTCTGCATCATGAAGCCGATTATCGGCAAGGGCGAGTGCCGCCTCAATCAAGCGGGGATTGCCCAATTGCCGAGAAAAATCAGGCTGGGGCCCTGGGTCCGCCATTAGACGCGCTCTGCCTGCGAGATCGCATCGGCCGCCCGCAGGGCCGCCAAAATGCGGGTCAAATGCCGCAAATCCCGCACTTCCAGATCGACAATGAAGTTATGGAAGCTGGCATCGCGATGTTCCATCCGCAAATTCAGGATATTGGCCTCATTCGCGCCGAAAATCCCCGCCATTACGGCCAGTGCCCCGGGTTGGTTGCGCACAATAACGCTCAACCGCGCCGTGCCGCCGTCAGATCCATCGCCCCAAGCCAGATCAAGCCAGTCGACATCCTGCCCCTCCGCTAAGATTGGGCAATCAATAATATGGACTTCAATGGCTTCATCCGGGCGGCGCACGCCGACAATCCGATCCCCCGGCACTGGGCGGCAGCATTGGGCCAAATCAAAGGCAACGCCGGGCCGCAGGCCATGAATGGAAATCGCATGGCGTTGTCCGGGCGCCCCGCCCGCACCTTTCGATGTGCTGCCGGGCATCAGCGCTTCCATCAATTGCGCGTCGGTAATGGATTGCCGGGCAATGGCAATCATCAGGACATCTTCATCTTTCAGCTTCAGCCGCTTAATGGCATCTGCCAAGGCTTTGGCGCCCAATTTGCTGGGCAAGCGGGCGGCAATTTCGTCATAGATATTGCGGCCGAGCGCAATCAGCTCATCCTCTTCCTTATTGCGCACAAAGCGGCGGATGGCGGCACGCGCCTTCCCCGTCACTGCAAAGCTCAGCCACACAGGCTGCGGCTCTTGTGCCTGACCTTGGCCCCAACCGCTTGATCGCCCAAATTGGTGTGGACAGCATAGGCAAAATCAACAGGCGTTGCGCCCTTGGGCAGCTGGATCAGCTCTCCCTTGGGCGTAAAGGCGAAGATCCTGTCTTGGTACATCGCCATGCGGGTATGTTCCAAAAGCTCTTCAGGGCTTTCGGCATGTTCCAGAATTTCGACAAGGTCTTGAATCCACGCCGTTTGAGCGACGGGCTCATGAATATCCGCCTTATAGGCCCAGTGTGCGGCATAGCCATATTCGGCTTGGGCGTGCATTTCGCGGCTGCGGATTTGAATCTCAATCCGCACCTTCTCATTATGAATGACGGACGTGTGGAGCGAGCGATAGCCATTGCGCTTTGGCGTTGAGATATAGTCCTTAAATCGGCCCGGCACCATCGGCCAACGCTGGTGAATAATGCCCAGCGCCTGATAACAGCTTTCGGTATCCGGCAGGATGGCGCGAAACGCCATAACATCTGACAATTGCTCAAAGCTGATATGGCGTTCTGCCATTTTGCGCCAAATTGAATAGGGGTGTTTTTCACGGCCTGTCACTTCGGCGTCCAGCCCCGCGCGCGACAACAGCATTTTCACGCCCGAGCTGATCCGCGCGATCCGATCTCCCCCGCCTTCTTGCAGTTGCTCCAATCGCTTAGTGATCGAGGCATAGGCTTCGGGTTCCAGTTCGCGGAACGCCAAAGTCTGCATTTCTTTCATGAATTCATACATGCCAATTCGCTCAGCCAGCGGGGCATAAATATCCATGGTTTCGCGCGCGATGCGGCGGCGCTTTTCCTCATTTTTAATGAAGTGCAGCGTGCGCATATTGTGCAGCCGGTCGGCCAGCTTGACCAACAGCACACGAATATCGTCTGACATGGCCAGCAGGAATTTGCGTAAATTCTCAGCCGCCCGTTCATTCTCCGTCAGCGCTTCAATTTTTGAAAGCTTGGTAACCCCATCCACCAGCCGGGCGACATTGGCGCCAAACAGCTTTTCAATATGCTCTGGCGTGGCGAGCGTATCTTCAATGGTGTCGTGCAGAATGGCGGTCGCAATGGTCTCGTCATCCAGCTTCAGGTCGGTCAGCAGACCAGCCACCTCAATAGGGTGGCTGAAATAGGGGTCGCCTGAGGCGCGCAGCTGGGTGCCATGCGCCTTCATGGAAAACACATAGGCTTTGTTCAGCAGATCCTCATCTGCCTCCGGATCATAGCTCCGGACCTTTTCCACCAATTCATACTGACGCAGCATAGCCCTATGTGGCGGACCCCAGACGCAAAAGGCAAGGGGAAAGCGGCGCTTAGTGCGCGCGTGCGGCCATTGCGCCGCTCAAGATGGGCGGCTAGGGCAGAAAAGAAAAACGCGTCGCAAAAGGGGATAGGACGATGTCGAGCTTCACGCCGGTCATTTCTGCAACCGGCCTGTACACGCCGCCAGAGAGCATTTCGAACGAAGAACTGGTGGCCAGCTTTAACAGCTATGTCGAGCGGTTTAACGCCGACCATGCCGCCGAAATAGAGGCTGGCACAGTTGACGCTCTCCAGCCCAGCTCCGCCGAGTTTATTGAAAAGGCAAGCGGCATCAAAGCCCGCCATGTCGTTTCCAAGGCGCCTGTTCTGGATCCCCAGATTATGTGTCCGCGCCTGCCCGAGCGGGGAAATGACGAGCTATCCATTCTGGCAGAAATTGGCGTGGCGGCCGCGAAAGAGGCTCTGGCCAAGGCAGGTCGTGATGCAAAAGATGTCGATGCCGTCTTGTGCGCCTGTTCAAACTTGCAACGTCCCTATCCGGCCATCGCCATTGAAATTCAGGACGCATTGGGCATTCAAGGCTTTGGCTTTGATATGAATGTTGCCTGTTCCTCCGCAACCTTTGGCATCCAGACAGCCGCTGATTTTATTCGCGCGGGCAATGCCCGGTCTGTTTTGGTGGTAAACCCGGAAATTTGTTCGGGCCATGTCAATTGGCGCGACCGGGATAGCCATTTTATCTTTGGCGATGTGGCAACAGCCGTTCTGGTTGAGGAAAAATCAATCGCGCCGGCCGGGCATTGGGACATTCTGGGAACCAAGCTCAAAACAGTTTTCTCGAACAATATCCGCAATAACTTTGGCTTTTTGAACCGCACGGCGCCTGAAACACGCGACGACGCGGATAAGCTGTTTGTCCAAGAAGGCCGCAAGGTCTTTAAGGAAGTTGTGCCCATGGTGGCTGACATGATTGGCCAGCAATTGGACCGCCTGTCGATCCCGGCGGACCAGCTGCGGCGGATGTGGCTGCACCAAGCCAATACGGGCATGAACCGGCTGATCGCGACCAAGGTCCTCGGCCATGAGCCAACGCCTGACGAGAGCCCGACGGTGCTTGACGTGTATGGCAACACGTCGTCCGCTGGCTCGATTATCGCGTTCCACCAGAATAATGCTGATTTTGCTGTTGGCGAAATTGGCCTGATCTGTTCGTTCGGGGCAGGCTATTCTGCAGGCACAGTTTTTGTCCGTAAGGCCGCTTGATCCTGCGCCTTGCAAACCCCAAATAGGCTCTATGCTGATCGAAACTGAAACCACGCCCAATCCGGCGACCCTGAAATTTCTGCCTGGCCGCGCTGTGATGAGTGCGGGGACGCGGGATTTTGCCTCGCCCGAAGAAGCGGAAGCCTCCCCCTTGGCAGAGGCGCTGTTCAATCTGGGGGATGTGGAAGGCGTGTTTTTTGGCCGCGACTTCATCTCGGTGACGGCAGGCCCCGGCGCGTCTTGGGCGCAGTTAAAGCCTGATGTCTTGGCTATTTTGCTTGATCATTTCGTCGCCAATCTGCCCTTGTTCAAACCAGCCACGGCAGGCTTTTCAGTGCCAGCAGACGATGCCGGGCTGGAAGACGATCCGGCGGATGCGGACATTATCTCGCAGATTAAAGAGCTGCTGGAAACGCGGGTGCGCCCGGCAGTTGCCAATGATGGTGGGGACATCATCTACAAAGGCTATAAATCAGGCCATGTCTATTTGAAGATGCAAGGCGCCTGCGCAGGCTGCCCCTCATCCACGGCCACGCTCAAAAACGGAATTGAGCAGTTGCTCAAACATTATGTGCCCGAAGTGACAGACGTTTTCGCTGTCTGACACGGGCTTTCAGCAAGGAAAACCATATGGCAGAGCCGCTTAACGCAACTGCGCTTGACCAATTATTCCGCGAGGCGCGCACCTATAATGGCTTTCTAAACACGCCCGTTACGCGGGCGCAGATGGACGCAATTTGGGAGCTGATGAAATTTGGCCCCACATCGGCCAATGCCCTGCCCGCCCGATTGGTGTGGTGCGAAAGTGACGCTGCCAAGCAAAAGCTGGCGGCACTTGCCATGCCCGCCAATGCGGAAAAGATTTTGCAGGCGCCTGTCACTGTCATCATTGGCATGGACCTCGAATTTTACGAGCAGCTGCCTGAACTTTTCCCGCACACAGACGCCCGCAGCTGGTTTGCCGGCAACGACGCGCTTGCCGAAACAACAGCCATGCGCAACTCCTCGTTGCAGGGCGCCTATTTCATTATGGCCGCGCGTGCTTTGGGGCTGGATACGGGGCCAATGTCGGGCTTTGATAATGCGGGCGTCGATGCCGCCTTTTTCGGTGGCACCAAAGTAAAGTCCAACTTCATTTCTACGCTTGGCTATGGTGACCCGGCCAGTATTTTTGAACGCTCTCCGCGGCCAGCCTTTGATCGCTTTAATAGCATTGTTTGATCCCGCATGATCCTCGTCATCGAGACTGCGACCACAGCCTGTTCGGTGGCCCTGCTCGATGGCGATGTGGTTGTTGCGCATGACCATCAAGAGGGCGCCCGCGGCCATGCTGAACGGCTGATCCCCATGATTGCCGGCCTGCCATATGGGGGGCGGGCAGACGCCATATTGGTCAATTGTGGGCCGGGCAGCTTTACTGGCGTCCGCGTGGGGCTTGCAGCCGCCCGCGCGCTGGGGCTGGCGTGGGACGTGCCTGTGACAGGCTATTGCACGCATGCGCTGTTGGCGGCGCGGCTCTTTGCCGAGCAGGACGATCTGGACGAAGCCCTGATTGCCATTGAGGGCGGCCATGGTGAGTTGTTCATCCAACCCTATGCAAAACACGGGCTATCATCTCTGGCGCCTTTGGCCTCCATGGTCCCAGAATCAGTTCCGTTCTGGAGATGTGCTGCAGGCTCTGCGGCCTCAAAACTGATATGTGATCGCGCCATTGCGGTTGAGCCAGATGCCCGTGATGCCCGCCTTTTGCCGCCCGCCCTAAAGGCCCTGCCACCAGAGCCAATTTATGGCCGCGCGCCGGATGCCAAGCCCAATCCATGACTGCTGACATTCAAGTTATTGCCGGTGATTTTCACAGTGTGGACCGGATCATGCCGGTCATGCAAAATGCCTTTGACCCCGCCTTTGGCGAGGCTTGGACGGCGGAACAATGCCGTGGGCTGCTTTGCCTGCCCGGCACAATGCTGCGCCTTGCTGTTAAAGGCGACGCTGTTCTTGGCTTTGCCCTTGCCCGTTATGTTCTCGATGAAGCAGAATTATTGTTGATTGCAACGGACACTGACCAGCGCCGCCAAGGCATAGGCAAACTATTGGTTAGATCGGTTACGGATTGGTGTGTGAAAAATAGTGTCAAAAAGGTTATTCTTGAAGTGCGCTCAGGCAATGCTGCGCTTGAACTTTACACTCATTTGGGATTTACTCAGATCGGAAAGCGGCAAAATTATTATCGCGGATTAGATAATAATCACTTTGATGCTTTGACACTGCAGTTGACACTGTGATTTTTATTTTAAAACAAAATAAACAAGTACTTATTAATTTCTTAAACGAGAAGACATTGCACGCGGGATCTGCCGATATGGCAGGTTTTCTGAGGTGCATCGCCAGATAAGAGACATATCATGACTGACACCAACCTTAATGAAACGCTGATTACTCTAACAGCGGATATTGTGGCCGCACATGTCAGCAACAACTCTGTAGCTGTCGCTGATTTGCCGCACCTTATTGCCAATGTGCACGGGGCGCTGACCAAACTTGGCGCACCGGCGCCAATCGAGGTTGCCGCACCTGAACCGGCCGTTTCGATCCGCGCGTCGATCAAGCCAGATTACATCATCTGCTTGGAAGATGGCAAAAAGCTGAAAATGTTGAAGCGCCATTTGATGACGCATTATGGCATGACGCCTGACGATTATCGCGCAAAATGGGGCCTTCCCCGCGATTATCCGATGGTTGCCCCCAATTATGCAGAGCAGCGCCGCAGCCTTGCCATGCAAATTGGCTTGGGCCGCAAACCCGCCGGCCGCCGCCGCAAGTCCGCCAAGGCATAATCTAACCTTTGCGTTGAGAAAATCAGGGGCTAGAAGACAGGAATGATCCTGTTTTCTGGCCCCGGATTTTTTGCATGAACCGCTATATTGATGTTGAGGCTTTGTGCCATGAAAAGGGGCTGCGCATTACCGACCAACGTCGTGTGATTGCAAAGGTCCTGTCCGAAGCAGCGGACCACCCCGATGTCGAAGCCGTGCATGAACGGGCGTCAGCAATTGACCCGGGCATCTCAATTGCCACGGTCTATCGCACCGTTCGCCTGTTTGAAGAGGCCGGCATTTTAGAACGGCATGATTTTGGCGATGGCCGCTCCCGCTATGAAGCGGCGGCCGAAGCGCATCATGACCATTTGATTGATGTCGAAACTGGCCGCGTGATTGAAT
The DNA here is from genome assembly GCA_009920915.1 of Sphingomonadaceae bacterium. Lineage (GTDB taxonomy): Bacteria > Pseudomonadota > Alphaproteobacteria > Sphingomonadales > Sphingomonadaceae > Aquisediminimonas. Next base: position 32,753 of record RFZB01000002.1, on the reverse strand, counting down.
TTGTAGATCCCGAATTGGAAGCCTTGCAAAAAGTGATTGCCGAACGGCTGGGCTTCCGTTTGGTAGACCATCGTATGGAACTTTATGGCGTCGCACTCGATCGCAAGAGTTGAACGCACGCATCCGCGCGCCTTTGTGCGGATTGCCGCAATTGTTGCGGTGCTTTTGGTCTTGTTGCCCTTGCACCTGCTATGGCGCCTCTTTGATCGCCAGTCTCCGATTGCGGGGCTGTTTCTGCGCAGCGTAGGCTGGATTGCTGGCGCAGATGTCCGCGTGACGGGATCCCCCATTCGTCGGAACGTTTTGTATATTGCCAACCATATCAGTTGGCTCGACGTGCTGACATTGGCGGGGCAAACGCGCTGCGCCTTTGTTGCCAAAGCCGATATGAAGCCATGGCCGCTCATTGGTTGGCTGACGACCAGCAACAACACCGTCTATGTTGAGCGCGAGGCGCGCCACACCGCCCATCACCAAGCCACGGCCTTGCAGCGCGGACTGCTGTCTGGCCAGCCCATCACCTTGTTTCCCGAAGGCACAACGGCGGATGGCAGTGCGCTTTTGCCCTTTCGATCCTCGCTTATTTCGGCCGTCACCCCGGCCCCGGATGAGATTTCTATTCAACCCATTGCGCTCGATTATGGGCCAATTGTGGGCGAAATTGCATGGGTCGGGGAGGAAAGTTTTGGCGCCAATGCGCTGCGCGTTCTCAGTCGGCCAGGGCGGTTCCCGGTTCGGATCTATTTCTTGGCCCCGTTAAGCCATGCGGATTTTGCGGATCGCAAGGCCATTGCCGCCCATAGCCGCGCCGAGATTGCCGCCGCCTTGGGGCTGGGCTAGGGCGCGGGGCATGACTCGACCAACACCCAAAAGCTTTCACGTCAAATCCTTTGGCTGCCAAATGAACGTCTATGATGGCGAGCGCATGGCTGAACTGCTGGGGGCGCAAGGCATGGCCGCAGCGCCGGAGGGCGAAGCGGAACTGGTGGTCCTTAACACCTGCCACATTCGTGAAAAGGCAGTGGAAAAGGTCTATTCCGACATTGGCCGCCAACGCCGCGAAGATGGCAGCCGCCCGATGATTGCGGTTGCTGGCTGTGTGGCGCAAGCCGAAGGCACGGAAGTAACCGCACGCACGCGCGATGTGGACATTGTTGTCGGCCCGCAAGCCTATCATGAATTGCCGTCGATGATCGCACGGGCAGCGGCTGGCGAACGCGTGCATGATCTCGACCTGCCGGGTCTGGACAAATTCTCCAAACTGCCTGCGCGCCGCAAGACGGGCGCAACCGCCTTTTTAACGGTGCAAGAGGGGTGCGACAAATTCTGCACCTATTGCGTTGTGCCCTATACGCGTGGCGGGGAAATCAGCCGCAGCTTTTCCGCAATTGTCGATGAAGCCAAGGCGCTGGTCGATGCGGGTGCCAAAGAAATCACGCTGCTCGGCCAGAATGTGAATGCGTGGGAAGAAGAGGGCAAGGGCCTCGATCACTTGATCCGCGCGCTTGATGCCATCCCGGGTTTGGCCCGCATCCGCTATACCACCAGCCACCCCAATGACATGACCGAAGGGCTGATCCGCGCGCACGCCGAGGTGGAAAAGCTCATGCCGTTCCTCCATCTGCCGGTGCAGTCCGGCAATGATCGTGTGCTCAAAGCCATGAACCGCAAGCATACGGCAGAGTCGTATCTTAAGATCATTGATCGTGTGCGGGCCGCACGACCGGATATTGCCTTGTCAGGCGATTTCATTGTCGGCTTCCCGGGGGAAACCGAGGCGGAGTTTGAAGATACGCTGCGCCTGATTGAAGCCGCAAATTATGCGCTGGCCTTCAGCTTTAAATATTCGCCGCGTCCGGGGACGCCGGCTGCCACAATGGACGATCAGATTGCGCCTGAGGTGGTGGACGATCGGCTACAACGCTTGCAAGCCTTGCTCAATGCGCAGCAATTGGCCTTTAACCAAGCCAGCATTGGCAAAACAACGCAGGTGCTGTTGGAACGCAATGGCAAGCTGCCGGGTCAGAAGATTGGCAAATCGCCATGGTTGCAATCCGTTCATGTCATTTCTGATGCACAAATCGGTGACATGGTGGATGTTCATCTGGTATCAGCAGGGCCAAACAGCGTTGCTGGCACCCCAATAAGCAAGGATTTGAATGCCGCGTAAACCCCAACCTGCCCAACCGGGCGACCGTGCCCGTATCGAGGTGGTGTTTGATCGTCCGCAATTGCTGGGCGCCGTTTTTGGGCATTATGACCAGAATCTGGTCGCCATTGAAAATGCGCTGGGGGTTTATATCGCAGCACGCGGCAATCGGCTGCAAATTGAGGGCGAGGCCAGTTCCATTGGGCGTGCGCGCGATGTGCTGACGGGGCTGTATAACCGCATTGTGCATGGTGAAGAGGTGGATGCGGGCACTGTCTCGGCGGCCATTTCTATGTCCGCCGAACCAACGCTGGATGGCATTATTCGCCATGACACGGGCGAGCAGCCGCCCGTCATGATCCGCACGCGCAAGAAGACCATTGTTCCGCGCTCGGCCACGCAAATTCGCTATATGGAAGCATTGACGCGCAATGACGTGATCTTTGCCCTCGGCCCAGCGGGCACGGGCAAAACCTATCTGGCAGTGGCGCAAGCTGTGGCGCAGTTGATTACCGGGTCGGTGGACCGATTGATCCTGTCCCGCCCCGCCGTCGAAGCGGGCGAGCGGCTGGGCTTTTTGCCGGGCGATATGAAGGAAAAGGTCGATCCCTATCTCCGCCCGCTCTACGATGCCCTTTATGATTGCCTGCCCGCTGAACAAGTCGAGCGGCGGATTGCCAGTGGCGAAATTGAAATTGCGCCCATTGCGTTTATGCGCGGCCGCACTTTGGCCGATAGCTTCATCATTTTGGACGAAGCCCAGAACACCACACCGGCCCAAATGAAAATGTTCCTCACGCGCTTTGGCATGAACAGCCGGATGGTGATTTGCGGTGACCCGCGTCAGGTTGATTTGCCTGACCAGAGCAAATCGGGCCTTGCCGATGCTGTCTCGCGTCTGGAGGGAGTGGAGAGCATTGCCACGGTGCGCTTTAACGCGGCAGATGTTGTCCGCCACCCCATCGTCGGGCGGATTGTCGAAGCCTATGAAGGGCCGGACAGCGCGCCACGATGATTGAAGCTGCGCTGTTGAATGAAGGCTGGGATGCAGGAACCGACTGGGCAACACTTGCCACGCGCGCGGCCGACTGCGCCATTCGCCTGTCACCCCACGCCCATTTGGCCGAGATCGACACGCCCGTTGAAATTGCCATTCGCCTGACGCGCGATGCCGAGGTGCAGAGTCTCAATCGTGACTATCGCGGCAAGGACAAGCCCACCAACGTCTTGTCCTTCCCCATGTTTGCGCCCGAAGAGATAGCCGAGCTGGCCGACAGCCCATTTCCCGAGATTATGCTGGGCGATATTGTGCTGGCGCAAGAGACCTGTGCCCGCGAGGCACAAGACAAGGGCATTGCCATGGCGGCCCACGCAACACATTTGATTGTACATGGCGTTTTGCATCTGATCGGCTTTGATCATATATCAGAGACAGACGCTGAAGAGATGGAGGGGCTGGAACGCCTCATCATGGCGCAATTGGGCCATGACGATCCCTATGGAGATGAGACGCGCTGACATGACGGAGGATGGAAGTAGTAGCCGATCTTGGTTTCAATCGCTGAGATCGCTGATGTTCTGGAGGCGCGAAGCCTCGCTGCGCGACCAGATTGAGGATGCAATTGAAGAGGCTGAGGAAGAGGGTGAACGCCCCGCCAAAGGCGACCTGTCCGCTATTGAGCGCGAAATGCTCAAGAATTTGCTGCATTTTGGCGAACGCACGGTCGGCGACATTGCCGTCCCGCGCAGTGACATTATCGCGATCCCCACCACCACCAGCTTTGCCGAATTGGTGAAGGCCTTTGCCGAGGCCGGGCACAGCCGCCTGCCCGTGTATAAAGACAATCTCGATGATGTGGTCGGCATGGTCCACATCAAGGACGTCTTTGGGATATTGGCGCGCAACCGCAAGCCACCCGCCACCATAACCCGCCTGATCCGCCAGCCTCTGTATGTGCCAGCCGCGCGCGGCGTACTGGATCTTTTGGCCGATATGCGCGCCAAGCGGATGCACCTTGCCATTGTGATTGATGAATATTCGGGCACCGAAGGGCTGGTGACCATTGAGGATCTGGTCGAGGAAATTGTCGGCGATATCGAAGATGAACATGATGATGCACCGGTTGCTATGCTGGCCAATGTTGAGGACGGCATTTGGGAGGCCGATGCGCGCGCGCCGCTGGAAGATGTGGCGGAAATGATTGATCCGCGCCTTGGCGAAATTGACGAAGATGTCGATACCTTGGGCGGCCTTGCCTTTGTGCTGGCTGGCCATGTGCCTGCCGTGGGCGAGCTGCTGGCGCATGACAGCGGCTGGCGCTTGGAAGTCACCGAGGCGGATGAGCGGCGCGTCACGCGACTGCGGCTCCACGCCCCTGTTTTAGAAAGCGCCTTTGGCAAATAGACGCCTGTCCAAATTTGAGCGTGCTTGCCGATCTATGCAGGCCAGCTATACCTCGGCGAAACATTTAGGGAGAGCAGCATGAACTGGCGCACCCACGCAAAGATCATTTCCGGGCTTGTCGTTGTCGGTTTGGGCGGCGGCATTTGGTATTTGAGCACCCCGGCAAAATCAGAAATTGATATTGCCAAACTTTATGGGCCAAATCCCGATCTGACCAAAATTCAGCAAGAAGCCTTTCCCTCCATTGTCATTGCCAAGGTGACGGGATGGCAAGGCAATGCCAAGCCAATTGCTGCGCCCGGCCTTCAAGTGGCAGAATTTGCTCGTGATCTGGATCATCCACGCTGGATGAAGCTGTTGCCCAATGGCGATGTGCTGGTGGCAGAAAGCACGCAGCCCGCACGGCCCACCCAAGGCATTGCCGATTGGATTGCCCGAAAGATCATGAAATCGGCCAATGGGTCTGATGTATCGGCCAATCGCATCACCTTGCTGCGGGACAGCGACGGCGATGGCACAGTGGATATGCGCTCGGTGCTGCTGACGGCTGAAAATGGGCTGAATTCGCCCTATGGCATGGAGCTGGTCGACAATACGCTCTACATCGCCAACACCGATAGCCTGATGGCTTTCCCCTATAAAACGGGCGACAACAAAATCACAGCCAAGGGAGAGCGGATTGTGCCGCTTCCATCTTCTGCGCCCAATAATCATTGGACGCGCAATGTGATTGCCTCACCTGATAAAAAGACGCTGCTTGTGACCGTGGGGTCGAACAGCAATATCGGTGAAAATGGCCTGAAGAGCGAAGAATATCGTGCCAATGTGTTGGAAGTCTTCCCCAAGCAGAAGACCTTCCGGATCTATACAGCGGGTCTGCGCAACCCCAATGGCCTCGCTTATGAGCCGAAGTCAGGCTATCTCTGGACCACCGTGAATGAGCGCGATCAACTGGGCCCAGATATTCCGCCCGATTATCTCGCGACTGTTGATTTTGGTGGCCATTATGGCTGGCCGTGGTTTTACTGGCGCATGACCGACCACCGCGTCCAGCCGCAGCGGCCCGATTTGCAGCAATATGTAAAGCGGCCCAATTATGCGCTGGGCGCCCATACGGCCTCGCTGGGCTTGGCCTTTGCCAATGGTGCAAAGCTGGGTGCAAACTTTGCCAATGGCGCCTTTATTGGCCAGCATGGATCGTGGAACCGCAACCCGCCCTCAGGCTATAAAGTTATTTATGTGCCGTTTAACGCGCGCGGTTTCCCCGATGCCAAGGCCAAGCCCGTCGACGTGCTGACAGGCTTTTTGAACGCCAAGGGCGAGGCACAGGGCCGCCCGGCAGGTGTCATTGTCGATGCGGCAGGTGGGCTATTGGTCGCGGATGATGCGGGCAACCGCATTTGGCGAGTAACGGCGGCAAAATAAGCCGCCGTCCCGCTTAACTGGTGGCAAACAGCATTGCGTCGTCGGCAAAGGCCTTGAATTCCAGCGCATTGCCGCTGGGATCATAAAAGAACATGGTTGCTTGCTCGCCGGGTTGGCCCTTGAAGCGGATATAGGGCTCTATACCGAAACGCGTACCGGCCGCCTTCAACCGATCGGCAAGAGCTGTCCATTGGTCCATCGTCAGCACCACGCCAAAATGCGGCACGGGCACGTCATGGCCGTCCACTGCGCTGCTCGCCGAAACAGGCTGCGCCTTAGGATCCAGATGCGCGACAATCTGGTGCCCATAAAGATCAAAATCGATCCAGTGATCAGAACTCCGGCCTTCGCCACAGCCCAAAACCCCGCAATAAAAGGCGCGGGCGGCATCCAGATCATGCACGGGAAAAGCAAGGTGAAAGGGTCTCATGCAAAAAGGGGATAGGCCCAATTACAGCCAAGGCAAGACAAAGCTTGAATGTCTGGTCCATGCGTTTTAGCCACAAGGCTGTGCTGCGCTATCCCTTAATCTTGGCCTTCCTCGCTGGACTTACGTCCGCCACAGGCTTTGCGCCTTTAGGCTATTGGCCTTTGACGCTTGGAGGCTTGGCGATCCTTTTTCACCTGCTGCACATTGCAGATAATTGGCGGGCTGCATGTGCGCGGGGCTATGCCTTTGGTTTGGGGCAATTTGTACTCGGGCTCAACTGGATTGCCGGGTCTTTTGCCTATCAATCGGCGATGCCGGCATGGCTTGGCTGGGTCGCGGTGGTCGTGCTGTCGCTCTACTTAGCAATCTACCCAGCTCTCGCGGCAGCCTTGGCGGTCCGCCTTGGCCGCCACGCTCGCGACTCAGGCCTAGTCTTTCTGTTTGCCGCGGCGTGGATCGGTGCGGAATTGCTCCGCGCCACGCTGTTTACAGGCTTTGCTTGGAACCCGCTTGCCGCTGCGGTGACACAGAGCGCTCAAGCCTCTGCCTATATCGGTACCTATGGCGTCTCAGGCCTTGTTGTAATGCTGGGCGGTGGACTGTGGCTCATCAGCCAAAGACGCTGGCGGGGCGGGGGGATTATCTGCGCAGTCGTCGTGTCCGTCCTGCTTCTCGCGCCGGGCGGGTCCATCAACAGGATCTTCATCTTGGACGAAACGCCGGGGCCGCTGCTGCGGATTGTCCAACCCAATATCGGCCAGCAGGACAAGCACGTGGACAGCTTTAACGCGGTTAATTTCCGCAAGCTGGAACAGATGACGGGCGCGCCTGGCAAAGAGCCACGTCTGGTCCTTTGGCCTGAGGCCGCCGTGCCTGACTATCTGGAAGAAGATGCGGGCGCACGCCTGCGAATTGCCTCTCTTCTTGGCCCGAACGACGTCCTGCTAACCGGGGGCGTTGCTTTGGAATATGCTGCCGATGGCCGTGTGGTAGGCGCCCGCAACAGCGTGTTCGCGCTGATGCCCGATGGCCGTTTGACGGGCCGTTATGACAAGGCGCACCTTGTGCCTTATGGCGAATATCTGCCCATGCGGCCTGTGCTATCGGCGATTGGCCTCTCGCGGCTGGTGCCCGGCGATATTGATTTTTGGCCGGGGCCGGGGCCACGCACCTTAGCTGTGCCGGGCTTTGGAACAATTGGCTTTCAGGTCTGTTACGAAATGATCTTTTCTGGCCATGTGGTTGACCGCGCCAACCGACCTGCGTTTATCTTTAACCCTTCCAATGATGCGTGGTTTGGCAGTTGGGGGCCGCCCCAGCATCTGGCCCAAGCACAGCTGCGCGCAATGGAGGAAGGGCTGCCCGTTGTCCGCTCTACCCCCACAGGGATATCCGCCATTATCGACGCAATGGGGCGAGTTGAAAAGGCTTTGCCCTATCAAAAGGCGGGTGCAATTGAGGCCTATTTGCCACCAGCTTTGCCACCCACATTATTTGCGCAATTCGGCAATTCCTTGTCGCTGATCTTTGCCGCCTTCCTTGCTCTTGTTGGCATTGCACTTCGCCGCGCCCTGCGCTAAAGGCGCATTTCAAGACATAAAGCTTTCTTTATATCCATAGGAAACAGCCCGTATGCGTAGCAGCTACCTCTTTACGTCTGAAAGCGTTTCGGAAGGCCATCCTGATAAGGTGGCGGACCAGATTTCAGACGCCATTGTCGACCTGTTTTTGTCGAAAGATCCCGAAGCGCGTGTCGCGTGTGAAACGATGACGACAACGCAGCTGGTGGTGCTGGCCGGTGAAATCCGCGGCAAGGGCATTATGGATGAAGCGGGCAATTGGGCGCCGGGCGTCAAGGACGAAATTGAAGCAACGGTCCGCAAGGTCGTGAAAGATATTGGCTATGAACAGTCGGGCTTTCACTGGGAAACGTTGAACTTCTACAACAATCTCCACCCGCAATCTGCGCATATTGCCCAAGGCGTGGACGCCTCGGGCAATAAGGATGAAGGCGCTGGCGACCAAGGCATTATGTTTGGCTTTGCCTGTGATGAAACGCCTGATCTGATGCCGGCGACGCTGGATTACAGCCACAAGATTTTGGAGCGTATGGCCGCCGACCGGCACGCAGGCGCTGCACCCTTCTTAGAGCCCGACACCAAGAGCCAAGTCACGCTGCGTTTTGAAAATGGCAAGCCAAGTGCTGCAACCGCCATTGTCGTCTCAACCCAGCACAAGCCGGGCTATGACTCGGGTGAAAAAGACGCGCAGTTGAAGGCCTATGTAAAGCAGGTTGTGGCTGATGTGATTCCAGCCGCCTTGCTGTCCGACGAAACGGTTTACCACATTAACCCTACGGGCAGCTTTGAAATTGGCGGGCCGGATGGCGATGCGGGACTTACGGGTCGCAAGATCATTGTCGACACCTATGGTGGCGCAGCGCCGCATGGTGGCGGTGCATTTTCGGGCAAAGACCCGACCAAGGTGGACCGCTCGGCCGCGTATATCACGCGCTATTTGGCAAAGAATATTGTGGCAGCGGGCCTTGCCAAGCGCTGCACCATCCAGCTTGCTTACGCCATTGGCGTGTCAGAGCCGCTGTCGCTGTATGTCGATACGCATGGCACGGGCGTGGTGGGCGATGACGCCATTGAAGCCGCAATCAAATCCATCGACAAGCTGGGCAAGCTGACGCCGCGCGGCATCCGCACGCATCTGGGCCTCAATAAGCCGATTTATCGCCCGACGGCGGCCTATGGCCATTTTGGCCGCAAGGCGGAGGGTGATTTCTTCCCATGGGAACGCACTGATCTGGTCGCGGACCTGAAGGCGGCTTTGGGCCGCTAAGGCTTGCGGTTGTGGGGGCGGACGCTTAAGCGCCCGCCCTATGAAAGATCCAACCACGCTCAACCGGCTGTATGGCCGCGCCAAGGGGCATAAGCTGCGCGCGGGCCAGCAGGCACTGGTCGATGATTTTCTGCCGACCATTGCCGTGCCAGATGGCCCACTGGATGCCCGCCTGCTCTTTGGCGATGATCGGCCGATGGAGTTTGAAATTGGCTTTGGTGCGGGCGAGCATCTTGCCTATCAAGCTGGTTTGCGCCCTGACCATGGCTTTATTGGCTGCGAGCCCTTTGTAAACGGCGTGGTCGGTGCGCTGATGCATGTGCGTGATGATGCTCTGACCAATGTCCGCATTCACATGGGCGATGCGATGGAGGTATTGGCGCGTTTTCCCGATGCCTCGCTTGATAAAGTCTATCTGCTCCACCCAGACCCTTGGCCCAAGGCCCGCCATGCCAAGCGCCGGATGATGAACCCCGGCCCCTTGGATCGGATTGCCGCCAAGCTAAAGCCCGGCGGGGAATTCCGCTTTGGCACCGACCACCCGATTTATTGCCGCTGGGCCATGATGCAGATGAACCGGCGGACGGATTTCATTTGGCAAGCCAAGACCGCCAGCGATTTCCTTATCCGCCCCGATGACTGGCCCGAAACGCGCTATGCCCGCAAGGCCCGCACCGTCTTTGGCCACGACATTTGGTATTTCCGCTATATCCGGGTGTAACGCCTATCCGTCATCCCGAACTTGTTTCGGGATCCATGATCACGGCAGTGTTCGCGTCTCCGCCATGGGTGCCAATGGATGCTGAAACCAGTTCAGCATGACGAAGAAGATTATTTCTTCGGCGTCAATTTCAACAGCCGCGCATTCGGCCCATCTTCCAACAGCCAGACATGGCCGTCAGGCGATTGATCGACCTCGCGGATGCGCTTTTCCATTGGCCATTGGTTGGCTTTGGTCGCAGTTTCGCCGTCTAAGTTAACATGGACCAGCGCCTTGCCGCTCAGCGCGCCAATAAAGGCATCGCCCGTCCAATTGGCAAAGCGCTTGCCCTTATAAATCATAAGGCTGCTGGGAGAGATGGCAGGCACCCAAAAGACCTTGGGCGCAACATAGCCATCGCCGGGGGCATGATCGGGAATATCGCGTCCGTCATAATGATCGCCATTGGACACTTTGGGATAGCCAAAATTAGCGCCCGGTGTGACAAGGTTCAGCTCATCACCATGGCGCGGCCCCATTTCCATTTCCCAAAGCCGGCCTGCTGCATCAAAATCCAGACCCAAGGGGTTACGCAGGCCATAGGCATAGATTTGAGCGGTCACGCCGCCCTTATCAGCCATCGGGTTATCCGCGGGCACGCTGCCATTGTCATTCACGCGAACAACCTTGCCCAAATTCGTGGATAGATCTTGGGCGGGATCAAATTTTTGCCGTTCACCAGACGCGATATACAGCTTGCCATCTGGCCCGAAAGCAAGGCGGTGGCCAAAATGGCCATTGCCTGTCACTTTGGGGGATTGCCGCCAAATAATCTCTAGCCCGTCCAACCGCGCGCCATTTTTATCTTCCACCAATTTGGCACGGCCAACGGCAGCCCCTTTCACATCCCCCTCGGCTTCTGCCCAGCTGAGATAGACGATCTTGTTGCGCGCAAAATCAGGGTGGAGTGCGACATCCCCCAAGCCGCCTTGGCCGGCATAAGACACGGTCGGCACACCCGTTACCAGCGTCGCCGCTGCCCCTTCGCGCCATAGCTTTAGCTGGCCGCTCTTCTCTGTCACCAAGGCACGGCCATCGGGCAAAAAGGCCATAGCCCAAGGCTCATTAAACTGTCCCGCCTCTGACAAAGTAAACGGCATATCCGCCTGCTGCGCGCCGGCAGGGCCAGTGCCACATGCCGCCAAAACCAGGGCAAGTGCGGCAGCAGACACACGGCGGGCTGCCAATTGGGGCGCGATGCGGGGCATTATAATCTCCTGAATGAAATGGCGTGCCTGCGAAGATGGGGATGGCGGCGGGGTGCGTCAACGTTGCTGCCAAAATGGCATCGGTTGTGCTTTGCCTGCGTGGCGAGAGTGCCAAGCTCAACCGCATGAAATATCATGCAATTTATTCGGTTTTTGGCGCGCTGATGCTGGGGTTTTTGGGCCTTGCCTCGCCTGCCCTTGCCCGCGCACCCTTCAGCCTATGCCATCAAGGTGGCGGGGTGAATTGTGTGGTTGATGGCGATACGATCTGGTTGGCCGGAGAAAAGATCCGCGTGGCAGATATTGATGCGCCCGAAACCCACCCGGCCCGCTGCCCACGTGAGGCGGACTTAGGCCGTGCGGCCACGCTGCGCCTGCAAGCGCTGCTAAATGCTGGGCCGGTGCAACTGGGGACCATCACACGCGATCAAGATCGCTATGGCCGCAAGCTCCGCCTATTGCTGCGCGATGGCCAATCCTTGGGCATGATTTTGGTGCGCGAGGGGCTGGCCCGGCCTTATCAAGGGGGGCGCCGCCAGCCTTGGTGCCCGGCGCCATAACGCGCTTTCCCTCATTGTCATGTTGGTGACAAGCTTCCCGCCGTAACTTTCATCCAGCCGACCGCCGAAGGTCCGCAGCCCGTTGCATCGACGGCGTTTTTTGTTGGCAAGCGCGTGGCGCTGTTTTCGGTGCCCGGCGCATTCACGCCCACCTGCTCGGCCAAGCACTTGCCGGGCTTTGTCGAAAAAGCTGACGACCTGAAGGCCAAGGGCATTGATGTCATTGCCTGCACAGCCGTGAATGATGCCTTTGTCATGGGCGCCTGGGGCAAGGCCTCTGGCGTGGATGACAAGGTGACCATGCTCGCCGATGGCAATGGCGACTTTGTAAAAGCTGTGGGTCTTGAAATGGATGGCAGCAAGTTCGGCATGGGTGGACGCGGCCAGCGCTTTGCCATGATTGTGAACGATGGCACTGTTGAGCATCTGTTTGTAGAAGCCCCAGGCGAATTTCGCGTGAGTTCTGCAGAATATATGCTAGAGCAGCTTTAAGAGTTTTCCAGGGAGAGGAAAGCAGGGGACGGCGCGAAACCGCCGTCCCCTTTTTTGTGCGCGGCGGGCCTGACTTGCGATTATGGGCCAGTTTGTGTAAATCTCTGCGATGGAAGTGAAGACAAAATCCCCAAATGGTCAGGCGATTGTCGCCCAGCTGGACCAGCTTTTTCGCGCCTCTGTCAAACACCTGCGTGACGATATTGAGGCCTATATTGCCGAAGGCACCTTGCCCGATCCTGCGGCCCGCACAACGGGGCGCTATGCCTATCCTGAAATCCATCTAACCTGGTCGGGCGACACCGATAGCGCCGAGCCACAACGCTCTTTTGGCCGTCTGCCCGCACCCGGCCATTATGTCACCAGCGTAACCAAGCCTTCGCTCTTTGGCGATTATCTGGCTGAGCAAATTGATATTTTGATTGCCGATTATGGCGTCGTGGTTGAGGCGCGCGAAGGCCGCCAAGAAATTCCCTTCCCCTATGTGCTGGATGCCGGAACCGAATTTGGCGATGTTCGCGCAATTGATTTGGCCCGCTGGTTCCCCTCAACCGAACTTTCCGCCATTGGTGATGAAATTGCTGATGGTTTGCTGACTGCAGACCCCAGCCTGCCGCACCCGCTGTCCTTATTTGATGGCCTGCGGACTGATTTTTCACTCGCCCGGCTGCGCCATTACACGGGCACCCCGCCTGAGCATGTGCAGCGTTATGTGCTGTTCACCAATTATCATCGCTATGTGGATGAATTTGTGCGCTGGGCGTGCAGCCAATTGGGCAATGGCAGCGGCTATACCATGTTGTCCTGCCCCGGCGGCGTGACTGTGACCGACAAGACAGAAGACCCGCTCAGCAGCGTGGCAGATAGCGCCTGGCGGCGCCACCAAATGCCGGCTTGGCACCTGTGCGCGCCGGATAAGAGCGGCATTACCCTCGTCAACATTGGTGTTGGCCCATCGAACGCCAAAACCATCACAGATCATTTAGCAGTGCTCCGGCCCGAGGCTTGGCTGATGATTGGCCATTGCGGCGGGCTGCGCGCCAGCCAGCGCATTGGCGATTTTGTGTTGGCGCACGCTTATTTGCGTGATGACCATGTGCTGGATGATCTTTTGCCGCCGGAAATCCCCATCCCCCCCATTGCCGAAGTGCAATTGGCGATGGCGAAGGCGGCGGAGATTGTTTCGGGCGAAAGCGCCGAGGCCCTGAAAGCCCGGCTGCGCACGGGCACCATCGTCACCACTGACGATCGCAATTGGGAATTGCGCTATTCCAAATCGGCGCTGCGCTTTTCGCAATCGCGCGCGATTGGCATTGATATGGAATCAGCAACGATTGCCGCCCAAGGCTATCGCTTCCGCGTGCCTTATGGGACTTTGCTGTGCGTGTCAGACAAGCCGCTGCATGGCGAGCTGAAGCTTCCCGGACAGGCCAACCGCTTTTATGAGCGGGCGATTGCGGAGCATCTGCTGATTGGCATTGAAGCCTGCCGCCAGTTAAAGGCCGAAGGCGCAAAGCTCCACAGCCGCAAATTGCGCGCCTTTAACGAGCCGCCCTTCCGCTGATCCATCCTGCTCTTGTGCGCCGGGCCAGCATGGCTAGTCTGGCACACAAAAGGAGAGGATATGCAGCCTTATCAGCCATTGAGCCGCTCTGTCGCTGGCCGCCATGTGATCATCACCGGCGCAGCCTCGGGCATGGGGCGCGCCACGGCCCATTTGTTTGCGCGCGAAGGCGCGCAGGTAGCCGTGACGGACCTTGATCTTGCCGCGTGTGAGGCTGTGGTGGCGGAAATAGCGGCTGCGGGCATATCCACCGCCCGCGCCTTTGCGCTGAATGTGGCAGACGAAGGGGCCATTCAGCAGGTGGTGGGTGAGATTGCGGCCAGCTTTGGCGGAATTGATATTCTGGTGAACAACGCCGGTGTTTCCAGCTTTTGCCCGCTCGACGGCAGCGCCGACTATGACGCGATTTGGGATCGCGCTTTGGCCGTGATGCTGAGCGCGCAGCAGCGCATGGTGCGGGCCGCCCTGCCTTGGCTGCGGCAAAGCGATGCAGCGCGCATCATCAACATTGCCTCGACAGAAGGGCTAGGCGCGACGCCCGGCAATACGCCCTATGTCGCTGCCAAATCAGGTGTGGTTGGCCTGACCCGCGGCCTTGCGGTCGATTTAGGCAAAGAGGGCATTACCGTGAACTGCATCTGCCCCGGCCCAATTTTGACGGGAATGACCGAGAAGGTGCCAGAGGCAGACAAAGCGACATTTGCCCGCCGACGCACGGCCTTGCGCCGCTATGGCTTGGCAGAGGAAGTTGCGCATATGACGCTTAACCTCGCCCTGCCCGCGTCTGGCTTTGTGACAGGCGCAATCATCCCTGTTGATGGCGGGCTCATCGCGCGCAACGCCTAGAGATATAAGGGGGCCCGGGCAGATTGACCTGCCCGAGCCTCAGATTTTTACCAGCCGCAGCTTTTGCCTTTGTTCTGCGCTTGCAGCCACGTCATCAGCGGCTTGAAATAGGCAATCATTGCTGTGCCATCCATGTCGCGCTTGCCCGTAAAGGCCTGCAGCGCATCGGGCCAAGGCTTGGACGCACCCATTTCCAGCATCGCGTTCAGGCGTTTGCCAACCTCTTTATTGCCATAGAAAGAACAGCGGTGGAGCGGCCCTTTCCACTTCGCAATGTCACAGGCGGCCTTGTAGAATTGGAACTGCAAAATACGCGCGAGGAAATACCGCGTATAGGGCGTGTTGCCGGGAATATGGTATTTGGCGCCCGCATCAAAATTGGCTTCGCTGCGCTCTGCAGGCGGAATAATGCCTTGATATTGCAGGCGTAGGTCGGTCCAGCCCTGATTATAATTGGTGGGGGCAATGCTGCCGTTAAAGACACCCCAACGCCATTTATCGACCAAAAGGCCAAAGGGCAGGAACGCCACCTTGTCCATCGCCTGACGCAACAACAGGCCCAAATCCTTATCCGCGCTGGGCACTTGCGCCTTATCCAACAAGCCAATTTGCACCAGATATTCCGGCGTAATCGACAAAGCGACAGCATCGCCAATGGCTTCATGGAAGCCGTCATTGGCACCATTCATGTAGAGCAGGCTCTGCGTGTTATAGGCGCGCTGATAATAATTATGGCCCAGCTCATGATGGACAGTCACAAAATCGCCTGCATTGACCTTGGTGCACATTTTGATGCGCAGATCATCGACATTGTTGATGTTCCAAGCGCTTGCATGGCAAACAACTTCGCGATCAGCTGGCTTGGTGATTTGGGACCGCTCGTAAAAGCTTTTGGGCAAAGGCGCGAACCCAAGGGATGAGAAAAAGCCTTCGCCTGTTTGCACCATCTTTAGGGGATCATAGCCCTTGGCCTTCAGCAAATCGCCAATATCATAGCCAATGTCTCCAGCACCCTTAGGCGCGACAATCGGGTAGATATCGCCCCATTCCTGCGCCCACATATTGCCAAGCAAATCGGCACGGATCGGCCCCGTCTTAGCCTGCACGGCATCGCCATATTTTTCATTGAGCTTGGTGCGCGTGTAGCAATGGAGCTGGTCATAGAGCGGCTTGACTTGTGCCCATAGCTTGTCCGTCAGCTTCGCAAAATCATCCGCCGGCATATCATAGCCTGACCGCCACATCGCGCCGACATCGGCATAGCCCAAGTCCTTGGCCCCCTGATTGGCAATCTCAACCAGCCGGGCATAATCTTCGCGCATTGGGCTGCCGACATTATTGTGCCAGCTGACCCACATTTCCTTGAGCTGGTCCGGGTTTCGATTGGTGCCCATTTCCGCTTCAATGTCCGATCCATTGATCGGCTTGCCATTGAGCGTGCCTTTGCCCTTGCCGTAAGTGGAATTGAGGCGGGTGGCGATTTCATTCAACTCTTTGGCCGCCTCCGCCGTGGCCGGGGCAGGCAGAACAAGGCCGCCACGCAACATATCCAGCTTGCGCTTTGTATCGGCACTTAAGCCCGGCGCCTGCATATAGCGCGCCGCCTGTGTGGCATATTTTACGGCCAATTCCGTGCCTTCAGCCCCCACCTTGGCGGCAACGGCGTCGGTATCATCCGTGATATAGGTGTTGTTAATCCACTGGACTTGGCCGTTATAGACAGAGAAATCCCCCAGAACTTTCTCAGCATCAGCAATGAATTTGTCGGCATCGGCGGCTGTGGGCGCGGCAGGCGTGGCTGCCAGCACCGGGCTTGCCATGGCAAGCGACAGGCCAAGTGCGAGCGTTGAAACAAGCGTTTTCATGCAATCTCTCCAGAAAGATAGAATGGGCAGACGCTAGGCGTCTGAGGGAGCATGGGTCAAGGGAACTCTAGATCCCCGTCATTCCCAACTAGCCGCGCAAGGCCGCCAAGATCGCCTCAGCCAGTTCAGGCTTGGTGACGGCGCTCATATGATTGCCGGGAATGGGGTAATATTGGCCGTGCGGCAGAGTCTCGGCCAGTGCTTCCGCCCGGCCATTGTCCTGATCTTCCGTCCCGCAGACAATGCCAATGGGGAAATCCCAACTGGCAAGCGTCGCGGCATCGGTGCTGGCAAAGCTATCAATCAGCAAATTCAGCGCGATGGGATCACCGCCACTGGTCTTTAAAAAGGCTTCGACAAACCATTCGGGGGATCCCTTGGGGTGGCTGCCCAGATTGGTCAGCACATTCCGGAAATAGCCTGCCCGCCGATCAGCCTCGGTCAACCCTTCCAGCCCCATGCCCGACAATATGGCCCGGCCCGGACGGAAACCCCGCGCCATCATCCGCGCCAAAGTGCGCGCACCCAGCGAATAGCCGGCGGCATCCAAATCCGTCAGGCCCAGATGCGCGATCAATGCAAATTGGTCGTCCGCCAAAACATCTCTGGGATAAGCTGCCGGATCATGCGGCTTATCACTGGCGCCATGTGCCCGCAGGTCCGGCATGATGACGCGATAGCCGGCATCGGCAATCACGTGTGCGGTGGGCACAAACTTCATCCAATTGGTATGCGCGTCTGAAATATAGCCGTGGATCAGCAACAACGGGCGGCCGCTGCCCAGTTCATAATAAGCAAGGCGCACGCCATCAGATGCGGTGTAGAATTGTGGTGTCATCCCCGGCGCTTTAGCCCATTTTGCTCCATGCGCCAGATGGCCATGTCAATCCGGTCCTGCCCGAAAAACGGCTCGCCATTGAACACAAGGGTCGGCACGCCCCAATGGCCCGAAGCTTCCAAGGTCGCCTGGTTCTCCGCAATTTCGGCATCGAGCGCCGTGGCGTCCGCCGCCGCTTCGGCGTCGAGCTCAGCCAAGTTCAGCCCCGCACGCTCTGCTGCGCCTTTCAGGTGATCGCCCTCATGCCAATTTTCAGCCCCACCCCAAATGAGCATTGCTGCCTCATGGCAAAAGGCAAGGCTCTTACCCCGCCGGGCCGCCGCTTGGCCCAAGCGGGTGAGGCGATAAATATAGGGCTGGTCTGCCGCAATCTTGCGCGTCGCAATGTCCTGCACAATGGGGTCAGGCCGTGGCGGGCCAAAAGGAATGCCGTGAAACGCCGCCACGCGCATCATATCCAGCATGGTATAGCGCAGCCAATTGGGGTGGTTGCGCTCAAAGAAATTGGGCTCGCGCACCGCCAGCGGATAAACCGGCCGCAGATTGAGCGTGACATCAAAATCTTCCGCCAATTGCCGATAGCGGCCAATGGCCAAATAGCTGTAGGGTGATCGGAACGACCAGAAAATATCTGCAGCCAACGTCATGAGATAAAAGCCCTCTCCCAATTATCAGATCAATTTGTCTGATCGGGAGAGAGCTTGCAAGTTGGGAAGCAGCTTACGCCTTTTTCAGGTGGCGGCGGCCCAGCAGTTCGGCAATCTGAACAGCGTTCAAGGCCGCGCCTTTGCGCAGATTGTCTGACACGCACCACAGAGCGAGGCCATTTTCAACGGTCGCGTCTTCGCGGACGCGGCTGACAAAGGTGGCATAATCGCCCACGCATTCCACGGGTGTCACATAGCCCCCATCTTCGCGCTTATCGACAAGCATCACGCCCGGCGCTTCGCGCAAAATGGCCTGTGCTTGCGCAGCCGACAATTCCTTTTCCAGCTCAATATGCAGCGCTTCTGAGTGGCCAACAAACACCGGCACGCGCACGCAGGTGGCAATCACCTTCACCTTGGGATCGAGGATCTTCTTGGTCTCGACCACCATCTTCCATTCTTCCTTGGTCGATCCATCGTCCAAGAATTTGTCGATGTGCGGAATGACATTGAAGGCAATTTGCTTGGTGAACTTTTTGGGTTCGGCGGAATCGCCCACAAAGATGTTGCGCGATTGCTCAAACAGCTCGTCCATGCCCGCTTTGCCCGCGCCCGAAACTGACTGATAAGTGGCAACGACAACGCGCGTGATGGTCGCCGCATCGTGCAGCGGCTTCAGCGCGACCACCATTTGCGCCGTCGAGCAATTGGGGTTCGCGATGATGTTCTTCTTTGTGTAGCCGTCAATCGCATCCGGGTTCACTTCCGGCACGATCAGCGGCACATCGGGATCCATCCGGTAGAGCGAGCTGTTATCAATCACCACACAGCCAGCGGCGGCCGCCTTGGGCGCGTAAATTGCCGTTGCGTCAGAGCCAATGGCGAACAAGGCCATATCCCAGCCCGACCAATCGAAATGCTCAATATTCTGGACCTTCAGCGTTTTGCCGGTTTCGCCAAAGTCGATGATATCGCCGGTTGAGCGCGATGAGGCGACAGCAGCAATTTCATCTGCCGGAAAATCCCGCTCGGCGAGGATGTTCAACATCTCGCGCCCCACATTCCCGGTGGCCCCGGCAACGACAACTCTATAGCCCATGATATCAGTCCTTATTCTTGACGGTTCGATTGAGGAAATTGAGGATGGTTGTCCACAGATGGACGCTCACCTTCGGCCCGCCCACGGCATGCGTCTGCCCGGGATAGACCATAGTTTCAAAGGGGATGGCCGCCTGTTGCAGCTTGGCCATCAATGCCGTGGCATTATCAAAAAAGACATTATCGTCCGCCATGCCATGAATGACCAATAAGGGATCACGGATCTTGGTCGCATCAGCAATTGCGCCAGATGTGGCATAGGCAGCAGCGTCCTTTTGCGGCGTGCCCATATACCGCTCGGTATAATGGGTATCGTACAATTCCCATTTGGTGACGGGCGCGCCCGAGACGCCGGCGGCAAAAATGCCGGGCGCTGCTTGGAGCAGCTTGGCCGTCATATAGCCGCCATAAGACCAGCCATAGACCGCAATCTTCTTGGGATCGACAAAGGGCTGGGCCTTTAGCCAATCGACACCCGCCAATTGGTCTGCCACTTCCACGCCGCCCATGGCGCGGTAAATTTGGCTTTCAAAGGCAACGCCACGATCGGGCGATCCCCGGCCATCGACTGAGAAAATGATCCAGCCTTGATCAACCAGATATTGGTGGAGCGCGCCGCCCCATGTGTTCATCACCTGCCGGCCAGCCCCCGGGCCATTATAGACTTGTACCAAGACGGGGTAACGCTTGCCGGGTTCCAGCGGCGGGGTCAGCAATTTGGTGTGCAGCACGCTGCCATCGGCTGCCTTGATTGTGCCAAAGCGCGGCACGACATGGCTCGCGAGATACGGCGCATAAGGATGGCTGGCCTCGAGCTTATTCTCTTCAATCCACGCCAGCCTTTGGCCTGAACTATCCGCCAACCAGACGTGCGGCGGCTGGCTCTGGCTGGAGGCTTCAATAATCGCGCGATTGCCCGCGCGCGCCATCGTGGCGTTGTGCCACATCCCCGGCTGGGTGAGGCGGGTAATCTCTCCCCCGGCCAAGGGAACGGCGTAAAGATGCTGCTCCAGCGGCGTGTCTTTATTGGCAAGGAAATAGACAAGGCCCTTGGCGGCATCGACGCCCACCAGCTTGCGGACCATCCACGCACCCTGTGTCAATTGCGTCCATTGGCCTTGGGCAAAGCGGTAGAGATGGGCAAAGCCATCGCGCTCTGACTGCCAAATCAGGCTGCCATCAGCAAGCGCGCGGAAACTGTCATGCAAGTTGATCCAGCTCTTGCTGGTTTCGCTGAACAAGATTTGGCTGGCCCCAGTGGATGGGTCCACCCGCAGCATATCGAGCTGCTTTTGATCGCGCGATTGGCGCTGGACATAGAGCACACTGCCATCTGCCGCCCAATCAACCCGCGCCAGATAAATATCGGCATTTGCTCCCAAATCCACCTTCACTCGGCGCTTCGCTTGCGGGTTCATCACCCACAGCTCAACCTGCGCATTGGCCGTGCCTGCTTGCGGATAGCGCTGACTGTAGATCGTTGTGCCTTCCGCCCCAATGGCTGCGCGGCTGATCAGCGCAACGCCGCTTTCATCGGTACGCTGCACTGCAATCGCCCGATCATCGGGCGACCACCATAGCCCTTGAAAGCGATGCATTTCTTCTTGCGCAACAAATTCAGCAAGGCCCCAGGTCATCGGGCCGCCACCATCCTTGGTCAGGGCCCGCGTTTTGCCATTGGCCCGATCCAGAACATAGACATTGCTGTCACGCACAAAGCTGACAAAGCCACCTTTGGGGCTGATGGTGCCATCCAAGGCCCCGCCAGTTTGAGTCAACCGCTCTACGCTGCCATCCAGCCGGGCGACGAACAGATCGCCATCCACAGGCACCAGCAGCGATTGGCCGTCTGCCGCCCAATCATAGGCCACAATGCCCTTGGTGCCCGCAATGCGCGCGCGTTCACGCTGCATTTTTTCAGCCTCAGTCAATTGGCCCGAGGTGCCGAGCTTGGTGGAATCGACCAGCATCCGCCAATCCCCCCCATCCGTTGGCATGGCCCAGAGGTCAAAGCGCTCACGGTCATCCGGCCGGGGGCGCAGGCTGGTCACCCATTTTCCATCTGGAGACAAACGCACAGCCCGCGGCGTCCGTCCGCCAATGGCTGGCGAGGCAAAGACGCGCTCTAATGTTAGCGGGGCAGAGGGCACAGGCGCGGCATTTTGCTCAGCCATGGCAGCCGTTCCCATCAATCCCAATGCCAGCGCTGCGGCACACATCCATTTGGTCATTTCCCCCAAAGCTCCATAACGAAAAAGGGCCGGGAACCCTGTTCTGGATCCCGGCCCTTTCGGTGTTTCGTTTTTTGCGTAAACGAGCGGGATCAGGCCTCTTCGGCCGTTTTCGTTTCGCTCGTAATAATGTTGTCGCGACGCTCAGCGATACGTGCGGACTTACCGCGACGGCCACGCAGATAATAGAGCTTCGCGCGACGCACAGCGCCCTTGCGGACGACTTCAATCGAATCGATGTTCGGCGAATAAAGCGGGAAAACGCGCTCAACACCTTCACCGAACGAAATCTTACGCACGGTAAAGTTGGAGCCCATGCCCTTGTTCGAACGCGCGATGCACACGCCTTCATAATTCTGGACGCGGGTGCGTTCGCCTTCGACAACCTTCACGCCGACGCGGACGGTGTCACCGGGACGAAATTCCGGAATCTTCTTTTCTGCGGTCAATTTTGCGATCTGTTCCGCTTCGATCTGTTGAATGAGGTTCATTGTGCCTCACTTGTCCTTCTTAGTCTTGCGCCGCGCGTCAGAGGCAGGCTGGGCCCGAGCACCACAATGGCGCTCCCAAAGGTCCGGCCTGCGTAACCGAGTATCATCTTCTGCCCGTTGTTTCCGCCAGGCAGCGATGTTCGCATGATCCCCCGATCGCAGCACTTCAGGGATCGTGCGCCCTTCCCATTCTACGGGTCGGGTATAGTGCGGATATTCTAACAAGCCGTTCTCAAACGACTCTTCGTCACCGCTTGAAGCCGCGCCCATTACGCCGGGAAGCAGCCGAATGCAAGCATCGAGCAGCATCAAAGCGCCCATTTCCCCACCCGATAACACAATATCGCCCATTGAGACCTGCTCAATATCGGGGCGGGCCTCGAAAAGCCGCTCATCAAAGCCTTCGAAACGCCCGCACAGGATGGTTACGCCGGGGCCAGCTGCCAAATGTCGCACCCGCGCCTGCGTGATGGGCGTGCCGCGCGGCGTCATCGCGAGAATCGGGGCATCGGGCTGTGCGGCGCGGGCGTGGTCCACGGCTGCGGCCAACACATCGGCCTTCAACACCATACCAGCACCACCGCCAGCGGGCGTATCATCCACCGTGCGATGCTTATCCGTTGCGAAATCGCGGATTTGGACCGTCGAGAGCCCCCATTTGCCCTCCTCCAGCGCACGCCCGGCGATGGACTGACCCAAAGGCCCCGGAAACATATCCGGATAGAGTGTCAGGATTTGGGCGTGAAAGGGCATCAAATTGTCCAATCTTCGACCTTAAGGCCGGGCACATCCGCAAAATCTGAAAAATTGCGCGTGATGACCGTTAGGCCGAGGCTGAGCGCCTGCGCCGCAATAAGGCGATCATAGCTATGCCACTTAAAGGGCAACTGCGCAAAGGCTCGCGCCGCAGCTGCATCGAAATCAAGCAGCGGGATCTGGTCGATAAGCTGGTTTAAGACGCCTTCAAGGGGTGGCTTGCCTCTCGTGCTGCCATAGAGAATTTCGGCAAGCACAAGTGTTGAAATGCCAATTTCGCCGACCTCACAGGCGGCCACGCGCGCCTCAAGCCGAGGATATGCGCCGGACAATAAGTAAATGACGCTGTTCGCGTCGAGCATATAGTTCAACGCGCACGCCCCGGCATCTCAAGCAGATGCCAATCCAGCTCCCGCTCTTCAAACTCGCGCAATTCGGGTGGGATCGGCTTGAGCCAAGGCGCCTTGCCCGCAAAGCCGCTAATATCGATTTTGCGTTTGGGGGCATCCAGCGGTTCAACACGGAATGTCATCGGCGCCTCGCGCACCAGCCGCAATTCGGTGCCTTCGGGCACACCCAGCGCTTTGGGGAGACGCAAGGCGACCGAATTACCGGACTTGAAGACCTTGCCCTTATATTCTTCGGTCATGAACGCGACTCCTGTATATACACAATGTATATACTAGACGATAAAGGCCCCGTCAATGACAATGCCCTCTTCGCTCCAACTCGGGACCGCTTGAGGTGTCATGGGGACCATGAAGGTGCGGCCATCGGGCCACTCAATCTCCAGCACATCGCTGGCGCCAAAATTCTCAATCGCAATGCAGGTGCCAACGGCGTCCCCCTCGCTGGTGCGGCAGGGACGACCAATCAGATCAGCATGATAATATTCGCCCTCGCCCAAAGGCGGCAGGCTCTCTCGCGGGACCGTCAATGCCGTTCCGCGCAGTTTTTCAGCGGCTGTTCGGTCTGCCACTTCGGCAAAGCGGGCCGTTGCGCCATAGGGCGTGGGGCGCAGCGCCTTTAGCGTCAACGCCCCATCGTTAAAGGCTTTGTGCGCCTTTAATCCGTCCACCGAATCGGCAAACAGCTTCAGCCGCACCTCCCCTGTCACGCCATGTGCGCCCGTGACCACCGCAAGGGTGACGGGCGCTGGAGTGACAGGGCGGTTGGCCAAGGTTTAGCCCTCGGCCTTTTCCTCAGCCGGTGCTTCAGCGGCAGGCTCTTCAGCAGCCGGGGCGTCTTCAGCAGGAGCCGCTTCTTCAGCCGCAGGCGCTTCTTCAGCAGCGGCTTCAGCAGCGGGTGCTTCGTCAGCGGCAGGCGCGTCTTCAGCAACTGCTTCTTCGGCCGGGGCGTTGGCAGCTTCTTCGGCAGCCTTGGCTGCTTCTTCAGCTTCAGCGATCTTAGCCGCCTTTTCTTCCAGACGCTCCTTGGCCTTTTCGCCCGGTTCCGCCTTTTTGGGGTTATTACGGGCAGCGCGTTCCTTCAGGCCAGCAGCGTCGAGGAAGCGGGCCACGCGGTCCGTCGGCTGTGCGCCAACGCTCAGCCAGTGCTTCAGACGGTCACCATTCAGCGTGACGCGATTGGCATCATCCTTGGGAAGCATCGGGTTATAGGTGCCCACCTTTTCAATAAAAGCACCATCACGCGGGGCGCGGCTATCGGCCACCACGATGCGATAATAAGGACGCTTTTTTGAGCCGCCACGCGACAAACGAATTGAAACTGCCATGTTATCTTCCTTCCAATCTAAACTTTAAAACTATCTGTGTTCAAAAACCTGTGGGGGGCATTGCCCCTCATTTCTTCTTCAATAAATTCTCAAAACCCGGCGGCAATTTGGGCATATCGCCCCCTGTCGCGTCGGGCATGCCGGGCAAGCCACCGCCGCCCAGCAAGCCGCCCAATCCGCCGCCGCCCTTGCCGAACAGCGCGCCCAAGCCCTTCAACCCGCCCATCTTGCGGATCTTCTTCATGGCGGTGGACATTTCCTGATGCATTTTCAGGAGCTTGTTCACTTCCTGCACCGTTGTGCCCGAGCCATTGGCAATGCGGATTTTGCGCTTGGCCTGAAGCAATTCGGGCTTGGCGCGTTCCTTGGGCGTCATTGATGAAATCATCGCATCCATGCGGACCAAAATGCGATCATCCATGCCCGATTGCGCCATGGCGCCTTGAACCTTCTTCATGCCGGGCAGCATGCCAGCCAGAGCACCAAGGCCGCCCATGCGCTGCATCTGCTGCAATTGCGCGCGCAGATCGTTCATATCGAACTGGCCCTTGGCCATTTTGGCGGCCAGCGCTTCGGCTTCTTCGTGCTGGATCGTTTCCGCCGCGCGCTCAACCAGGCTGACGACATCGCCCATGCCGAGAATACGGCTGGCGACGCGCCCGGGGTGGAAGACATCCAGCCCATCCAGCTTTTCGCCGGTGCCGACAAACTTGATGGGCTTGCCTGTTACAGCGCGCATCGACAGCGCTGCCCCGCCGCGTGCATCGCCATCCATCCGCGTCAGGATAACGCCCGTCAGGCTGACCTGCTCGGAGAAATTCTTGGCGACATTCACGGCGTCTTGGCCGGTCAGGCTATCAACAACGAGCAACGTTTCAGCAGGCTGAGCGACAGTCGCCACCGCCTTCATCTCGTCCATCAACTGCGTGTCGACATGAAGACGACCCGCCGTATCAAGCATCAAGACGTCATAGCCTTGCAGCTTTGCCGCCTGCATCGCACGCTTGGCAATATCGACGGGCTGTTGGCCCGCAACAATCGGCAAGGTCGCCACGCCAATTTGTTCACCCAAAATGGCGAGCTGGTCTTGCGCTGCCGGGCGATTGACGTCGAGCGACGCCATCAGCACCTTTTTGCGATCCTTATCACTCAGCCGCTTGGCGATCTTCGCCGTCGTGGTGGTTTTACCCGAGCCTTGCAGACCGACCATCATGATGATGGCAGGCGGGGTGACAGCCAGTTCCAGCTCGCTCGCTTGGGCGCCCAGCATCTCGACCAGCGCGTCATTCACGATCTTTACGACCTGCTGGCCCGGCGTGATCGAGCGGAGGACCGATTGGCCAACGGCCTGTTCGGTTACTTTATCAACAAAGCTGCGGACAACGGGAAGGGCAACATCGGCTTCGAGCAGCGCGACCCGCACTTCGCGCATCGCCTCGCGGACGTCATTTTCGTTCAGCGCACCCCGGCCGCGCAGACGGTCGAACACGCCGCCAAGGCGTTCGCTCAAACTCTCGAACATTGGTTCGCTCCGTCCAAAATGCCCAAACAAAGCACGCCGGCGGACGAAAACTCGTCGGCCAGCGTACGCCCTTGGGCGGCCAAAAATAACGCTTTTCGTAAAGAAAGCAGGCGCGCCTCTAGTCTGATTCTACGCCTAGGTCAACCGCACAGGCCCCGATGACGGCCGCTTTAACCTGATCTTCATGGCTTGGTCGCAAAAGGATCATGGTGGGGCAAAAGGCGTAGACGCGGATGAAACGATACTCAAGAACCGGACTCCGCATCGGCACCTATGGACCGATTGTGCTGTTGCTGCTGGCCCTTATCTCAGCGCTCGTGCCAGCGCTGATCGCCGCGCCTGAGGGGCATGTGCTGCCGGGCAATGCCAGTTTTCTTGTGCAGCTCTGGCTGGGGCATGGACGGATTCTCCTGCCGCTCTTGCTGTTCAATGCCGCCCTTATTCTCTTTGGCTGGCGGCATTATCGCGCGTTGCGCGCGCAGATTGCAGATCGCGCCCGCGCCGCTGCCCGCGCGCGGACTTTGGCCATGCGAGATCCGCTGACTGGCTTTCACAATCGGCGGTCCTTGGCGGAATCGGGGGCAGAGTTGCTGGCCCATGCCGCCCATCGCGGCCGCGCGATGGCAATGTTGCTGCTGGATGTAGACCATTTTAAAAACGTCAACGATATTCATGGCCACGCGGTAGGCGATGGCCTGCTGCGTTCTATTGCAGCGGAAATTGCCCGTCTGGCGCCGCCGGGGGCCGTAATGGCGCGGCTGGGCGGAGATGAATTTGCCTGCGCTTTTGAAATTGCCCATGATGATGCGGCCGCAGCCCATGCTGTTGCCGAAGGCGTGGTCGCCCGGTTGAGCCAACCGCTCAAGGCGGATGGCACGCTTGTGCATACCAGCATTTCGCTTGGCATTTCGATCTCAGCGCCTGATTGCGACACAGTAGATCAACTGCTGCGCCGGGCCGATATTGCCATGTATGCCGCCAAACAACGCGGACGAAATGGCGTTTCTTGGTTTGATAGCTCGATGGAAAAAGCGCTGCAAAAGCGCTCAGAATTGGAATCCAAAATGCGGCAGGGCATTCCTGCTGGTGAATTTGAGCCCTATTTTGAACAGCAAGTAGACTTAGCAACAGGTCGACTGTCGGGCTTTGAAGTTCTGGCCCGCTGGAACCACCCCATGCTGGGCCATATTCCGCCCACGCAGTTTATCCCGGTGGCAGAAGAAACGGGCCTGATTGGTGATCTATCCTTCTCTGTCATTCGCCAAGCCTTGATTGAAGCGCGCGAATGGGACCCAGAGCTCAGCATCAGCATTAACTTATCGCCTTTGCAGATGCGCGATCCTTGGCTGGCGCAAAAACTGGTCAAATTGCTGGTTGAAACCAGCTTTCCCGGCCATCGACTGGAAATTGAAATCACCGAGACGGGGCTGTTTGATAATCTGCCGCTGGCGCAGTCGATTGTGGGAAGCCTGAAAAACCAAGGCATTCGTCTTGCACTGGATGATTTTGGCACTGGCTATAGCTCGCTTGCCCATTTGCGCGCTTTACCGTTTGACCGGATTAAGATCGACAAGAGCTTTATTCTGTCGCTGCTCGACAATCCCGAAAGCGCCGCCATTGTGAATGCCATTGCCCGGCTGGGCGACAATTTGTCCCTACCCGTCACAGCCGAAGGGGTTGAGCGGGCCGATATTGAAAACCGGCTGCGCGAAATTGGCGTGAACAAAGGGCAGGGCTGGCTCTATGGCCATCCCATGCCCATTTCGCAGGTCCGCCGCTTATTGGCGGAACGCCAACTTCTGCCTCTGTCAGCAAGTGGGGCTGCAGCCCGGCAAAGGGGCTAATCACAACGCCGCCCGTTGGACTTAAGGGCCAGATCGCCCTAAAGCGCCTGACATGGTGGACCGCTTTTACAAGATGCATGGCCTTGGCAATGACTTTGTTGTCATTGATGGCCGAACTGCGCCTGTTGATATGAGCGCAGCCCGCGCCCGTGCGATTGCAGACCGGCGCACGGGCATTGGCTGTGATCAATTGATCTTGCTTGGCCCCTCCGCGGTCGCCGATGCCCAAATGCGCATTTTCAATGCCGATGGCAGCGAAGTAGAAGCCTGTGGCAATGCCTCGCGCGCCGTCGCGCTGCTTTTGGGCGGCACATCACGCGTTGAAACATTGGGCGGCCTTATCACGCTCGAAGCGCAGGGCGATCAAGCTGTTGTCGATATGGGCGCACCGCGTTTTGAGTGGGATGCCATTCCGCTGGCCTATGCAATGGATACCGCCCAAATGCCCGTGGGATGGGAAGATTTGGAGGCACCCGCCGCTGTCAATGTGGGCAATCCGCATGTCATCTTCTTTGTCGAAGATGCAGACGCGGTGGACCTTGCCTGCCTTGGCCCGGGGATTGAAACAGACCCGCTTTTCCCGGCGCGCATCAATGTGAATGTCGCCAGCCTTACAGGGCCAAACCATCTGAAATTGCGCGTGTGGGAACGGGGCGCCGGCCTGACCCAAGCGTGCGGCACGGGTGCTTGCGCGACGGCGGTTGCCGCCCTTCGGCGCGGACTGGTGCAAAGCCCAGTCACCGTCTCGCTGCCGGGTGGCGATTTGCAGATTGCATGGGCACCGGGCGAAACGATCCGCATGACCGGCCCGGCCACGCACGTCTTTACCGGCACGGCCGACTGGAGCCAGTTCGGATGAGCCATGTTGAGGTGGTCAATTTCGGCTGCCGATTGAACATTGCAGAAGGCGAAGCAATCCGCGAGGCTGCCTCGGGCGTCAGCGCGGACGCGCCCGCGCTTATCATCATTAACAGCTGCGCTGTAACAGCCGAAGCTGAACGCCAAGCACGCCAAAGCATTCGTCGCTTGAAACGCGAACGGCCTGAGGCGCGTATTGTGGTCACAGGCTGTGCCGCCGAAACCAGCGCCAGCCGCTTTTCCCAAATGGCAGAAGTCGACGCTGTTGTCCCCAATGCGGACAAGCGCAATCCGATGAGCTTTGGTCTGCCTTTTGATGGCAGCAATGCCATTCGCCCTGCTGTCTCAGGCGCGGACCATGCCCGCGCCTTTATTGAGGTGCAAAATGGCTGTGACCATGACTGCACTTTTTGCGTGACGACTTTGGCCCGTGGGGCAAGCCGCTCTGTCCCCGCCGGAGCCGTGATAGATGCCGTGCAGTCTGCCGTGGATCGCGGGCAGCGCGAAGTGATCCTGACGGGCGTGGATTTAACCAGCTATGGGGCGGACCTTCCCGGCACGTCCAATTTGGGACAGCTAGTGGAGCGCATCTTGCGCCATGCGCCCACATTAGAGCGGCTGCGGCTATCGTCCATGGATTCAATCGAAATTGATGACCGGCTGTTCGCGCTAATCACGCAAGAGCCGCGCGTAATGCCGCATGTTCACCTGTCTCTCCAATCCGGCGATGATATGATTTTGAAGCGGATGAAGCGGCGGCATTTGCGCGGCGATGCCATTCGCTTGGTTGAGCGGCTGAAAGCCGCGCGCCCAGAGATAGCGATTGGCGCGGACATTATCGCAGGCTTCCCCACCGAAGACGATGCCATGTTTGCCAATAGCCTTGATCTGCTTGATGCCTGTGACGTGGTTTTTGGACATATTTTTCCTTACAGCCCACGACCCGGCACAGCGGCGGCCCGTATGCCGCAACTGGGCCGCGATGTGGCACGGGCCCGCGCAGAACAACTGCGTGCCCATGTTGCCGCACGCAAAGCGCGCTGGCTTTCCAGCCTGATTGGCACAGAGCAACGCGTCCTGGTCGAGCTGGATGGCAAAAGCGGCCATGCTGAAAATCATGCGCGGGTTGAAATTATCGGCGGGCGGGATTTCCGTTGTGGCTCAGATGCCTTAAAGGGCCGCGTCATGACTGTGACCATCACTGCCAGCACTGGCGACACGCTGTTAGGCGAAGTGCTATGAGCGACGAGACCAACACCCCCTGGCACAAAAAGCTGCTGGGCGGCTTTCGGCGCACATCGGAACGGCTGACCGAAAATCTGACAGGCCTTGTCACCAAGTCGCGGCTGGATGCCGAGGCTTTGGATGAGATTGAAGAAGCGCTGATTGTCTCAGACCTTGGCCCTGCGACGGCCCGGCGCATCCGCGATAAGCTGGCCGATAGCCGCTATGAGCGTGGTATTGATGAAGCCGGTATTCGCGCCGTTGTGGCAGACGAAATCCAAAGCGCGCTGACGCCCGTCGCCAAGCCGCTTGATGTGATTGCCTTTCCGCGCCCACAAGTCATCCTTGTGATTGGCGTGAATGGATCGGGCAAGACGACGACCATTGCCAAGCTCGCGCATCTTTTCCTCGAGCAGGATTATGGCGTGATGCTGGCAGCCGGGGACACATTCCGCGCCGCCGCCATTGGCCAATTGAAAATCTGGGCAGAGCGATTGGGCGTGCCGATTGTCTCAGGACCTGAAGGCGGAGATGCGGCGGGCATTGTCTTTGACGCTGTCAAACAAGCGACCGAAACCGGCATTGATGTTCTGATTGTCGATACTGCGGGCCGCCTGCAAAATAAGCGCGAACTGATGGATGAGCTGGCCAAGATCCGCCGCGTCCTTGGCCGCCTCAACCCTGCCGCACCGCATGATGTCGTGCTGGTGCTGGATGCGACCACGGGGCAAAATGCGCTCTCACAAATTGAAATCTTTAAAGAAGTGGCGGGTGTGACGGGGCTGGTGATGACCAAGCTGGATGGCACGGCGCGTGGCGGCGTGCTGGTGGCAGCGGCTGAAAAATTTGGCCTGCCCATTCATGCGATTGGCGTGGGCGAAACGCTGGAAGACTTGCGGCCCTTTGATCCGGCCGAGCTCGCCCAGATTATTGCAGGGGCAGATAAATCATGACCCAACCAGACCCCAAAGCCGCGCCGTCGCAAAATTTGATTGTGGATTTAGGGCCGCTTGTCCTCTTCCTGCTCACCTATTGGCTGGCAAATGTCTGGGTGGCGACGGGCGTCTTCATGCTGGCCACGCTCAGTGCGCTGATTTGGTCAAAGCTCAAACATGGCAGCGTCTCCGTCTTGCTGATGTTTTCGGGTGTGATGGTTCTGCTCTTTGGCGGGCTGACAATCTGGCTGCATGATGAAACGTTCATCAAGATGAAGCCGACGCTCTATTACGCGATGGTAGCGGGGATATTGTTCTTCGGCACCTTAACCAAAAAGCCGACGTTGGAACGCGTCATGGCCCATGCCTATCCGGAGTTAAGCCAACAGGGCTGGCATTTGCTGACACGCAATTTTGCGTGGTTCTTTGTGGGAATGGCGCTGCTGAATGAGCTGGTCTGGCGCAATAGCTCAACCGGGTTTTGGATGGGGTATAAGCTCTGGGGGGCCTTGCCGCTGACCTTCCTCTTCGGGGCGATCAACATCCCGATGATTTTGCGGCATTCAACATCGGCGGACGAGACGAAAGAGGCATAGGCGGGATAGGTCATCCGGAACCGCTCAACGTCATCCTGAACCGCCCAACGTCATCCTGAACTTGGTTCAGGATCCATGATGCCAGTTTGATGTCAATGTGATGGCGTAGGCGCCAACCATGGTTATCAACTTATAATCGCGCAGAGACGCAAAGGACGCAGAGATATGCATTTTTCTTTGCGCCCTTTGCGCCTTTGCGCGCTAAACCGCTCCGTCCAACAGGCCGTGCTTTTTCAAACAATGGCGCAACTGATCATAAGTGAGGCCAAGCGCCTTGGCGGTTGCCCGCTGGTTATGGCGATGACGGACAAGCGCCGCCTCTAACAATTGGCGTTCATAGGCAAAGACGGCTGCACGCAATTCCGTCGGTGCATCCGGACCGGCCGCCGCCGCAGTCACCGTTGCGGCCATGGCGGGCGCCTCGTTTGACGCCATGCCCTGCCCAGTAATGGGCCGCCACGGCGAGGCAAAGGGATCAAAAACAATATCGGCTACGGGCGTTGTGGGATCATCCCAGCGATAGACCGCCCGTTCAGACACATTGCGCAATTCGCGGATATTGCCGGGCCAGCCATAGCTTTCCATCTCGGCCATGGCCGCTTTGGAAAAGCCCGGCCAACTGGGCCAGCCCAGTTCTGATGCCATGCGCCGCCCAAAGAAATCAGACAGCTGAGCCACATCCCCCTCCCGCGCGCGCAATGGGGGCAAGGTGATTACCTCGAACGACAGCCGATCGAGCAAGTCTGCGCGGAACCGGCCTTGATCGACCAGCCTCGGCAAATGTTCATTGGTGGCGGCCACAATGCGCACATCCACGCGGATGGGCCGGTTGGCGCCAATGCGGGTTACCTCGCCATATTCCACGGCGCGTAAAAGGCGTTCTTGCGCGCCAGACGATAAGGTGCCCAATTCATCGAGAAACAGTGTCCCGCCATCCGTCTCTTCAAAGCGCCCGGCGCGCGCGCGCGTCGCCCCCGTAAAGGCCCCTGCCTCATGACCGAATAATTCTGCCTCAATCAACGTTTCCGTTAAGGCGGCACAATTCATGGGAACAAAGGGGCCATCCCAGCGAGGGGAGAGGCGGTGCAGTCGCTCTGCCACCAGCTCTTTGCCTGTCCCGCGTTCCCCAATCACCAACACGGGCCGGTTGAGTTGGGCGGCACGGCTGACTCGCTCAACACTGTCGAGAAAAGCGAGCGATTGGCCAATAAAGGGATTGTCCCGGTTCATTTGCTAATATGTAGGATATTTTCCCAATAGTTCGCAATTAAAAATTCATCTCCATCCTGCCAAATCATCCAAAAATGGCGGATTTCTGAGGTTTTTGAAACTTGGCACGTCTCCTGCAAAGCTAAGACCATAACGCACAAGCGACCCCAATTGATCTTTCTGGAGACCGACCATGAACCGCCAGCTCACCATCGAACA
>RFZB01000001.1 GCA_009920915.1 Sphingomonadaceae bacterium | reverse complement strand
GGCAAGACAGCCGCACAGCTCAACAGAGATGCAATTGATGCTCACCCTATCCCCCAATCGATGCAAAATGGGCGGTCCCGCCACTATTGCCCTCATGAAGACGATGCGCCGGGGCTTTTTGTCCGGTTAAGTTGATAATCTTTTCCACCAGCAAATCTTCCTGCGCATCGGCTTGCAAAAGCGGGCGGAGATCAATGCCATGATCGCTAAACAAGCAGAGGTGGAACTTACCTGTCGCCGAAACGCGCAGCCGATTACAGCTTGCGCAAAAATCTTTTGAATAAGGCGCAATAATGCCAATTTCGCCTGGCAAGCCGGGTTGCGAATAGACAATGGCAGGCCCGGCACCCGGTTCTCTTGGCACCCGTTGCCAGCCCATTTCGGTCAGCCGATTAGCAATTGCGAGGCCTGAGAGGTGATGCTGCTCAAAAAAGGCGATGTTATCGTTGGTTCGCATGACTTCTATAAAGCGCAGGGCAACACCATACGCCTGAACAAAGTCAATAAAGCCCTCAAGCTCATCATCATTCACGTCACGCATCAAAACGGCATTGAGCTTAATTGAGGTGATGCCAGCCTCGCGTGCCTTCGCAATCCCCATCTGTATTTCGGCCAAGCGATCATGGCCTGTAATCTTCAAAAAGCGTTTCGGATCAAGCGAGTCCACGCTCACATTCAAGGCGCTGATCCCCACCGCGGCATAGTCTGCTGCCCGCTCTGCAAGGCGGTAGCCATTGGTTGTCATCGCCAACCGGCGGATACCCGGGATGTCAGCCACAGTCCGCGCAATGTCTAGAAATTCGTCCCGCAACGTGGGCTCACCGCCCGTTAGACGCACCTTCCACAGGCCCAGCCGTGCAAAACCTGTCACCAGCCGGCGGATTTCATCGACGGATAAATTGACCGGAGTTCCGGGCTTTTTTTGATACCCATTGGGCAGACAATAGCTGCACCGAAAATTACAGACATCAGTCAGCGATAGACGCAGATACTCAAATGTCCGGCCGTGACCATCTTGGAGAATTGGCGTCATATTCAAGCGCCGCCCTCAGTTAACTGGTCAGCCGGGCGGGACAGATCGAGCATGGCATCCGGCCGCGCCAAGGCGACCAAGCGCAAGCCTGCCGCAGCAGCGCGATCTGCGGCCAGATTTGTCGCTGTGGAAATGGTGACAAGCAAGGAACAGCCCGCAATGACTGTTTTCTCAACAAGTTCATAGCTGCACCGAGAAGACAGCAAAAAGAACCCATTTTTGGGCGATGTTCCCGCACGCGCCAAGGCCCCAATCAGCTTATCCAGCGCACAATGGCGGCCAACATCTTCGCGCGCATACAGGATTTTGCCCAGGGGATCGCAAAAAGCCGCGACATGCGCGCCACCCGTCCTTGCAGTCAAAGGCTGATGCGCACGAAGCGCGGCAAGTGCTGAAAACATCGCCTTTGGCGCAACATCCACGCGCGCCTCAACAGGCGGTAAGGGCGCTGCCAATTGCTCCAGATTCTCCATCCCGCACAGGCCACAGCTGCTTTCTGATACGCGCACCCTAACCCGGTTGAGCATAGGCTCAAACCTATGCTGTGCCAGGAGAACTCGGACGATCCATCCTTTTTCGGTTTCATAAATATCCATGTCTTCAAGCTCATCGATTGATCCGATGATCCGTTCCGACAAGGAAAACCCCGTTACAAAATCTTCAAGCTGATCCGGCGTCGCCATCATCACAGCATAGCTGATGCCATTAAACTCAATAGCAACAGGGGCTTCGACTGGCAGAGATCGTGATGCAGAGGTTACGTCATCAGGCGTTAATCGGAGGACTGGCACCTCCCGAAAAGCTGTCATGACGCGTCTCGAAGCTGGTCAAGCGCACTCGCGACATCAGGCGAGACGCCCGAGACGTCAGGCGCGAGGATAAGCTGGCGCATCCGCGGATCCCAGAACAGGCGGATATGCTCTGCGACCGCTTTGGGAACATCCGGCTCATGCTGCAAATTGGCAGCAATCTGGTTCGCCATCCGAACAAGATTGTCCGTCGTAGACGTCATTCAGCCGCCTCAGCCTTTGCAATGCGCCGGGCATTATTCTGCAGCTTGGCATAGCTTTCTTGCCATTCTGTCGGCCCGTTGGATGGAGAAATCTGAACAGCAGTCACCTTATATTCCGGGCAATTGGTCGCCCAGTCTGAATAATCAGTCGTGACCACATTTGCTTGCGTAAGTGGGTGGTGGAAGGTGGTATAGACCACGCCAGGTGCCACACGCTCCGTCACAGTGGCCCGCAAAGTCGTTTCCCCCGCACGGCTGGCCAGACGAACCCAATCGCCCGACTTAATCCCTCGATTTTCGGCATCAACGGGGTGAATTTCCAGCAAATCCTCTTCATGCCACACCACATTATCCGTGCGACGGGTTTGCGCGCCGACGTTATACTGGCTGAGAATACGGCCTGTGGTCAGCAAAAGCGGATAACGTGGGCCGGTGCGTTCATCGGTCGGGACATAATCAGTCACGACAAACTTGCCCTTGCCGCGAACGAACCCGTCAACGTGCATAATGGGCGACCCGTCTGGTGCGCTCTCATTCACCGGCCATTGCAGCGAGCCTTCTTGATCTAGCCGATCAAAGCTGACGCCCGCAAAACTCGGCGTTAATCGGGCAATCTCATCCATAATCTCAGACGGATGGGCATAATTCCAATCCAGCCCCAGCGCTTGCGCCAGCTTTTGCGTCACTTCCCAATCTTCATACCCGTTCAAGGGCGTCATAACCTTGCGGACGGGCTGAATGCGCCGCTCGGCATTGGTGAACGTGCCGTTTTTCTCAAGAAAGGTCGACCCGGGCAAAAAGATATGCGCGTAATTGGCCGTCTCATTCAAAAACAGATCATGCACAATCACGCATTCCATCGCTTCCAATCCTGCAGCGACATGATGCGTATTGGGGTCAGACTGAAGAATGTCTTCGCCCTGAATATAAATGGCTTTGAACACACCATCAGTTGCGGCGTCGAGCATATTTGGAATGCGCAGGCCCGGCTCAGACTCTAGCTGGACTCCCCATTCCCGCTCAAACAGCGCCCGCGTGGCAGCGTCAGAAATATGGCGATAGCCTGCCAATTCGTGCGGGAAGCTGCCCATATCGCAGGCACCTTGCACATTATTCTGGCCTCTCAGCGGGTTCACGCCAACGCCACGCCGCCCGATATTTCCCGTCGCCATTGCCAGGTTGGCGATGGCCATCACCGTGGACGAGCCTTGCGAGTGCTCTGTAACGCCCAGACCGTAATAAATGGCGCCATTACCGCCTGTTGCATAAAGGCGCGCAGCTGCCCGCAAATCTGCGGCTGGCACTTTGGTAACCGGCTCCAGCGCTTCGGGACTGTTGCGGTCTTCTGAGACAAAACTTGCCCAGTCTTGATACTCATCCCAATCGCAACGCTCTTTGACAAAGGCTTCGTTGACGAGGCCTTCAGTCACAATGGTGTGCGCCATCGCGGTTAGCACAGCCACATTGGTGCCGGGCTGAAGCGCCAAATGGTGTTGTGCCTCAATATGCGGAGAGCGAACAAGATCCGTACGGCGCGGATCGATGACAATCAGCTTGGCACCTTTGCGCAAGCGCCGCTTCATTCTGCTGGCAAAAACGGGGTGGCCATCGGTTGGGTTCGCCCCAATGACCAAAATGACATCGCTATCTTCTACGCTGTCAAAGTCTTGCGTGCCGGCAGATGTGCCAAACGTTGTCTTTAAGCCATATCCGGTTGGCGAATGGCAAACCCGCGCGCAAGTATCCACGTTGTTGTTTCCAAAGCCAGCGCGGACAAGCTTTTGAACCAGGAATGTTTCTTCATTGGTGCAGCGCGATGAGGTGATGCCGCCCAAAGCCTGTTTGCCATAAGTGGCGCTGATCCGCTTCAGCTCGGACGCGGCATAAGCGAGTGCGTCATCCCAGCTCACTTCCTGCCACGGATCTTGGATAGAGCGGCGGATCATTGGCTTCAATATGCGTTCTTGGTGCTGGGCATAGCCCCAAGCAAACCGGCCCTTAACGCAACTATGGCCGCGATTGGCCTTACCCTCTTTCCAGGGCACCATCCGCACCAATTGTTCGCCCCGCATCTCAGCACGGAAGGTGCAGCCGACACCACAATAGGCACAGGTCGTGACGACTGCACGTTCGGGCGTGCCAATCTCGACCACCTTCTTTTCAATCAATGTCGCGGTGGGGCAGGCCTGAACACACGCCCCGCACGAGACGCATTCTGACCCAAGAAAGTTATCAGACGCGATGCCTGCCGAGATTTTTGATCCAAATCCTCGGCCTTGCACGGTTAGAGCCAAGGTCCCCTGCACTTCGTCACAAGCGCGCACACAGCGCGAGCACACAATGCATTTGGAAGGATCAAAATCAAAATAGGGGTTAGATTGGTCTTTGGCTTGGCCAAGATGCGTCTCGACGGGCTGATAACGCACATCGCGCAGGCCAACCGCACCCGCCTGATCCTGCAATTCGCAATCGCCATTGGCGCCGCATGTCAGGCAATCAAGTGGGTGATCAGAAATATACAGCTCCATCACACCCTTGCGGAGCTTTTGGAGACGTGGTGTTTGCGTATGGACGACCATGCCGGGTTCAACCGGTGTCGTGCAGCTGGCAGGCGTGCCGCGGCGCCCATCAATCTCTACAAGGCAAAGCCGACAAGACCCAAAGGCCGAAAGACTGTCTGTTGCACACAGCTTTGGAATCGACGTGCCCTGCTCAGCGGCTGCACGCATGACGGACGTGCCAGCGGGCACCGTCACAGTCCGGCCATCAATGGTCAGTGTAATCTGCGCATCTGACGTCGCAGCGGGTGTCCCAAAATCACTTTGCGGCTGATAGGTCATGTGGTCACCGTTCGCCAAAATCTTCAGAAAAATGCTTGATCGCCGAGAGCACGGGATATGGCGTAAATCCGCCGAGCGCACATAACGATCCAAACTTCATGGTATCACACAAATCTTCAACAAGCGCGAGGTTTTGAGCAACATTATCGCCTGCAACAATGTGGTCGAGCGTTTCAAGGCCACGGGTGGAGCCCAATCGACACGGGGTACATTTGCCGCAGCTTTCTGCCGCGCAAAACTCCATCGCAAACCGGGCTTGCTTTGCCATATCGACGCTATCGTCAAAAACGACCAAGCCGCCATGGCCAATCAGACCGTCAATCTCGGCAAAACTTTCATAATCAAACGGCGTGTCGAACTGGCTTGGCGGGTGATAGGCCCCTAATGGCCCACCCACTTGCACGGCCCGCACAGGCCGCCCTGACGCTGCGCCGCCACCAATGTCCGTCACCAATTCGCCCAGGGTGATCCCAAAGGCGGTTTCAAACAGCCCGCCAAAACGCACATTGCCTGCAATCTGGATGGGCATTGTCCCGCGCGACCGGCCCATGCCATAATCCGCATAAGCCTGCGCACCATGCGCCATAATCCAAGGCACGGTTGCCAATGTCAGAACGTTGTTCACGACTGTTGGCTTTCCAAATAAACCTTCTAGCGCGGGTAGTGGCGGTTTCGCGCGGACTTCACCCCGCTTCCCCTCTAACGAGTTAAGGAGCGACGTTTCCTCCCCACACACATAAGCCCCTGCCCCAACGCGAATTTCGACATCAAAGGGGGCCACAATATGGGCGCAGGCCCGGACAGCGGCCTGCATCTTCTGAATGGCATGCGGATATTCAGACCGAATATAGACATACCCCTTGGTTGCGCCCACGGCAAAACCGGCAATGGCCATGCCTTCAATCAGTTGGAAGGGGTCACCCTCCATCACCATCCGGTCAGCAAAGGTGCCGCTATCGCCCTCATCAGCGTTGCAAACGATGTATTTCTGATCAGCTTGGGCGTGCGCCACAGTCCGCCATTTGATGCCCGCGGGAAAACCAGCCCCGCCGCGTCCCCGTAAACCTGAGTCAATCAGCGCTTCTATCACAGCCTCTGCGCCCAATTGGCGCGCTTGGCGCAGGCCTGCCCAGCCGCCCGTGGCTTCATAATCCGCCAAGTTCAAGGGTCGCGTTTTGCCAGCGCGCGCAAAGGTCAACCTTTGCTGGCGGGCAATGAAGGGGTGGTCTGCAATGACGCCAATCGACACGGAGGCGCCCTGCCCGCTGACAAGTGAGGCAACATCCTCAACAGCCACCGGTCCATAGCCAATGCCATCAATTTCCACCAACGGCTCTAGCCAATGCATACCCCAAGAGGATGTCCGCTCCACGTCCGCGCCGGCCGCCTCAAACGCCGCAGCAACATCATCCGCCCCGCAGGCCAGCGCCAGTGCGTCATCAGAAATACGCACCTTCATAGCGAGTCCACCAAAGCCTGAAGCTTGGCCGTGTCCAACCGGGCATGAACCTTATCACCCGTCATGGCCGCTGGCCCAACAGAGCACAGGCCCAAGCAATAGACTGTTTCAAGCTTCACCCGGCCATTGTCCGCCAATTCTGAGACCAAAGCATCCACGCCACGCGCCTGACAGGCCTCTGCCCGGCATATCTTCAGCACAGGCCGCCCCTCAGGCGCGGATTTAAAGTCATGATAAAAGCTAACCACACCATGAACTTCGGCGCGTGTTAAGTTGAGTGAAGAGGCAATTGTCTTGATTGCCTCTTCACTCACATGGCCGAACGCCGCCTGAACATCGTGCAAGATAGGCAACAAAGCCCCTTCAATACCACGATGGCGGTCAAGAATGTCCTGAACAGTCACAGCACGTCTCGAGATGCGGTTGGCGCATCGGAACGATGATGTGGCGGCTCTGGTGAGGTCAAAATCATGCTAAGTTGCTTTAGAAAACCACGACGGACCGGATGGACTTGCCGGCATGCATCAGGTCAAAGGCCGTGTTGATCTCTTCCAAGCCCATCACATGGGTAATCATCGGGTCAATCTCAATCTTGCCCTGCATGTACATATCGACGATTTTGGGCACATCTGTGCGGCCCTTGGCGCCTCCAAAGGCAGTACCGCGCCAATTGCGGCCTGTGACCAATTGGAAAGGCCGTGTTGCAATTTCCTTGCCGGCTTCCGCCACGCCAATGATGATGCTGGTGCCCCAGCCACGATGGCAGGCCTCAAGCGCTGTCCGCATCACATCTGTATTGCCGGTCGCATCAAAGGTATAATCTGCGCCGCCATCGGTCATTTCCACAATCTTGGCGACCACATCTTCGCGGCTCATTCCCTTGGAATTGAGGAAGTGCGTCATGCCAAATTTGCGACCCCATTCCTCGCGATCGGGGTTGATGTCGACCCCAATGATCTTATTGGCGCCAGCCAAACGTGCCCCCTGGATGACATTGAGGCCAATGCCGCCCAGGCCGAAAACGACCACATTATCGCCTACTTGCACCTTGGCGGTGTTAATAACGGCACCAACGCCCGTCGTCACGCCACAGCCGATATAGCAGCTGGTCTGGAACGGCGCGTCTTCGCGGATCTTGGCGACTGCGATTTCAGGCAGAACAGTGAAGTTCGAAAAGGTGGAGCAGCCCATGTAATGATAAATGGGTTGGCCCTTATAGCTAAAGCGCGTCGTGCCATCAGGCATCAGCCCCTTGCCCTGCGTCGCGCGGATCGCCGTGCACAAATTGGTCTTGCCCGACAGGCAGGACTTACACTGGCGGCATTCCGGCGTGTACAGCGGGATCACATGGTCACCGGGCTTTACTGAGGTCACGCCAGCACCCACCTCGCGCACCACGCCGGCCCCTTCATGGCCCAAAACGCTGGGGAAAATACCTTCGCTGTCAAACCCATCCAGCGTGTAGGCATCAGTATGGCAAATGCCCGTTGCCATAATCTCTACCAATACCTCGCCAGCCTTTGGGCCTTCAAGGTCCAGCTCCACAATTTCCAGCGGCTTCTTCGCTTCAAAGGCTACAGCGGCTCGGGTCTTCATCGTCCATTATCCTTATCTTTAACTTCAAGAATCTGCAGATATTTATGGCTTCGTTAGTCCAGCCAATGGGCTAACACAGCCACGCCGACAACGTCCATCCAATAGCGTGGCCACATTATTGAGGCTCTGGCACATCAACAACCAACACCTCATGCTGGTGCTTGGCCAAAAACTTGATCAAATCTGGCCCGGCAATGCTTAGCGTGGCTGTATTGCGCAGCGGATGCACATTCATGCAGCCAGACACCGCCAAGGGACGATCGAGGACCACCCTTACCTTTGCCTCTTGGTCATTAAACGCTGCGAGCGGGGTTACCGAGCCTGGTGTCACACCCAATAGCCGCTCCATATCTTCCGCCTTGCCAAAGCTAAGCTTTTTTGATCCCATGACGGCAGGAAGCGCTTTCAAGTCTACACGCTTATCATGCGGCGCTGTCACCAGCCAAAACGCCCCGCCTGCGTCCTTCAAGAAGAGATTTTTTGTGTGATCCCCCGCAATTTCTGCATGAAGGACAGCGCTCTCCTCAACCGTGTAGACCGCCTCATGTTCATGAACCGCCACAGCCACGCCAAAGTCCGCCAGCGAGGCCATCATTTGATGCTCTCGTGACACCAGCGCCTCCTATTTAAAGATAACGGTTCGGTTGCCATTCAGCAGGACCCGATGCTCGCTGTGCAGCTTCACAGCCCGCGCCAAAACCCGGCTTTCGGTATCTTGGCCCTGTGCAATCAAATCATCCACGGTGTCTGCGTGGTCAACAACGGACACGTCTTGGGTGATGATTGGCCCCTCGTCCAAATCTGCCGTTACATAATGCGCTGTTGCGCCGACCATTTTTACGCCGCGCTCATGCGCCCGGTGATAGGGTTTAGCCCCTTTAAACCCAGGCAAAAAGCTGTGGTGAATGTTAATCACGCGACCATCTAACTTCTGGCAAAGCTGGTCTGATAGAACCTGCATATAGCGCGCCAAAATAATCAGATCGACCTGCTGCTCTTCCACCATCGCCAATAGCTTGGCTTCCTGCTCAAGCTTGTTCTCGGGCGTAATTGGAAGATGATGGAAAGGCACCCCTTCATGGTCGGCCCGGCGTTGCCATGTCAGATGGTTTGAAACGATGCTGGTAACGTCAATCCGCAACCTGTTGGTTGATGTCCGATACAGCAAGTCGTTCAGGCAATGCCCGCCTTGGCTGACCATGA
Source organism: Sphingomonadaceae bacterium (assembly GCA_009920915.1). Lineage (GTDB taxonomy): Bacteria > Pseudomonadota > Alphaproteobacteria > Sphingomonadales > Sphingomonadaceae > Aquisediminimonas. The sequence continues at coordinate 64,831 of RFZB01000001.1, read as the reverse complement.
TCATAGCGCGCAGCTTGTGGCTCAGATCATGAACGCGCCAATCAAGCCGGAAAGCTGTCGCGACCGGCAGAAAAACCTCTGAAAACATATCCAAAGTCATGCCGGCAGGGACGCTAAACGCCACGCGCATGAAAAAGCGACCCGTTGACGCATCGCCAAATTGCGCGCTTTCAACGATGTTGCAGTCCTGGCTCACAATCGAATTTGCGACTGCCGCAACAATACCTTTGCGGTCATCGCTTGAAATCAGCAGGACAAAATCTGCATCTGTCGCCATGAGGCTCCCCCGATTAAAATTCTTTTTTTATTCGACTACCTATCTCATTGCCGGATTTCCAACGCTCAGAACCCCGCATTAGGTCATCTAATTGGTGGCTGAAGATATCGTGATTGCCGAAGTAATTTAATTTACCGTTGTCAAAAAAATCTTCATTTGTTGGCCCTCGGATCGGGCTTCACGTCTGACTCTGGATAAAAATAAACTATCGCGTGTGGGATTGCCGTGTATCGTGTAGATAGGCGGTCTGATTAAAAGGGGAGAGAGGCTTTGAAAGCACTACTAAAATTATCAACAGCGACAATCGTTCTTGCCGCATTTGGCGCGGGCAGCGGCCCAGCCTTTGCGCAGGATAGCAACGCAACAAGCGACGATGGTGCGATTCCCGACATCGTTGTGACGGCTACGCGTCGTGAAGAAGCCATCAACAAGGTGCCGCTGGCAATCCAAGCTTTGAGTGGCGACAGCCTCTCGAGCTTGAACGTCGCGAACTTTGACGATCTTGTCGAATATCTGCCTAATGTTCGCGCGGCATCGCGTGGCCCTGGCACATCCTCAATCTATATTCGTGGCCTTTCAACGGACACTGCAGGCATTCAGATTAACGGGACCGCCGGGGTCAGCCCCAGCGTCGCGCTTTATGTGAATGACGCGCCGGCATCGCTCGTTGGCCGTAACCTTGATGTGTACGCGGTAGACCTTCAGCGCGTCGAAGTGCTGGCGGGGCCGCAGGGCACCTTGTTCGGCGCCAGCGCAATGGGCGGCGCCATTCGTTACATCACCAACAAGCCGAATCTCAGCGATTTTGGCGTTGGCGTGAACACGAGCCACTCGTTCACCAAGGGTGGCGAAGAAAGCACAGGCGTTAATGGCTTTGTGAACATTCCTGTCATCAAGGACAAGTTCGCGATCCGCTTGGTCGCCTATTCGGACCGTCAGGGCGGGTACATTGATAACGTCGCTGCGACCTATCAGATGCCGTTCAATGGCAATGTGGGCGTTGCCGGCAAGTTGCCAACAGGTAACCCGCTGCTCGTTCTGCGCGCGATCCAGTCTTGTACGGGTGTCGTGAACTGCACCGGCTCAACCTATGTTGCACCGACCCGTCAGACGATCAACAACGATGCGTTTGTTGAGAATAACTACAACGACGCCACCTATTCTGGCGGCCGCATCGCTGCGACCTATCAAGTGAATGATGATTGGTCGATTGACCTGATGCACATGCGCCAGCAGCTCGATACGGATGGCGTGTTTGATTATGAGCCCGCTGTTGGCCCGATGAAGGTCACACAGTTTGGCGCCAACAAGTTGAAAGATAAGTTCTCGGAAACGACGTGGACGGTGAATGGCCGTCTCGGCACCTTGGACATGATCTATACAGGGTCGTTCTTGAAGCATGATGCCCGTCAGGTGGCGGATTATGCATCTTACTCCAATATCGGCCTCTATCTGCCATATTATGAGTGCGATCGCGGTGTTTATTACACGGCCGCTTACAACGGAAACATCGGCAAGACCTGCTATGCTCCCAATAAGAGCTATTCGGTACGCAACAAAACCAAGCGTTTCACGCAAGAGTTTCGCGTTACGTCGCCAGCAGAAAACCGGTTCCGGACAACGGCTGGCTTGTTCTATGACGATCTGCGTCTCGAAGATAACACCGATTGGTCGTATCTCCAGACAGCCGCTGGCTTCATCTATCCGCGTTCGGCCAATCCTTCGGTCCAACCGCTTGATGGCGGCGTAAAGCCGGTCAAAGTTGGCTTCTTCAACGATGTCGTACGCAAAGACCGTCAGATGGCCGCCTATGGCGAAGTATCTTACGACCTTATTCCGGAAAAGCTGACGGTCGCCGGTGGTGCACGTTATTATGACGAAAAGGCCTCAATGGTTGGTTCGTCAAATGGTAGCTTTGGTGGTTCACGCGCTGTGTATAACCCGGCAACGGGAACCTATACGGCAGGTGCAAATCCGCCGCGGACCTACAACATCTCGGCTGATCTTCGCCAGACGTTGAAGGGCCTGTCGCCTGCCAAATATAATGGCTTCATCTTCAAGGGGAACGTGACCTACAAGCTCGACAATGGCGGGCTGGTCTATGCAACCTATTCGGAAGGCTTCCGTCCGGGCGGGTTCAACCGCAAGCCGTGTAACGCCACAACTGCGGCGTGCGACGGCCTGAAATATTATGTTCCGGATGAAGTGAAGAACTATGAAATCGGCGGTAAATTCCCGCTGCTTAATCGTCGGATGCAGCTGAATTTTGCGGCCTATCAAATTGATTGGACGAACATTCAGCAGACGATTTTCGATCAGAACATCTCTAACCAGACGTTCACGACGAACTTCACAAACGCCCGGATCCGCGGTCTTGAAGGTGATGTGACTTGGCGTGCAACGCCCGAGTTCACGATCAATTCCGCATTCTCTTATAATGACTCGAAGCTGACAAAATGGCTCAAGAACGCCTCAGTTCTTCGCCCCGTTGGCAGCCCGCTTGCGCTGAGCCCCAAATTCCAGGGCAATATTCGCGGTCGTTATGAGTGGGAAACCACCTCGGGCCTGCGTCCTTATGTGCAGGCTGGCGTGAACTATGTCGGCAAGAGCATCTCAACGGTGTTTGACAATGTTGACATCAAGTTCCCGACCTTCAACGCCCATTTGGGTTATGTCGCACAGGTTCCCGTTGTTTATAACGGCGTAACTGTGAAGCCGGGTGACGTGATCGTTCCGGTTCGTGCGTCGGAAGACCAAAAGGCCTATACCATGGTCAATGCCGCCATTGGCGCTGGCCGTGACAATTGGACGATTGAGCTGTTTGGCGAAAACATGACCAACGCCAAGCCGGAGCTCTTCAAGAGCGGCAATGATGGTGAATTGCGCGTGACCACGTCACGCCCAAGGACGATCGGCCTGCGCTTGTCTTACAAGATGTAAGCATCTGATAGATCCCGCCCCACCAAAAATGGGGCGGGATTTTTCTTTTCTACACTGCCAGATATTTTTAGACTGACATCGTCACACGAACGTCCTTACTTTGGCACTCATATCTTCGTAGAATTTGCCGCAAGATAAGGATTTGCAGGCCATGAACGTTACGGTTACCCCCCTTGATAGCGATGCCATCGCAGCCAAAGCGCGCGAGATGCTGCAAAAGGGGCAAGCCAAAGAGTCAGAAACGCTCTGCCAGCAGCTCTTGGCCGACCAGCCTGACAATCGCGATGCGCTGTACATTCTTGCCGTTTCTCAACGCACGCAGCGTAAATTTGCTGAGGCGCTTGCAACAGTTAAGCGCCTAATCTCCATCAACCCCGCAAATGGCCGTGCCCATCAGGAACAGGGCCATTGCCTCAGAGACATGGGCGATAGCACTGCCGCTTTGATGGCCTATCAAAATGCAGTGGCCCATAATCGCGCCTTGCTCGCCAGCTGGAACATGCTTGCGCGCCTCAATCGCGCGGCAGGCCGCACCGCAGCAGCCGAATTTGCCGAGATTCAGAGCGAATATTGGAGCGCCCTTCCCCCTGAGTTGTTGACAGTTGCCAGCCTTATTGAAGAAGGCCGTTTCTTGCGGGCGGAAAAGCTGTGCCGCGCCTTTTTGCAGACGCATGGGCACCATGTCGAAGCCATGCGGCTTCTGGCGCAGATTGGCACACAGTTTAACGTGCTGGACGAGGCCGAGTTTCTTTTGGAATCCGCAGTCGAGCTTGAGCCCGAAAACCCCGGCGCCCGCTTTGATTATGTAACAGTCCTGCAAAGTCGGCAGAAATTTGCGCAGGCCCTCGAACAAGCTAAAATCCTGCGTGAAAACGACCCAGAAAATCCGCAAGTTGAAATGCTCTATGCCAATCAGAGCTTGGGCGTTGGGAATTTTGATGAAGCGCTGTCTATTTATAAGACTATTGCCGCAGCCCAACCTGGCAATCCCAGCGTACACCTGACATTGGGCCATGCGCTGAAAACGACGGGGCGCCAGCAAGAAGCCATTGAGGCCTATAGCCAAGCCTATCGTGTCCGCCCCGATTTTGGCGACGCGTATTGGAGCCTTGCCAACCTGAAAACCTATCGCTTTGACGCGGGCCTCGTGTCGAAGATGCGCGACATTGAAGATCAGGCGACCACCCAGCTCGTCGATCGCTATCATCTGTGCTTCGCCATTGGCAAAGCGCTGGAAGATAGCGGGGATTATGCCACATCCTTTGACTATTATGAGCGCGGCAACCGCCTAAAACGTGATGAAGTTGGGTATGATTGGCGGAAGATTTCCAAGGAAATTGGTCTGCAGATTGAACATTGCACACCGCAACTCTTTGCAGATACGGCCGGCGCAGGGTTTGCAGCGCAGGACCCCATTTTCATTCTCGGCTTGCCACGCGCAGGCTCTACGTTGCTAGAGCAAATTCTGGCTTCGCATAGCCAAGTGGAAGGCACGATGGAGTTGCCAAATATTCTGGCCCTTGCGCACAAGCTGGATGGCCGACGTCGCGTTGGAGAAGAAGCGCGTTATCCCGCCAATCTCAACGAATTGTCGCGCGACGACCTTCGGGCCTTTGGCGAAGCCTATTTGCGCGACACGCGCATTCACCGCAAAACCAACAAGCCCTTTTTCATTGATAAAATGCCCAATAATTTTCGGCATATTGGCCTGATCCACATGATCCTGCCCAATGCAAAAATCATTGATGCGCGTCGCAGTGCAATGGGCTGCTGCTTTTCTGGGTTTAAACAATTGTTCGCCGAGGGGCAGGAATTCACCTACGGCCTTGAGGAAATTGGCCATTATTACAAAGACTATGTCGCGCTGATGGATCATTGGGACAAGGTTCTGCCCGGCAAGGTCCTCAAAGTTCAGTATGAAGACGTTGTTGATGATTTGGAAACGCAGGTGCGCCGCGTGCTTGATTTCTGTGGCCTCGACTTTGAAGAAGCCTGCATCAACTTCCACCAGACTGAACGCGCTGTCCGCACCGCCAGTTCTGAGCAAGTGCGCCAGCCACTGTTCCGCAGCGGCGTCGATCAGTGGGAAAATTTCTCGCCATATCTTGACCCATTACGCGACGTTTTAGGGCCGGAATTGGCACGATGATGAGAGGGTAAATAATGGCAACTCAAAATCCTGTAGACGCCGACACCGTATCAACGCTGGGCCAGCGCTGGTATGTCCTTTTCATCATGATGCTTGTCTATACGATTAGCATTGCAGATCGTTATGTCCTCTCCACATTGTTGGGACCAATTAGCGAAGAACTCAATTTAAGCGATACTGGCGCCGCGTCACTCGGCATTCCATTGGCGCTCTTTTACGTCATCATGGGCATACCCCTGTCCTGGCTGACAGACCGGACCAACCGGAAAAAGCTGCTGGCGGCCTCGGTTGCTGCATGGTCCGCCATGACAGCGCTGACGGGGTACACACGGGGCTATTTTGACCTGTTACTGGCGCGCATTGGCGTGGGCGTGGGCGAAGCCGGCGGCACCCCGGCCTGCAACTCCATTATTGCCGATTATTTTCCAGCTGATCGTCGTTCAATGGCAATGACAATTTTCGCCTTAGGCGCGCCTATTGGGGCATGGCTGGGCTCAGACATTGCGGGCCTTGTATCGACCAATCATGGCTGGCGCTCGGCCTTTTTGGTTCTGGGCATTCCTGGCATCATCCTAGCTGTCATCATTCTCGTGACCATTAAAGAACCCAAACGTGGCCGGCTCGACGCTGTTTCGGGAGACAAAGCGGCTACTGTAATGGAAACACTCAAGTTTCTCTGGTCTCAGAAATCCGCCGTTCATGGCATGATGGGCGCGGGCTTGTCTGCCTTTTGGGGCTGGGGCTTGATGTGGTTCACCCCCCTCTTCCTGCAGCGGACCTATGGCATGAATGAAGGGGAAGCAGGCCGTTTGCTGGGGGAAATTTACCTCATCGGCGGCATTGGGGCATCGCTGGTGACCGCTTGGGTTGTTGCGCGGCCCAGCTATGCTGACCCGCGCCGCATCGCCCGGCTGTTGGCTGTGGTCACCGCATTGGGAACGCTGCCTTCCTTCTATGCCTATTGGACGCATGACTTGGCCGTTGCGAAGATTATGTGGTGGCTGTTCATCCCAACCATCTATTTCTATATTGGCCCTGCAATGGCGCTGTGCCAGAATTTGGCAGCCCCCAATATGCGGGCCATGGCAATTGCCATCTCTTTGCTGATTGCTAATGTCCTAAATCTGATCGTGGCGCCCGGCCTTGTCGGGGCGTTGAGTGATTATTTTGCTGGTCCGGCGGGCGCAGATGCAGACTCACTGCGTCTGGCGCAGCTAATCCTTGCACCCAGCGGCTTCTGGGCGGCTTGGCATTATTGGCGGGCTGAAAAATACATCATTGAAGATCAGAAGCGGGCAGTTGGCTATGTTTGATACACCCCTAAAATCCTACATTAATGGACAGTGGGTTGCGCCGCTAACTTCAACGCAAACGCTTGAGGCGATTAACCCCGCAACGGAAGAGCCTTGCGCGATCATTGCCTTATGCGGGCCTGACGATGTGGACCGTGCCGTTCAGGCCGCCCGCGCCGCCTTTGATGCCTATTCCGCACTGCCACTTGAGAACAGGCTCGCGCTTGTTGAAAAGCTGATCGGCATTTTTGAGCGGCGCTATGACGAAATGGTCTCAGCCATTTCAACGGAAATGGGCGCCCCTTATGATCTGTCGTTCAACGCACAGGCGGAATGCGGCCCGGGGCATTTGAAGGAAACCGTCCGCGCTGCACGCAGCATGAATTGGGACAGCCCAATCGGCTCAACTGGCAATCTAACCTATGAAGCTGTGGGCGTCTGCGTGCTGATTACGCCTTGGAACTGGCCTATCAATCAACTCGCAGCGAAAATCGGGCCCGCACTTGTTGCGGGGTGCACGATGGTGCTGAAACCCAGCGAAATTTCGCCGCTTTCGGCCCAGCTTTTTGCCGAGTTTATCGACGAGGCAGGCTTTCCAACTGGCGTCTTCAACATGGTTCATGGCACAGGCGCCATGATCGGTGATGCCCTGACCGGCCACCCAGACGTGGATATGGTGTCCTTTACTGGGTCAACACGCGCCGGGATCCAAATCGCGAAATCTGCGGCAGACACGGTAAAACGTGTTTCTCAAGAGCTTGGCGGCAAATCGGCCAATATCATTTTTGCCGATGCCGGGCTGGACGCTGCTGTGACCCGCGGTATCCTGCACTGTTTCGGCAACACAGGCCAATCCTGCAATGCGCCAACCCGAATGCTGGTCGAGGCGTCAGCCTATGACGCCGCAGTTGAAATTGCAGCCCGCGTTGCGGCGGGTGTGACGCTGGGCGATCCCATGGAAAAAGGGCCACATCTAGGCCCCGTAGTCAGCAAAGCACAATTTGATAAGATTCAGGCGCTGATCAAAGCTGGCATTGATGAAGGCGCACATCTTGTGGCGGGTGGCCTTGGGCGCGCCGAGGGCTTTGACCGTGGCTATTATGTAAAGCCAACAATCTTTGCCCATGTGCACAATAAGATGACGATTGCGCAGGAAGAAATCTTTGGGCCTGTGCTGGTGATGATTCCTTTTCAGGATGAGGCGGAGGCAGTTCGCATTGCGAATGACACGCCCTATGGCCTTGCCGGCTATATTCAGTCTGGCGATTTAGAACGCGCACGCCGCGTCGCGCGCAAAATTCGTGCTGGCAGCATTTACCTCAATGGCGCCGGGCAAGATTATTGCTCTCCCTTTGGGGGGTATAAACAATCAGGCAATGGCCGTGAATGGGGCGTTTTTGGCCTTCACGACTTCCTAGAAATCAAAGTTATCAATGGGTTTATCCAGCATGAAGCTGACTGATATCGAAACCTTTGTTGTTGGTAATCCCCCGCCCCATTTCGGTGGCCGCTATTTCGTGTTCGTCAAAATGACGACCGATGATGGCCTATCTGGCGTGGGTGAAGCCTATTGCGTGCCATTTGAGCCGCATCTGGTCGCGAAGATGATCGAGGATGTTTTTGCTCGCTATTTGGCTGGGCATGATCCGCACAATATCGAGTCCATATGGCGGCGCGTGTACTCAAGCGGGTTTACGCAACACCCAGACCTGACACTCATGGGCGTATTGTCGGCTCTGGAAATGGCCTGCTGGGACATTGTGGGCAAAGCTGCCAATCAACCTGTCTACAAGCTATTGGGTGGGCAGGTGCATGAGCGGCTTCGGTCCTACACCTATATCTATCCGCGACCGGGCGACAAAACGGATGTCTATCATGATCCCGATTTGGCAGCCGAACGGGCCGCGCTTTACCTGTCACAGGGCTTTACGGCGCTGAAATTTGATCCAGCCGGCCCTTATTCTGCGTTTGATGGGCGCCAATTGTCGCTAGAGGCGCTCGATCTGTCTGAACGTTTCTGTAAGCAACTGCGCGCCGCGGTTGGCAATAAGGCGGATCTGCTTTTCGGCACGCATGGGCAAATGACGGCGGCGGGTGCCATTCGTCTTGCCAAGCGGCTTGAGCCTTATGATCCGCTGTGGCTGGAAGAGCCTGTGCCGCCCGATGCTCCCGAAGAAATGGCCAAAGTTGCCCGCGGCACCAGCATTCCCATTGCAACGGGGGAACGGCTGACCACGAAATATGATTTTGCTCGCCTTTTAAAGGCGGGGGGTGCTGCCATCCTTCAGATGAATTTGGGGCGCGTTGGCGGCATTTTAGAAGCCAAGAAAATCGCCGGCATGGCTGAAGTATATCATGCGCAGATTGCGCCGCATTTATACTGCGGGCCAATTGTCGGCGCGGCCAATATCCAGATTGCGACCTGTTCTCCCAATTTCTTGATCCTAGAGAGCATTGAGGATTGGGGCGGTTTCCACAGTGAAATTTTAAAGACGCCGATCCAGTTTGAGAATGGCCATGTCATCCCCCCAACCGCACCGGGCCTTGGCGTAGAACTGAATGAAGAGGTTGCCCGCGCAAATCCCTATACGGGCACGATGCTGCACCTCGAGATGACACAGCACCCAGTTCAATGACCGAAACGTTCGACTATGTCATTGTCGGTGCTGGCACCGCAGGCTGTGTGCTTGCCAATCGCCTGTCGGCAGATGGCAAGACGCGCGTCTTGCTGTTGGAAGCAGGTGGCTCAGATCAGACTGTCTGGATTCAACTGCCAATTGGCTATGGCCGAACCTTTTTTGATCGTAAAATCAATTGGATGTACGATACTGAGGCCGTCCCCGGCCTGGGGGGCCGAGAAAGCTATTGGCCGCGTGGTAAGGTTATTGGCGGCTCTGGCTCGATCAATGCGATGGTCCATGTGCGGGGCCAGCCGCATGATTTTGACGATTGGGCGGCGCTTGGCAATGCTGGGTGGGGTTGGAACGATGTTCTTCCCTATTTCAAACAAGCCGAAGATCATGATCTGGGCGAAAGCGCCTATCACGGCGCGGGCGGGCCGCAGCATGTGACAGACATCAGCGCCCATGCACATCCGCTGTGTCAGACATTTATCGCAGCGGGCAAGGCCCTCCACCTTCCCTTTGCGCCTGATCTTAATGCGCCTGATGGTGAAGGCGTTGGCATTTATCAAATCAACACGCGCAAAGGGCGCCGCGCCTCAACGGCTAATGAATATCTTCGCCCGGCCCTGCGCAACGGCCACGTAACGTTGCGCACGAAAAGCCATGCAACGCGCATTTTATTTGAGGGCAAGCGCGCCATTGGCGTGGAATATCGCCACGGCACCTCGCTCAAACAGGTTTGGGCAAGGTCAGAAATCATCCTTTCAGGCGGATCCATCAACTCGCCCCAATTGCTCAATCTTTCGGGGATTGGGCGAGCAGACCATCTCAAGTCTTTGGGCATTGAGGTTCTCAGCGATGCACCGGCTGTAGGCCAGAATATGCAGGATCATCTGGCCGTTAGCTATTTCTACAAAACATCAGTGCCGACCCTGAATGATGAACTGCGACCCTTGACAGGCAAAATTAAGGCTGGCCTGCGCTATCTTTGGGATCGCGGCGGCCCCCTTTCCATGAGCGTCAATCAAGGAGGCGGGTTTGTCCGCAGCCATCCAGACGCGCCTCGCGTCAATCTGCAGCTTTATTTCAGCCCGGTCAGCTACACCGGAACTCCGCTGTCTGAACGAAAGCTGTTGAATCCTGACCCATTTTCCGCGTTTTTGCTGTCGTTCAATAGCTGCCGACCGACCAGCCGAGGCTGGATTCACCTGAAATCTGCGGATCCTTTTGAATATCCCAGCATCCAGCCGAATTATTTGACCACGCAGCTGGATATTGAGGAGGCAATTGCTGGCACCCGTATGCTGCGTGCCTTGGCGCGCACCTCCCCCTTGGCTGATATCATTACGCAAGAGCTGGTGCCCGGCGCCCATTTGCAAGGGGATGACGCGTTTTTGGAAGATTTTCGGCAGCGGGCAGATACAGTTTATCACCCAACCTCAACTTGCATGATGGGCAATGACCCCAAAACGGCCGTCGTTGACACCAGATTGCGGGTTTACGGCGTTCAGGGCCTTCGTGTGGTTGATGCGTCGATTTTCCCGACCATTACTTCGGGCAACATCAACGCGCCGACGGTGATGGTTGCAGAAAAAGCAGCTGCCATGATCTTAGAGGATCGCGCCGACAAAGCGTGAATTTAATTTACCGGTTGCCGAACAGCGATTAGCCTTGCATCATATGCCGGGAGGATGATGGTGCAGAACAAAATCGAACTTAGAAAACTGCCGCCGTTAAAGGCACTTCGCGGTTTTGAGGCAGCAACCCGGCATCAAAGCATTCGTGAAGCCGCGGACGAGCTTTGCCTGACGCACCCCGCTGTCAGCCATCAAGTCCAGTTGATTGAAGAGGCACTGGGGGTCACTTTGTTCGCGCAAGAAGGCCGCCATATTGTGTCAACAGAGGCAGGCCGTGTTCTTTACCCCTATGTTCGCAGCGCTTTTGAATCTCTTTTGGAAGGCGTTGAGGCGGTCCACCGCACTGCATTGGATAAACCGTTGCGCGTGCAGACCTATGTCACAGCCTCTATCCGCTGGCTGGCCAAGCGCGTGCCACAATTTTTGCATGACCATCCCGAAGTCAAACTGACGCTAAGCACCTGCGCCGTCGATTGGGATTTTGATGATGTTCATGCAGATGTTGGGTTGGTCTATTGCGAAGACTTGCCCAACCCGGCGAAATATCATTGGGAACCGCTGTTTGATTATGCACTTTACCCCGTGTGCAGCCCAGACTTTCTGGCCAAAATTGACACTCCCGTCACCATTGACGCGCTGATGGCGCAGCCTCTGGTCGCCATCTATACCGAGGTTCAAAACTGGGAAACTTGGGTCACATCAGCGGGCGGCACCTTTCAGCCTGCGGCGCCATTTCTCATGGTCGACACACTGGCCGTCGCGCTGGAAATGGCCCTAAATGGCGAAGGCATTGCCTTGGTCAATGGCCCCTTTGTTGAACAAGACCTTGCCACAGGCCGCTTGGTTCAGCCAATTTCACACAAGGCCCTCTGCCCCGGCGCCTGGGGCCTTATCTGCCGCAAAGACATGAGGGAAAACTTGCGCATCCGGACCTTCATGGACTGGGTGGTCCGCAATGTTGCCGACGCGCGCAAATCAGGCGAGGTTGAGCCAGGCTGACTTGGACTGCATATACCCTGCAAGGCATTCCAACGATTTGTCGCGCGTATTGCCTGACTGTTTATAGCCCCCAAAGGGCTGAGTCATATCGCCATCGCCGAAACAATTGACCCACACAACACCAGCCTCAAGCGCCTTCACCATGCGATGTGCCTGCCGGACATCAGACGTCCAAACGCTCGCGGCAAGGCCATAGACAGAGTCATTGGCAAGCGCGATGGCCTCTTCTTCGCGCTCAAATCGGAAGAGCGCTGCCACAGGCCCAAAAATTTCGTCACGCCCAATGGCCATATCGGGCGTTACCCCCGTGAAGAGTGTGGGTTGCACATAGGCGCCTGCAGGCCGCGCCGCGTCTGCTGCGCCGCCCAAGGCAAGTGCCGCACCATCTGCCATGCCGCGCATGATATGCCCAAGAACGGAATGCTGGTGCGTATGGCTGACCACGGGGCCAAGGCTGGTCGCCGGATCCAGCGGATCACCCGGCGCATAAAGGCTGGCTGCACGCTCAACAAAGCGGTCAACAAAAGCATCATGAAGGTCCGCATGGACCAACAGGCGCGATCCTGCATTGCAGACTTGGCCTGCATTGTCGAAAATGCCCATGATGGCGCGGTCAACTGCGGTGTTCAGGTCTTGCAGATCAGGCATGAAGATCTGCGGGCTTTTGCCGCCAGTCTCCAGCGAAACGCGCTTCAAATTGCTCTCACCGGCATAGATCATCAGCTGCTTGCCAACGCCGGTTGAGCCTGTGAAGCTGATCTTGGCAACATCCGGGTGGAGGGCAAGCGCCCTGCCCGCATCTTGGCCATAGCCCACAACAACATTGAAAACACCGGCAGGGCCGCCAGCTTCGACAAAAAGCTGGGCCAAGCGGATGCACGAAAGGGCGGCCTTTTCCGAAGGCTTTAGGACAACGCAATTGCCCGCCGCAAGTGCCGGAGCCACCTTCCAAGCTGCCATTAACAGCGGATAATTCCATGGGGAAATTGCGCCCACCACCCCCAAGGGTTCGCGCATCACCATATGCAGGGCGTCCTGCGGGCTATTTGTCACGCTGCCCGAGACTTTGTCGATCGCCTCTCCAAAATAGCGAATGGTGACAAGGCTTTCCGGCAGATCAATGGTGAGGGCATCGGTAATGGGTTTCCCCATTGTCACCGTTTCCATCAGTGCAAGGTCTAGTGCATGGGCTTCAACAAGGTCTGCCCAACGCCGAAAAATGTCCATTCGGGTGCGCGGCGTTAGATACCGCCAACGGCCATCTTCCCACGCCTGCTTGGCGGACGCGACAGCACGGTCAATATCTGCGGCACTGCCACACGCCATTTCCGCAATTTTGACGCCATTTGCGGGATTAATGGCCTCTATGACGGCGCCATCCTGCGCGGCGCAAGATTGGCCCTCAATGAATAGGCCTGCGTCAACGGACAGCGCAGCGGCCCGTGCTTGCCAACCGGCATAATCAATCGACATGGTGGTCATAACGCCGCCTTTACCCGTTTAGCGTTTGGGGACGACCTCATAGCCCGGCTCTTCAGGCTCATCATCAACCATTTGTGCAGGAAAGCCGGTGCCGAGAACCTTAATCCCCAGCGGCTCTTCATACCGGCGGATGATATTGGGTGAAAATTCCCGGGGGCCGTACGCCGCCTCAGCTTCCTTAAACAGGCGCACAATCAGCGGCGACATTTCGACGGGAACGCCAGCACCTTGTGCAATCTTATCGAACAGACCGATGTCCTTTGAGACCAAATCCATGGTGAAGTTGATATCGCGGCTGCCGTTCAGGATAACCTGGCTCTCTGTCTCGTGAACAAAGCTGTTGCCGGACGAGATTTTAATCGCCTCATACGTTGTGTTCATATCCAGGCCAATGGCCTTGCAGGTCGTCAACGCTTCAGCCAGCGCGACGAGGTGGACCGTGCACAAATAGTTGGTCATCACCTTCAACTGTGATGCCGTGCCCAAGTCTCCGGTGTGCAAAATGCGCCGGCCCATGGTCGTCAATACCGGCAAAACATACTCAAAAGCGGCGCGAGGCCCGCCTGCAAAAATGGCAATATTGCCGGTGTCCGCACGGTGACACCCACCGGAAACCGGGCATTCCATGAACATCGCGCCGCGCGCCTCAACCAGCGCACCAAGGCGGATCACTTCCTCATAATCGGTCGTGCTCATTTCCATCCAGACCTGGCCGGGGCGCATGATCTGAAGAAAGCCATCTTCCCCTTCGGCAACAGCCGCGCTGGCCGCTGGCGAGGGCAAGCAAGTGATGATGATGTCCACCGCTTCGCCCAACTCACGCGGGGATGCTGCGGATTTAGCGCCGCGACCTACATAATCTGCCACCAGCGCTGGATCGAGATCGCGCACTGTTACGTCATGGCCGTTGCGGATCAAGCTGCCGGCGAGCTTGCCACCAACATTGCCAAGGCCGATAAAACCGATCTTCATCCGTGCATTTCCCTCAATTTTGCCAAGTCATTCGGTTAACCCGACTGGCCAGTCTTTCCACAAATGAAAAATTTGGCGGCAGGGGTGAAAATTTTTTCCGGCGGCTAGCGTGCTTTGAGGCGCAATGCATCCCAACTGGCATCGGCAGTCCAGCCGCCATCCACCGGCAAAGTCACGCCATTCACAAAGCCCCCATCATCAGCCAAAAATGCAATGGCAGCGGCCACATCTTCGGGTTTGGCAAAACGTGCCATGGGCACGCGATTGATGATGTCCGCATCGCCATAAGCTCCAGACCCTTGGTCGGCCACGTCCATTTCCGTCTTGATCCAGCCCGGACACACAGCATTCACCCGCACACCGCGCCCGCCCCACTCCGCGGCCAATGTCCGCGTCATGCCGATCAACCCATGTTTCGAGGCATTATAGGCTGTCCGATGGATCACCCCTCGCAGCCCTGCAATAGAGGCAATGTTGACGATGCTCCCCTTGCCCTTGGCCAGCATTTGCAGGCCAAAGGCTTTGCTTAAGAGGAATGGGCCAGCCAGATTAATTGCCATAACCCGCTGCCACTGATCAAAACTCGTCTCTTCAGCCGGACAAATCAGGCTAATCCCGGCATTATTGATCAGAATATCTGCACCGCCATGGTCCGCCGCGACCTTCGCTGCGAGATCCGCGACAAAGCTTTCCGAGGAAACATCCCCCGACAGGTGCGAGACGCTAAGCCCCTCTGAAGACAGCGCTGCGGCTTGTGCTGCAAGCGGTTGGACGTCCGTCATCACGACATGATGGCCCTTTTGGCCAAGCAGTCGCGCCGTTACCAGCCCTACGCCTTGTGCCGCGCCCGTGACTATGGCTGTCTTCATGTATTCACACCTCTATAAATCATCCGTAAATTAAGCCCGTAGCAGGCCGTTGGTCGTGCGATCCGAAAATTTTTTGAACCAATGCAGGCATAATCAAAATTTGTCGGGGCTCGTCGCGACCGCTTATGGTCAAGTTTAAACAGGTATGAGGATCGGACGGCACCATGCAAACTTCAGCACGGGTTGTAATCATCGGCGGCGGGATCATGGGCGCATCCCTGCTCTACCACCTTGCTGAACTCGGCTGGACCGATTGCATGCTCATTGAAAAGGATGAGTTGACATCGGGATCAACCTGGCACGCAGCTGGCCAATGCCCGAGCATCACAGGCAGTTTCAATCTCGCCAAAATTCATGCGTACAGCAACGAACTATATCCCCAGCTTGAAAGTCTGACTGGCCAATATGTCAGCTGGCACAAATCGGGCGGCATCCGCTTTGCGACCAATGAGCGGGAATTGGCATGGCTGCGCTATATCCACGGATTTTCAAAGATTGTCGGTTTCGACATGGAAATTATTCCGCCTGAGGAAATCCGGCGGATAAACCCGTTTGTGACAACAGAAGGCGTTATTGCGGGCGGGCGGACAACGGGGGATGGCCATGCCGACCCCTCTGGCATCTGCAATGCGCTGGCCATTGGAGCAAAGCAAATGGGCGCCACCATTGTTCGGAAGAACCGCGTCACAGGCCTCACGCAATTGCCCTCCGGTGAATGGGATGTTGCCACCGAAAAGGGCGTTGTACGGGCCGAAATCGTGGTCAACGCTGCGGGCTGCTATGCCCGGCAAGTCGCTCAAATGGCAGGGATTGATATTCCTGTCACCAATATGGAGCACCATTATATCGTCACGGATCCTATTCCCGCCTTTTTAGAGCGGGATGAGGAAATTCCCGTCATGCGCTGCCCCTATGTCTCGGGCTATTTCCGGCAAGAACAGAAGAGTGGCCTGATTGGCGTCTATGAGAACACCGGTTTAGCGGAAGCCTGGGCACCCAAGGGCATGCCTGAATGGGAGTCGACGAGCGAGCTGTTCATTGATGATCTGGATCGCATTTCCAAATGGCTGGAACGCGCTATTGAGCGGATGCCCGTCTTTGGCGAAGTTGGCATTCGGCGTATCGTCAACGGCGCCATCCCCCATACGCCAGATGGCGGCCCCCTGCTTGGCCCGGCCGCCGGCCTCAAGAATTTCTGGCATTGCTGCGGGACGTCCTTTGGCATCGCGCAGGGCGGCGGATCCGGCAGATATCTGGCGCAATGGATGGTCTATGGCGATGCCGACATCAACATGGCTGAGTTCGACCCGCGCCGTTATGGCCCCTATGCTGATGAAGCCTATAGCCGGGAAAAAGTGTTCCTCGATTACCGAATGACCTTTACCACGCGCCTGCCGGGTGAAGAAGAACCTGATGGCCGCCCGCAAAAGACCAGCCCGCTCTATCAGCGGTTGGGCGAAGCAGGCGCAGTTTATGGCGAGACCTATGGCTGGGAACGGCCAAAATGGTTCTCGCTGGATGGGCGATCCGAAGAAGGCGGTTATCACCGCACCAATGTGTTTGAGGTGGTGGCGGACGAGGTCAAGGCCGTGGCCGAAAATGTTGGCATTATCGACCTGTCTGGGTTCGCCAAATATGACGTGACGGGGCCAGATGCGGAACGTTTCCTCAACCGCATCTGCGCAAACCGGATGCCAACCAAACAGGGGGGCGTTGCATTGGTGCATCCCTTGTCCGCGCGGGGCCGCATTCAGGGCGAAATGACTGTGACGCGGATGGCAGATGATCATTTTTACTGCCTGTCTGCCGCAGCGGCCGAGCAGCGGGATTGGGACTGGATGGTCCAATCCCAACTCCCCGATGAAAACGTTACCTTCAGCAACCGTACAATGGATTTGGGCGTCTTGGTTCTCAGCGGCCCAAAATCGCGAGATCTGTTGGCGCGCCTCACAGACGCTGATCTGAGCAATGAGGGTTTTCGGTGGCTTAGTGGCCAAGAAATTACGGTTGCGGGTGTATTTTTAAGGGCGCTGCGCGTTTCCTATGTCGGTGAATTGGGCTGGGAACTTCATGCGCGAATGGAGGATCTGCCAACCCTTTACGATGCACTATGGGCGGCAGGCCAAGACCTTGGGCTGACCAATATTGGCCTCTACGCGCTCAACGCGATGCGCATGGAAAAGGGCTATAAAGCCTGGGGGTCTGAACTAACCAATGAGCTCACGATGGTCGAAGCTGATATGAAACGCTTTATAGCGATGAAAAAGGACGATTTTGTCGGCAAGCAGGCCACTCTGGATGCGCCGGAACGCTTCCGGATTGTCTATGGTGAAGTCGACGCTGACACTGTGGACCCACGCGGCGCAGAGCCGTGCTTGGTGGGCGAGGCGTGTATCGGCCTGACAACCTCGGGCGGCTATGGCTATCGCACGGGTAAAAGCCTGTTTTTTGCGTGCGTACCACTCGATCACGCAGAGCCCGGTGTGCAATTTGACATCATGTTACAGGGCCAGCGCAAACGCGCCACGGTGCTTGCAGCCCCGGTTTATGACCCCGACAATGCAAAGATGAAGGTCTAATCTGATGAGTGAACTTCCCAAAAAGGCGCGGGTCGTCATCATCGGTGGCGGGGTCATCGGGTGTTCCATTGCCTATCACCTGACCAAAATCGGTTGGGATGATGTCGTCCTGCTGGAACGCAAACAGCTGACCAGCGGCACAACGTGGCACGCCGCCGGGCTGGTTGGCCAGCTGCGCACCTCGATCAATATGACCAAGCTCGCCAAATATACGGGCGAGCTGTATCGCGGGCTGGAAGCGGAAACGGGCCAAGCCACGGGCTATCGGCAATGCGGCTCCATCTCGATGGCGACCAATGCGGAACGGTTTGAAGAGTTAAAGCGCAGCGCGTCGATGGCGAAAGTCTTTGATCTGCCTGTTCATGTTGTGACAGCAGATGAGATTAAATCCCTCGCGCCAATTGTGAATGTGGAGGATGTCGTTGGCGGCATCCACATTCCAAGCGATGGCTATGCCAATGCCGTAGATATCACCCAAGCACTGGCCAAGGGCGCGCGCACCGGCGGCGCCCAGATCTTTGAAAACACCAAGGTCACACGCATTCGCCACAATGGCGATCGGGTGACGGGCGTTGATACCGAATATGGTGCCATTGATGCCGATTATGTCGTCATTTGCGGCGGCATGTGGACGCGCGATCTGGCAGCCAGCGTGGGCGTCGCGGCCCCGCTCCATGCGTGCGAACATTATTATGTGCTGTTTGAAGGTGTGGAGGGGATTGACCCCACCCTGCCCGTGCTGCGTGATTATGATTATTGCGGCTATTACAAATATGATGCGGGCAAGCTGCTGGTGGGCGCCTTTGAGCCCAATGCCCGGCCTTGGGGCATGGATGGCATTTCCGAAGATTTTTGCTTTGACGAAATTGCCGGCAGCTTTGAGCATTTTGAACCGTTGTTGATGGATGCCATGCGGCGCGTGCCTGCGCTGGAAAATGCAGGGATTCAAAAATTCTTCTGCGGGCCAGAGAGCTTTACGCCCGATGTCCGGTATCATTTGGGGGAAAGCCCGGAGCTAAAGGGCTGTTTCGTTGCCGCTGGCTTGAATTCGATTGGCCTGCAATCGGCAGGCGGTGTTGGCAAGGTGATGGCCGATTGGATCCGCGATGGCATGCCCCCTGCCGACCTTTGGACAGTCGACATTCGGCGCAATATGCCGTTCCAAATCAACCGGAAATATCTGCGCGAACGTGTGACAGAAAGCCTCGGCCTGCTTTACGCAACCCATTACCCGTTCAAACAATATGAAACGGCGCGCGGCGTGCGTCGATCCGCCATTCATGACCGTCTGGTGGCTGCAGGGGCCTGCCATGGCGAAGCCTTTGGCTGGGAACGGCCAAATTGGTATGCAACGCCCGGCACAACGCCCAAATATGAATATAGCTATGGCCGTCAAAATTGGTTTGAAGCGAATGCGGCCGAGTGCAAAGCGGTTCGCGAAGCTGTTGGCCTATTCGATCAAAGCTCTTTCGCCAAATTCCGGCTGGAAGGGCGCGATGCCTGCACGGTGCTGAACCGCATTTGCGCCAATGACGTCGACGTACCTGTTGGCAAGCTGGTCTATACGCAGTGGTTGAACGACAAAGGGGGCATTGAGGCCGATTTAACAGTCACGCGCCTGTCTGAGACAGCCTATTTGATCGTCACGGGCGCCGAGACCGAAATCCGAGACTTTAACTGGCTGAAACGTCATATTCCCGATGATGCGCACGCGATTGCGACGAACATCTCGTCCGCTATGGGCGTGATTTCCATCATGGGGCCAAAGGCGCGCGACTTGCTGCAATCCATTTGCCCCAATGATCTGTCAAACGAGGCCTTCCCCTTTGGCACCAGCCAAGAAATTGAATTAGGCTATGCCATCTTGCGCGCGTCGCGCATCACCTATGTTGGGGAACTTGGTTGGGAATTATATATTCCCACAGAGTTTATGACGGGCGTGTACGACGAAATCGTGGCGGCCGGGGCAGCCTTTGGCTTGAAACATTGCGGCTATCATGCCTTAAATGCCCTGCGCATGGAAAAGGCCTATCGCCATTGGGGCCATGACATCACGGATGAAGATACGCCGCTCGAAGCTGGGCTTGGCTTTGCTGTGCGGATGGATAAGCCCGGCGGGTTTATTGGCCGAGAAGCGCTCCTCAAGCAGAAAGAAGACGGGCTGAAACAGCGCCTTGTGCAGTTCCTTCTGAAGTCGCCAGAGCCCATGCTCTACCATAATGAGCCCATTTGGAAGGGCGATCGCATTGTCGGCTATATTCGCTCTGGCATGTATGCGCATGGCCTGGGGGCTGCCTGTGGCTTGGGCTATGTGACGGACCCAGACGGCGGTGTCGTTGGTCCAATTGGTGCTGATGACTTTGAGATTGAAATTGCCGGCGTGCGCTATCCTGCCACGGCTTCGCTGAAACCGCTCTACGACCCCTCTAATGCACGGATCAAAATCTAATGACCGACGCCCAGACAGAAATGATGCGCCGCCTGATTGCCAATGTAAAAATTGGCTACAGCTTTGATCAGGAATTTTACGTCAGCGATGCGGTGTTCAAGGCTGATATGGAGCATGTCATCAGCCGTAAATGGCTGGTGGCCGGGCACGTCTCGCGCATTCCCAATAAGGGGGATTATTTCCTGTTCAAAGTTGGTGCTGAACAGATCATCGTCATCCGCGAAAATGATGACAGTGTCCGCGCTTTCTTTAATGTTTGCCGGCATCGCGGATCGACGCTGTGTTCAGCCGAAAGCGGCAATGCACCACGGCTGGTCTGCCCCTATCACGCCTGGACCTTTGGGCTGGACGGGTCGCTGATTTCAGCACGGCTCATGCCTGAAGATTTTAACAAGGCTGAAAACAGCCTGTTTGCCTGCCATGTTCGCGTTTTCCACGGGCTCATCTTTGTGAATATGAGCGAGGATGAACCGGATGACTTTGACGCAACCTTTGGGGATATGGGCCCAATCCTTGCCTATCAGGGAATGGACAATGCCCGCATTGCCTATGCCGGAAGTTATCCGACGACCGCGAATTGGAAGCTGGTCGTCGAGAATTTCTTTGAATGCTATCACTGCGTGCCGTCGCACCCCGAATTTTGTTCGATGCACGCGCCGGAAACGCTGGTAGCGGTTGGCGCTGGCCCCAGTTCCGGGCCTGCAGACGCCATTGCCAATTTCGCGCCCAAGGTGAAGGCATGGGAGGAGAAAGCCGCCGCGCTGGGTCGTCCGATCGGCACAATTGATGAAGCGCCTGACAGCAGCCATCTCCGCCTCCTGATGCAGCGGATGAATAAGGAAGGCCGCGCGTCGGAAACCCAAGATGGCACTGCTCCTGCCCCGTTGATGGGGAAGCGGACGGCGCCAGATGGCGGCCGGATGCATCTAAGCTTTAGCCCCTTCAGCCAAATTGTCGCAGACGACCATTTTGCAATTCTGTTCCAGTTCACGCCGCGTGGGGCGTTGGAAACCGATGTTGAGATGATTTGGCTGGTCAATGGCGATGCGACGGAAGATCAAGTCGATATCGAGAAAATGATTTGGGGTTATCACGCCACTACAACGCAAGACAAAATCATCACTGAAAACAACCAAACGGGGATCAAGTCGAGCCGCTATCGCCCGGGCCGCTATTCAGATCAGGAAGGCAGCGTCATGAACTTCCAAAAATGGTATCTCAACCAGTTCCCCGTGACCTAATCGGCGTGACTGGCGCACGCCCCCTGCCCGCCACCATGCGTGCAGTCGTCCTGACTGGCCATGGCGGCTATGAAAGGCTGGAATTGCGACACGATGTCCCCGTGCCGCACTGCGGCCCAGATGATGTGTTGATCCGGGTCGCCGCAGCGGGCGTCAACAATACCGATATCAACACCCGCATCGGCTGGTATTCCAAGGCCGTTGCGGCGCCAACAGAAAGCGGCGCAGCGACCGGACTGGCCGGCGCCAAAGATGATGGCTGGTCTGGCACACCGTTCCATGTCCCGCGCATTCAAGGGGCGGATGCCTGCGGGTATATTGTGGCCGTTGGTCAGAATATTGACGCTAAACGGGTTGGAGAACGTGTTCTTGTAGAGCCTGTTTTCCGGACTGATGCAGGCTTTGACGTCCAATATTTTGGGTCAGAAGTCGATGGCGCCTTTGCGGAATATGCGCGCGTGCCCGCCCGCTTCGCCCATGCCATTACCAGTGCGCTCAGTGACGTTGATCTTGCAAGTTTCCCATGCGCCTATTCTGCTGCCGAAAACATGCTGACCCGCATTTCGCTTGGCCAGGGAGATCGCGTGTTGGTAACGGGCGCCTCCGGTGGTGTTGGGTCAGCGGCTGTCCAGCTTGCCAAACGACGCGGTGCCGAGGTGATTGCTATGGTCGGCGGTGAAAAAGCCTCAACTGTAAAGGCCTTAGGTGCGGATCATGTGATTGATCGAGATGCGGATATTGACCGCATTTTTGGCGCCTCTTCGCTTGATGCGGCGGTTGATTGCGTTGGTGGACCCCGCTTTGGCTCTATTCTCAACTGCCTCAAGCCTGGCGGGCGCTATGGCATTGCCGGGGCAATATCTGGCCCCATGGTCGACCTCGACTTACGAACGCTGTATCTGAAAGATCTTCAACTGTTCGGCTGTACGGTCTTAACCCCTGAGATATTTCCGAACCTTATCCATGCAATTGAACAGAGCGAGATAAAGCCCTGTATCGCTGCGACTTATGATTTGGCCGATATTGTTGAGGCGCAGACCACCTTTCTTAGCAAGCGCCATGTCGGCAAGATTGTGCTGACACTCTAACGTCGCAAGAAAAAAAGAGGCGAACGTAGCGGCGTCCGCCCCTCCCCTGATCTTTAATCGATCGTTTCGACAATGTCGGCGATGCGGCCAACCATTTCATCAATATGCGCTTTTTGCAGGATGAGTGGCGGCGATAGAGCAATAATGTCTCCCGTGGCGCGCACCAACAGGCCGGCATCAAAACATTTATGGAACAGCTCCATGGCCCGTTTGGTGGGCGCACCCGGACGCGGATCTAGCTCAATCCCAGCGACAATCCCCATGTTACGCACGTCGATAATGTGCCGGCGGCCCTGCAGGCTGTGAACAGCCTCTTGCCAATAGCTGTGGAGCGACTGGGCATGTTCAAAAATTCCCTCAGATTGATAGAGGTCCAGCGTCGCAATGCCCGCGGCTGCGGCAAGCGGGTGGCCTGAATAAGTATACCCATGGAACAGCTCAATCCCGTCTGCTGCGCCCTCAACAACCCCGTCATGAATATGCCGGCTCACGGCAACGGCCCCCATGGGTACCGCGGCGTTGGTTAAACCCTTGGCCATCGTAATAATGTCCGGCGTTACGCCCAGCGTTCCAGAGGCGGTTGCCCCCCCAACACGGCCATATCCGGTAATAACTTCGTCAAAAATCAATACGATGCCGTGTTTTGTTGTAATTTCTCTTAGCTTTTCAAGATAACCCACGGGCGGAACAAGCACCCCAGTAGATCCTGCCATTGGCTCTACAATAACCGCGGCAATTGTTTCGGCGCCATGCAGGGCAATGATGGACTCAAGCGTATCCGCCAAATGGGCGCCCCAAAGCGGCTGGCCCTTTGAAAAGGCATTATGCGCAAGATTATGCGTGTGGGGCAGATGATCCACCCCTGTCAGCAGCGTCCCAAATTGGCGACGATTATTGACGATGCCGCCCACGGAAATGCCACCAAAACCAACGCCATTATAGCCACGTTCACGCCCAATCAGGCGCGTCCGCGTGCCCTCACCCCGGGCGCGCTGATAGGCCAACGCAATCTTCAGCGCCGTATCAACTGACTCAGACCCTGAATTGGTGAAAAAGATGCGGTCCAAGCCTTGCGGCATCAACGCTGCAATGCGGCGGGCCAGTTCAAACGACAAAGGATGCCCCAATTGAAAGGGCGGTGCATAATCTAGCTCTGCAGCTGTTTTCTGAATGGCCTCGACAATGGACGGGCGGCAATGGCCCGCATTGACCGCCCACAATCCCGCGGTGCCGTCCAGAATCTGCCGGCCATCAGCGCTTTCATAATGCATGTCCTTGGCAGCGACCAGCTGGCGCGGCTGCGCCTTGAAGGCGCGGTTGGCAGTGAATGGCATCCACAAGGCAGCCAGCGGATCATTTCCTAAAGTCATGTCTCTGCTCCGATATACTCCGGACGCACTTATGCAGGGGCGACCGCGTATCGCGCCATTAAAAAGAATATGGCGATCGGAAAAATTCTGCGTGTGTTTCTAGGCTTGGGCGCGCTTCTTTACCGCATAAGCAAGCAAGAACCCTGTCGCCACAAGGACACTGGCCCAAAGCTCGCTCGCGTGCACGTCTGAGAGGCCCATCAGCAGCAGAACACCGGCCATGCCTGCCATCGCCGCCCATGTTCCATAGGGATAGAGCCACATACGGATGTGAAGGGCCGACGGGTCCTCTGCTTCAAATCGGGCCCGCAGGCGCAACTGCGCGAACGCGATAATCAAATAGATAAACAACATGATTGCGCCAGATGACGTCACCAAGAAATTGAACACGCGGTCAGGTGCCAGAACAGAGGCCGCCAAGGCACCATAGCTGAACAGACTGGCGATCAAAATTGCCCGTGCCGGCACGCGCGAGCGGCTTAGGACAACGCAAGACTGGGGCGCATCGCCATTTTGCGCCAAGCCGAACATTGCCCGCGATGTGATGTAAATCCCTGAATTCAGGCAGGAAAGAACAGCAACCAGAACAATGGCGTTCATGATAAGATCCGCCGAAGGGTAGCCCATCACCCGAAGCGCATGGGCAAATGGGGACACGCCAACTTCAATGTCCGTCCAAGGAACCACCGACACAATCATCAAAATGGACAGGACGAAGAAGACAAGAATTCGCACAGAGACAGAAATCGTCATCCGGGCGATTGTCTGCTTGCCTTCGTCTGACTCAGCGGCAGCCAAGGTCGCAATTTCTGCCCCGCATAAGGAGAAAATCGTCGTCGCAACGCCTGCAAAAATCGCCGCAATTCCGGCCGGGGCAAAGCCGCCATGCGCGGTCAGGTTGGAAAATGTCGGCCCAGTAGGCGACGTTAATCCAAAGGCATAGGCAGCGGCCACAAGAATGAAGACCAAGATGGCAACGACTTTTGTGGACGCAAACCAGAATTCAAACTCACCATATGAGCGCGCCGACATCAGATTAATGCCCGTCAGCACGGCCATTAATGTGACGCCAATTTCCCACACCTCATATTGCGGCAACCAGCCATGAATAATCTTGGCCCCCGCAATTGCCTCAATCGCAATCACGACAACCCAAAAATACCAATAGAGCCAGCCCACAAGGAAACCTGCCCAATTGCCAACGCCCGCGCGTGCAAAATCAGGAAATGTCTGCAATCCCGGCAGCGCCATTGCCATTTCAGAGATCATGCGCATGACCAGCAGGACCAGAAACCCTGCAAGCGCATAACTAAGAACAGCAGCCGGCCCAATGGCGCTAATGGCTGTGGAGGATCCGACAAAAAGCCCCGCGCCAATGATGCCCCCAAAGGTAATCATCGAAACATGGCGTGCCTTCAGGCTTCGGCTCAACTCTTGTGTTGGCACCGGATCCACACGATCCACCAGCCCTGATTTTGCCATCCCACCGCCCCTTGTTTAGTGTTCTTGTTAACTTGAAACCTGATCTAGCGTTGGAAGCGACGTCTTGTAAATGACGGGGCGTAGGGCAAAGCTGGTTGTGACATTGGCAACGCCAGGAACGCGCGTCAGGCGATAGCGCAAAAAATCCTCAAACTCAGTGAGAGAGCGGACCAAGATACGCAGCTGATAATCTGCTTCTCCGGTCATCAAATAACATTCCATAACCTCAGGAAATTCAGAAATTGCGGCTTCAAAAGCATCGAGATGCCGGTCATCCTGCTGATCCAACCGAACGCGAACAAAGGCCGTCACATTCAGCCCCAAGGCCGCCGGATTTACCAGCGCAACATATTGAGAGATGACCTCATCTGCCTCCAACTGACGCACCCGACGCAGGCATGGGCTGGGGGAAAGCCCGACTTGATCGGCCAATTCTTGATTGGTGATGCGCCCATTGACTTGAACGGCATCCAAAATCTTACGATCAATGGCGTCTAGTGGCTGCATTGGCATTTTCTGCTAATCTTTCACGTGATATAGACTATTTCTGCCATTACATCATCATATCACGATCCAAATTGCAAGGACATGCCGGCCATCTTCTCGGTATCACAGCCACGTATTAGGGAGTCGGTCGATGGCACAATTGGTGGCAGACGCGCGCGCGGAATTGATTGAAACCATTGAAACGCTCGACACGCGCCTGCGCTGGCTGTCAGCGTGGACCGTGCACAATGCCAATCACATTCGTGAAAAGCGTGACGGGCTGAAAGTCGGCGGGCATCAAGCCAGCTGCTCATCGATGACCGCGATTATGGCAGCGCTCTATTTTCATGCGCTGCGCCCGCAAGATAAGGTGGCAGTGAAGCCGCACGCTGGCCCCGTGCTGCAGGCAATCCATTATCTTTTGGGCAACCAGTCTTTCGAAAAATTGCAGCGTTTTCGTGCTCTTGGCGGCGCGCAAAGCTATCCTTCGCGCACCAAGGACAACATCCCCGTCGATTTTTCGACTGGGTCTGTGGGGCTGGGCGTTGCAATCACAGCCTTTTCAAGCCTGGTGCAAGACTATCTGATTGCCCATGGTCAGATGGCAGAAAGCGATGCCGGACGCATGATTGCCCTGATGGGCGATGCCGAGTTGGACGAAGGCAATATCTATGAATGCCTGATTGAGGGCTATAAGCATGATATTCGCAACTGCTGGTGGGTGGTGGACTATAACCGCCAATCCCTCGACAGCACGACAGCCGACCGCATGTTTCGGCGCTTTGACGATATTTTTGAGACCTGTGGCTGGCGCGTTGTCACGCTGAAAAGCGGAAAGTTGCAGCGAGAGATTTTTGATAAACCGGGCGGGCAGGCGATTTCGGACTGGATCGACAATTGCCCCAATGCCGAATTTGCAGCGCTCACCTATCAAGGCGGCGCCGCGTGGCGTGCGCGATTAATGGCTGATATCGGCGGCAATGCCCGTGCCCGCAAGTTAATTGAAAGCTTTGACGACGCAGGTCTTGCCCATTTGATGACAAATTTGGGCGGCCATTGCATTGAAACCTTAATTGACGCCTTTGATGCCGCTCAGGATGACCGCCCTACTCTGTTCATCGCTTATACTGTGAAAGGGTACGGCCTGCCGCTGGCTGGGCATAAAGACAATCACAGCGGCATGATGAACCCCGGCCAGATTGAACAATTGCGCGAAAGCCTTGGCATTCCCAAAGGCGCAGAATGGGATCCTTTTGGCGGGATTGGGGACAATCAAGCTGCACGACTTAAGGCGTTTGTTGATCGCAGCCCACTCGCCAATAAGCGCGCGGGTGACCAAAGCTCAGCCCCCATCCCAGTGCCGGCCGCCCTGCCAGCACCATCGGGCGAGACGCAGTCCACTCAGGCCGCCTTTGGGAATATTCTGTTAGAGCTGGCCAAGTCAGGAGAGCCGCTGGCAGATCGCATCGTCACCACGGCACCCGATGTGACGCAGACCACCAATCTTGGCGCATTTGTGAACCAGCGTGGCCTGTTTCGGCGGTCAGAAGTGATTGACGTCTTTCGCGAGGCCAAAATTCCATCTGCCCAAAAATGGGATGGGCACGCTGCCGGCCAGCATATTGAATTGGGCATTGCAGAAAATAACTTCTTCCTCGCCCTCACCTCGCTTGGCTTGGCGGGGCCTCATTTCGGGACACGGCTGATCCCGGTGGGCACTGTGTATGACCCCTTTATTGCGCGCGGCTTAGATGCCTTGAACTATGGCTGTTATTCGGATGCACGCTTTTTGCTTGTGGGCACCCCATCTGGCCTAACGCTTGGCCCAGAGGGCGGCGCCCACCAATCCATCAACACGCCGCTAATTGGCATGGGCCAGCCAAATCTTGTCTATTTTGAACCGGCCTGGGCCGATGAAGTTGCGCTGACCATGCGCTGGGCCTTTGAACATTTGCAAAAGCCCGACGGAAGCTCAGTCTATTTGCGCTTAAGCACACGCGTTATCCCGCAAATTGCGCGCGAGAATGACGATTGGCAGGCCGATGCACTGAAGGGAGCCTATTGGCTGCGGGCACCCCGCCAAGGGGCAAAGGCAGCCATCATCTTTACCGGGGCCATCGCGCCAGAAGTGTTAAGCGCGTGGGAGCAGCTGGCAGATGATCTTCCCGGCATTGGGCTGATGAATGTGACGTCGCCCGACTTGCTCCATGGGGACTGGTCTGCCCGGCACGCCGCACGCTGGACTGAGACGACAGCTGGGCCTAGCCATATTGAGCAGCTCTTAGCTGATTTGGCCCCTGATGCAGGGCTGGTCACGGTGATTGACGGCTCTCCCGCAGCGCTGTCTTGGCTGGGTTCGGTGCGCGGTATGCGCGTCAGCCCCTTGGGCATATCCAGCTTTGGCCAGACGGGCGATTTGCCAGATCTCTACAGCGTCTATCGGCTGGATGCGGATGCCATATTTGATGCCATGGCTGAACTCTTCCTCTAAGGGTCGTCCCCCAAATTTGTTATTGCTTATATAATACATAAGATTGTCTTATATATTGGCTTGGGTGCGCGCCCAGAGTTGTCGAACCATAGCGTCGGCTGACATAGCGGGCCAATCACGATGCAATTTGGATCGGTTAGGCAGTGGTTATGAAATCGACAGCGCGGGCAGTGGTTATTGGCGGCGGCGTAGTGGGCGTCAGTACGCTCTATCACCTTGCAAAAATGGGATGGAGCGACGTTGTCCTGCTTGAGCGGAAAGAACTCACCTCTGGCTCAACTTGGCACGCGGCGGGATTGCTCCCTCTTTTCAATCTCAGCTATTCTGTCGGCAAACTGCACCAATATTCCGTCGGCCTCTACCCCAGCCTTGAGGAAGAAACTGGCCTTAATGTCGGGTTTTCGCAAGTTACCAATATCCGCTTGGCGACTACGCAGGATCGGCTGGATGAATATCATTATTATGCCGGGGTTGCCCGCACCATTGGCGTCGATGTCAACTTTTTAACGCCTGAGCAGGTCAAAGACATTTGGCCCTTGTGCAATACGGATGGCGTTATCGGCGCAATCCAGCATCCGCAGGATGGCTATATTCAGCCCGCGGACTTGACGCAGGCGCTGGCCAAGGGCGCACGGCAACGCGGGGCAACAATTTACCGCAACACAACGGTCACCGCGATCACCCAGCTGCCCAATGGCGAATGGTGCGTCTCAACGGATCAAGGCGATATTGTGTGCGAGCACGTCATTTCCTGTTCCGGCAATTTCGCGCGCCAGACCGGCGCGATGGTGGGCCTCGATATTCCCGTGATCCCCGTTGAGCACCAATATATCGTGACGGAACAACACCCGGCTATCATGGAGCGCAAAAAGCAAGGCCTGCCGGAAATGGGGGTTTTGCGGGAATCTGACGCCAGCTATTATATGCGCGAAGAAGCGGGCGGCCTGTTGCTTGGCCCCTATGAAGTTGGTGCACCTGCTTGTTACGTCGATGGCCCCGCTGCCAATAGCGAATATGAGCTTTTCCCCGATGCGCTGGAACGACTAGAGCCTTATGTTCTGGCCGCTATGAACCGCGTGCCCGCCTTTGGCGAAGTGGGCATCAAGAAAGTTTATAACGGGGCCATTGCCTATACGCCGGATGGGTCCCCCATTGTTGGCCCGGCCTGGGGCCTTAAGAATTTCTGGCTCAATGAAGGCCATAGCTTTGGCGTCACGGCAGCCGGCGGCGCGGGATGGCAATTGGCCCACTGGATTGTCGAAGGCGAACCCAGCATTGATATGATGGGCGTCGACCCCCGGCGCTTTGGCGATTATGCGGGCCGTGGCTATCTCATTAAGAAAAATGAGGAAGCCTATGCCAAGGTCTTCACCGTCCATTATCCTGATGAAGAGCGTGAAGTAGCCCGGGCGCTGCGCCGCACCCCTTGCTATGACCGGATGAAGGCGCTGGGCGCTGTTTTCGGCTCGGTCTTTGGCTGGGAGCGGCCAAATTGGTTCGCCCCACCGGGCTATGAACTCACTGCCGCTGACCTCAACAAACCGGACGTTCTGTTGAACGACAATCACCCCGTTGTGCCGGGTGAAGCGATCCGCGAAAAATGGTCGTTCCGCCGGTCCAATTACTTCGAACATGTTGGCAATGAATGCCGCCATGTTACTGAAAATGTTGGCATTCAGGATATGAGTGCCTTTGCCAAGTGCGAAATTTCTGGCCCCGGCGCGGAAAGCTGGCTGGATGGCCTGCTGACCAATGCCGTGCCTAAGAAAGTCGGCCGCGTCACCTTGTCTTATTTGCTGACGTCCAAGGGCGGCGTGCGCAGCGAATTTACTGTCTATAAGGTCGCACCGCAGCGTTATTACCTTGTCTCCGCAGGCGCGTATGAACGGCATGACCATGATTATCTCAAAAAGGCGATGCCGCGTGATGGCTCCGTCAATTTTGAACGGCTAACCACGGCGATGGGCGTGCTGGTGCTGGCAGGCCCGCGCGCGCGCGACACGCTGCAAAAGATTACAGATGCAGATCTATCTAACGCCGCATTCCCATGGCTGACGGGCCAAAGGATCAGCCTTGGCGTGGCACAAGTTGATGCCCTGCGTGTTAACTTCATTGGTGAACTTGGCTGGGAAATCCACCATCCCATTGAAATGCAAAACTATATCTTCGACCTTTTGATGGAGGCCGGCGCAGAATTTAACATTAAGCCCTTCGGCATCCGCGCGATGACCTCCATGGCTCTGGAAAAGAGCTATAAACTCATCCCAAGAGAGCTTTCGATCGAATATTCCGCCTATGAAAGCGGGCTTGATCGCTTCATCAGCCTTAAAAAGCCCGACTTTTATGGCAAGGATGCTCTGCTGGCATGGCAAGCCAAAGGGGCCGCCAACAAGCTGGTCACTCTGGAAGTCCATGGCGTGACCGACGCCGATGCGCGCGGATCAGAAGCGATTTATCAAAATGGCGAGATTGTTGGGCGTGCAACCTCGGGTGGCTATGGCTGGCGCGTTGGCAAAAGCCTGGCGCTGGCGATGATCCGGCCCGAGCTTGCGGTTGAAGGCGCCGAGTTTGACATTGCCATTCTCGGCACGCTGCATCGGGCAACAATCATTCCTGATTCACCCTTTGACCCGGATAACACCGCGCTCAGGAGCTAAGGCCTATGTCCCGCTTTGAACCAATTGCTCAGTTGCTGAACCAGAACCGCAAGGGAATGACTCTCCCCCGCGACCTGTATGTCAGCGAAGAGGCGTTCAAATTCGACACGCAGGTGATGCTAAAGTCAGTTTGGCTTTACGCCTGCACTGTCGCGCATGTGAAAAATCCGGGCGATTATTTCCTGTTTGAAGTTGCACACAACTCCATCATCATTGTGCGCGGGCGGGACAATGAAGTGCGTGCCTTTTGGAACAGCTGCCGCCACCGTGGCGCGCGGATTTGTGAGGAGCAGCGGGGCCGCACGCCGCGCCTCACCTGTCCCTATCACCAATGGAGCTATGGCCTAGATGGCGCATTGCTCGCCGCACGCGGGATGCCAGAGGGCTTTGACAAAAAGGACA
This sequence comes from Sphingomonadaceae bacterium, assembly GCA_009920915.1. Taxonomy (GTDB): domain Bacteria; phylum Pseudomonadota; class Alphaproteobacteria; order Sphingomonadales; family Sphingomonadaceae; genus Aquisediminimonas. Next base: position 33,345 of record RFZB01000001.1, on the reverse strand, counting down.
ATGGCCTTGCCCCTGTCGCGCTGGAAAATCTGGGCGGCATGATCTTTATCTGCATGGATGATAATCCCCCGCCAATTGACCGGGTAAAAGCCGACATTGTTGACCAAATTGCCGTCTATGATCTGGAGCGCTGCAAAGTCGCAGTGCAGGATAATTACATCGAAGACGCCAATTGGAAGCTGGTTATGGAAAACAACCGGGAATGCTATCACTGCGATGGCGGTCACCCGGAATTGATCAGCGTGCTGGGCACCTATGGCTTTGGCAAAGGCCTGCCTGAAGATGGCGAGGAAGATGTTGTTGATGACCGCGCATTCGACGCCATGGTGGAGGCAAAGCGCGCCCAGTGGAAAGATATGGGCATTTTCCGTGATTTGATTGAGTTTCCCGATGGCTGGTGGCACCGCATGGCGCGCCTGCCGCTTGCCAATGGCGCGGTAACCCAATCCATTGATGGCAAGCTGGCCTGCAAAAAGCTGATTGGCCCCTTCTCAGTGCCAGAAAGCTCTAGCCTGTCCGTCTGGACCCAACCCAATAGCTGGAGCCATTTCTGCTGCGATCATGTCGTCACCTTCTCGCTGACCCCCGTGGCCGCAGATAAGACGCTGTTGCGCACCAGTTGGCTTGTCCATGAAGACGCAGTGGAAGGCGTGGATTATGATTCAGACCATCTGGCGGCGCTTTGGCGGCGGACAAATGAGCAGGACGGGCATTTTTCCGCCATCAATCACCGCGGCATTTCAACCGATGGCTATCGCCCCGGCAGCTATGCCGTGGAAGAAAAGCTGGTTGAAGATTTCAAAGATTTTTATGTGGACCGCGCAAAAGCCGCGCTGACCAAGGCGTCCTAATGGCGCATCTGCCGCCTCATGGGTCACTCAAAATTCCTGCCGGCGCATGGCCCGCGGGCAGCGACACTTTGTCGCTGATTGATGACCCACGGGGCTATCGCACGATGATCCTAAAGGCCGAACCCGGCCCTTTAGGTCTGTTGCACGCGCATGATGAAATTGAGCAAATTTATGTGCTTGAGGGCGATTTCTTTGATGATGACGCAAGCTATGGTCCGGGCGATTTTGTCCTGCGTATGCCAGGCACCCTGCACCGGGCCGGCAGTAAGAACGGGTGTAGAATGTTGATCACATATACGCCGCTGGCAGGAGCCAAGGCATGACACGGTTTAGCGCGATCAGCCTCATCGCAAAGGCTCTCAATGGCCATAAAGATTGGCCCGAACAATGGCCCGACGCTGCCCCTAAGCCTGCCTATGACGCCATCATTGTGGGCGGCGGCGGTCATGGCCTGGGTGCTGCCTATTATCTCGCCAAAAAATACGGGATTACAAAGGTCGCGGTGCTCGAAAAAGGCTGGATTGGCGGCGGCAATACAGGCCGCAATACCACGATCATCCGATCCAATTATCTCTATGATGAAAGCGCGCATCTTTATGATCACGCGGTCAAACTGTGGGATGGGCTGAGCCAAGAGCTGAATTACAACACCATGTATTCCAAGCGCGGCGTCATGATGCTCGCGCACAATGTGCATGATATTCAAAGCTTTAAGCGGCATATTCATGCCAATCGCCTAAATGGCGTCGACAATGAATGGCTGACACCCGAAGAGGCCAAAGCCTATTGCCCGCCGCTCAACATCTCACCTGATGCCCGCTATCCCGTGCTGGGCGCAGCGCTGCAACGGCGCGGCGGCACCGCGCGCCACGATACTGTGGCGTGGGGCTATGCACGTGCGGCTGCGGCCTTGGGCGTTGATGTTATTCAGAATTGCGCTGTTACAGGCATTAATCGCGGACCAGACGGGGCTGTCACCGGCGTTGAAACAACGCGTGGGTCCATTGCCTGCAAACGTATTGGGGTGTCGGCGGCGGGCAACACATCGGTCATCATGCAAATGGCTGGACTAGACTTCCCGTTGGAGAGCTATCCGCTACAAGCGCTCGTGTCTGAGCCGGTAAAGCCGATTTTCCCCTGCGTTGTCATGTCCAATACCGTCCATGCCTATATGAGCCAATCAGATAAGGGAGAGCTGGTGATTGGCGCGGGAACGGACCAATATGTCAGCTATTCCCAGCGTGGCGCCCTTCACATTGTGGAACATACGCTGGCGGCCATCTGTGAAATTTTCCCAATTTTCCGGCGGATGCGGATGCTGCGGACATGGGGCGGCATTGTCGATGTGACGCCCGATCGCTCCCCCATTCTTGGCAAAACGCCGGTTCAGGGTCTGTATGTGAATTGCGGCTGGGGCACAGGTGGCTTCAAAGCCACGCCGGGCGCGGGGGACTTGCTCGCCTACACCATGGCCAAAGACGAACCCCATCCCATCAACGCGCCCTTCAATCTGGATCGGTTCCGCAATGGTCGGCTGATTGATGAAGCGGCAGCAGCAGCGGTGGCGCACTGATATGATTTTGATCCATTGTCCCTATTGCGACGAAGATCGTCCCGAAATTGAATTCGCTTATGGCGGCGAGGCCCATATTGCCCGCCCGCTTGACCCAAGCGCGATGAGCGATGCGGAGTGGGAACGTTATTTGTTCATTCGCAACAATCCACGCGGGCGGCATCATGAACGCTGGCGGCACAGCCATGGCTGTGGCCGCTTTTTCAATGCTGTGCGGGACACCGTGACCGATAAGTTTGAGACGACCTATAAAGCTGGGGAACCGCGCAAATGACCAGCTATCGCTTACCACAAGGCGGTCGCATCAATCGCGCGGCGCCGCTGACGTTCACCTTTGATGGCAAAAGCTATCAGGGCTTTGAGGGCGACACATTGGCCTCGGCGCTGCTGGCAAATGGCGTGCAACTCTTTGGCCGGTCTTTCAAATATCACCGCCCACGCGGCCTTGTTGGAGCAGGCAGCGAAGAGCCCAACGCCCTCATCTCTGTGACGCGTGGCCCGGGCCGCTTCACGCCCAATCTGCGCGCCACCAGCATTGAAGCCTATCATGGGCTAAAGGCGACCAGCCAAAACCGCTGGCCGTCGCTTCGCTTTGATTTTGGCGCGATTAATGACCGGCTGGGGATGTTCTTCCCCGCAGGGTTCTACAACAAGACCTTCATGTGGCCGCGATCCTTTTGGGAAAAGCTGTATGAACCTGCCATTCGCCAAATGGCGGGCCTTGGCAATCCGCCAACAGAGGATGATCCCGATCATTACTCGGCCACCTATGCCCATTGTGATTTGCTGATCATCGGTGCGGGGCCTGCCGGTATTGATGCCGCGCTCGAGGCGGCTGGCACCAAGAAACGCGTCATTCTGATTGATGAGCAGCCTGAAGCCGGCGGCGGCGCATTGGCCGACCCATGCCTTTGGGCTTGGCTCGAGCGCAGCCTGCAAGCGCTTGCCGATGCCCCCAATGTCACGCTGCTCACGCGGACAACGGCCTTTGGTTATTTTCACGACAACTTCATTGGGGCTGTTGAACGGCTGACGGACCACCAATCAGAACCGGGGCATGGGCCGCGGGAGAAGCTGTGGCGTATTCGCGCAGGCGACGTCATCTTGGCACAAGGCGCTATTGAACGGCCTTTGGTTTTTGATGGCAATGATACGCCCGGCGTGATGCTGGCCTCAGCCGCCAAGACATTTGCTGTGCGCTATGGCGTTGCCGTGGGCCAGTCTGCCGCCGTGATGACCAGCCATGATAGTGGCTGGCGTGATGCCTTTTTGCTCAAGCAATCTGGCGTTGGCATTGCCGCGATTATTGATGTGCGATCAGAGGTGGCGCGTCCCCTGCACGATCAGGCGGCCGCCCTTGGTATCCCAGTCCGGCTTGGGCAGAGCGTGATTGGCGTCACGGGCCGCCATGCTGTTCAATCGATTGAGATTGCAGCGAACGATGGCACAGGCCGCACCACCCTGCCCTGTGATGCCGTGCTGATGGCGGGTGGCTGGACCCCAACTGTCCATCTGTGGTCACACAGCAAGGGCAGTCTGGACTGGCGCGAAGATATTGGCGCCTTTGTGCCCGCCCGTCCCGCTGAAAAGGTACGGTGCGTGGGTGCGTGCGCCGGCAATTGGGATTTTGGCTCTGGCCTCACCATAGATGCCCTGCCCACGCCCAAGGATCCCCGCCGGATCAAGGCGTTTGTGGACTTTCAAAATGACGTGACGGCAAAGGACATCCGCCTTGCCATCCAAGAAGGCTTTCGGTCGATTGAGCATATTAAGCGCTACACCACCAATGGGATGGCGACTGACCAAGGCAAAACATCCAACCTCAACGGCTTACAAATTGCCTCAACGGCACTGGCGCGGCCTGTTCCTGAGATAGGCCTGACAACGTTCCGCCCGCCTTATACGCCGCAAAGTTTTGGCGCTTTGGCGGGCCATGCAAAGGGCGCCTTGTTCCAGCCAACACGCAAAACCAATATCGACAGCTGGGCTGAAGACAATGGGGCCGTGTTTGAACTTGTCGCCCAATGGCGGCGGGCGCGCTACTTCCCGCAGCCGGGCGAAGATATGCACGCGGCCGTCAACCGCGAATGCCGGGCGGTGCGCCAATCGGTTGGCATTTTCGATGCGTCGACACTGGGCAAAATTGAAGTTGTCGGCCCTGATGCGGCGGAATTCATAAACCGCATGTATACTAACCCGTGGAAATCGCTGGAGCCGGGCCGGTGCCGCTATGGCCTGCTGCTGAAAGAAGATGGCTTCATCACGGATGACGGTGTCTCAGCGCGGTTGGCGGAAGATCGCTTCCACCTGACCACCACCACGGGCGGTGCCGCCCGCGTGCTGAACATGATGGAGGATTATCTCCAGACCGAATGGCCCGATCTGAATGTCTGGCTAACCAGCACGACCGAACAATATGCCGTTATCGCCCTGCAAGGCCCGATGGCGCGCAAGCTGTTAGAGCCGCTGGTTGAGAGAATCGACCTATCGCCCGAAGCTTTTCCGCACATGGCGGTCCGCGAAGGAGTATGACATCACGCCCTATGGTACAGAGACGATGCACGTGCTGCGCGCGGAAAAAGGCTTTATCATCGTCGGGCAGGATACCGATGGAACTGTGACGCCATTCGATGCCGGGCTTGATTGGGCTGTGGGCAAGAAAAAGGCTGATTTTGTTGGCAAAAGATCGCTCGCTCGCCCCGATCTTGTGGCGTCCGGGCGCAAACAGCTGGTTGGCCTGTTCACCGACGATCCCAATATCGTTCTGGAAGAAGGGGCGCAGATTGTGGCGGACCTGAACCAGCCAGTCCCAATGACCATGATTGGCCATGTCACCTCCTCCTATTGGAGCGACACACTCGGCCGGTCCATTGCCCTGGCGCTCGTTGCTGGGGGCCATAACATGATGGGGCAGAAGATTTACGTTCCCATGCCCGACAAGACTCATGTGGCAACAGTCCGTTCCATGACCTTCTACGATGCCGAGGGAGCCCGCCTCCATGTCTGATGTGTTGACTCGCAGCGAGCCTCTTCCGGCCGAGGCCTTCTCAGGCAACCAAGTCGTCATCCGGGCCGCCCCAGCCATGGCCCGTTTTTCCCTGCGCGCACGCACCGCGGCAGAGGTGAGCGCGGTTTTGGGGTTTGAAGCTCCGGCAAAAATTGGCGCAACAGCACATGGTGTGGCGTGCCTTGGCCCAGATGAGTGGATGTACCGAGGGGCACCTGATGCCCCCCCACCCGTTGCCGCCGGACAGATGGTCGCAATAACCGAAATCAGCCATCGCAACACAGCCATCGTCGTGGAAGGCCCGCGCGGCGCAGAGGTTCTGTCCGCAGGCTGCCCGTTGGATTTGAGCAAATTCGATATTGGGCGGGCGACCCGAACCGTTTTTGAAACCGTGGAAATCATCGTTGAGCGGGAAGCCAACGACCGTTTTCATGTCGAAGTCTGGCGGAGTTTTGCGCCATGGCTTTGGACAGCGATCACCCAAGTCGCTGCAGAATAGAGAAATTGGGGGGGGGATATGACAGATTGGGCGCGAGACATTGATACGGGAAATTATGGCGCGTCCAACCGCTTATGGGCAGGCATGCTTATAAACCCTGCGGTCTTCTTCCCAACAGTGATCCTGTCTCTGTGCCTTATTCTTTACAGCATCATCTCTCCGCAAGGCTCGGCTGACTTTCTGTCGGGGCTCAGAGTTGGAGCCGTGACCCATTTTGACTGGCTGTTCATGTCAGCAGGCAACCTTATCCTGATATTCTGCGTTGTGGTGGCGCTTTCCCCGCTGGGCAAGATTCGCCTTGGCGGGCGAGGCGCCACGCCCGATTATTCTCGCCTCTCTTGGTTTTCGATGTTGTTCGGCGCGGGCATGGGCATCGGCCTTGTCTTTTATGGCGTGGGAGAGCCGGTCAGCCATTTTATGTCCTCTATGGCAGGCGGCAGCGCGGCGCCCTTGGGCGGTGCCGCGAATGATGCTGACGCTGCGCGCACACTGGCCATGGCGGCTACAATTTATGACTGGGCGTTGCACCCCTGGGCCATATTTGCGTTGGTCGGGTTGGCGCTGGCTATTTTTGCCTATGATTTCAACCTGCCCTTTTCACTTCGGTCTGCCTTCTACCCGCTTTTGGGCAAGAAGGTGTGGGGCCGATCGGGCGATGCGATTGACATTCTGGCTGTGTTTGCAACCATTTTTGGCCTTGCGACCTCGCTGGGCCTTGGCGCGCAACAGGCCATGGCCGGCATTAGCTTTCTCTATGGTGTCCCGGGAACGCCTGTCACAATCATCGGGCTTATCCTCATGATGTCAGGGGTCACCTTTTTATCCGTCAAAGGCGGGATTGACCGAGGCATTCGCATTTTAAGCGAAGTAAACCTGTGGGTTGCCTTTGGACTGCTGGTCTTCGTCCTGACAGCAGGCGGCGCCTTGGCACTTTTGCAAGATGTTGGATCCAATATCATTGCCTATGTGCGATATCTGCCTGCCTTGTCTGGCGCCACCGAGCGCGTGGACAGCGGCTTTTTCCATGACTGGACTGTCTATTACTGGGCTTGGTGGGTCAGTTGGGCGCCCTTTGTGGGCATGTTCATGGCCCGTATTTCGCTTGGGCGAACCGTCCGCGAATTTATGGCAGGTGCCCTGCTCGCGCCGAGCTTACTGGGCATTTTCTGGCTCACGATTTTTGGCGATAGCAGCATTGCCCATATTTTAACGGGGGATGCCGCTGGCCTTGCCAAGGCGGGGCTCGACCAACAGCTTTTTCTGCTGCTTGGCCAATTGCCCTATGCGCACATCACCTCCTTCATTGCCATTTGCCTGATCATGATTTTCTTCGTGACTGGCTGGGACTCTGGCACCTTGGTGATTGATGCGATGACGGCAGGCGGACGTACCGATACATCGCTGAGACAAAAGCTGGTCTGGCTTGTCACTGTTGGCGGCATTGGCATTGTGCTTCTGCTCAGCGGCGGGCTGAATTCCCTGCAAGCGGGCGCAATTGCGGCCGGCCTCCCCCTGATTGCGGTCTTGCTGCTGATGATGCTGGGGACGTTGCGGGGTCTTTTAACTTTACACCGTCAGGGATGATGATGCGCGCAGATTTTGATTTCATCATCATTGGGGCCGGTTCGGCAGGCTGTGTCTTGGCAGATCGGTTGAGTGCTGATGGCAAGAACCAAGTGCTTCTTCTTGAATTTGGGGGGTCTGATCGGTCCATCTTCATCCAGATGCCAGCCGCCCTGGCCTATCCCATGCACAGCAAAAAATATAATTGGGGCTATGAAAGCGAGCCTGAACCCGCCCTCAATGGTCGGCGGCTCAGCTGCCCGCGCGGCAAGGGCTTAGGTGGCTCTTCCTCAATCAACGGCCTGGTCTATGTGCGTGGCAACCCCATGGATTTTGAGCGCTGGCAAGATGAACATGGCGCCAAAGGCTGGGGCTACGCACAGGTTCTGCCCTATTTCAAGCGTGCGGAAGGCCGCCAAGAAGGGGGCGATGCCTATCGCGGGGGCGATGGGCCGTTGTCGACGGCCTATGGCACGCTCAAAAACCCCCTGCATCACGCGTGGCTAGAGGCGGCACAGCAAGCGGGCTATGCCTTGACCGAGGATTATAATGGCTTTCGCCAAGAAGGCTTTGGCCGGATGGATATGACGGTGCGAGACGGCACACGCTGTTCCGCCGCGAAAGCCTATCTCTACCCAGCACGCAAGCGGCCCAATCTCCATGTTGTGCAGCACGCGCTGGCCACTCGCATTTTGTTTGACGGCACCCGCGCTATTGGCATTGCTTATGAACGCGGGGGCAAAACCTATGAAGCGAAGGCCAATCGCGAAGTCATCCTCTCCGGTGGGCCGATTAACTCCGTTCAATTGCTTAAGCTTTCAGGCATTGGCCCGGCGGCTGAATTGCGCCAGCACGGCATTGCCGTTGTCGCAGACCGGCCCGGCGTCGGCGCCAATTTGCAGGACCATCTGGAATTTTATTTCCAAATGGCGTGCACCAAACCCGTGTCCCTCTACGGACAAGCCAATCTGCTGGGCAAAGCCCGTGCCGGGGCGGAATGGCTCTTTTTCCGGCGTGGGATTGGCGCGACCAACCATTTTGAAAGCTGTGGCTTTATCCGCAGCCGGGCGGGCATCCCCTACCCTGACATTCAATATCATTTCTTCCCAATGGCAATTAACTATGATGGCAGTTCGCTCGCCACAGAGCACGGCTTTCAGGCGCATGTTGGACCTATGCGGTCCAAGAGCCGCGGCAGCGTGACCCTGCGCAGCGCAGACCCGCGCGACGCCCCCAAAATCTTTTTCAATTATATGAGCCACCCCGATGATTGGGAGGAAATGCGCGCGTGCGTGCTCCTAACGCGGGAAATCTTCCAACAACCCGCTTTTGCCCCATGGCGCGGGCGTGAAATTCAGCCGGGTGCTGATTGCGTGACGGATGAACAGATTGACGCCTTTATCGCAGAGCATGTTGAAAGCGCGCTCCACCCCTCTTGCACCTGCAAAATGGGCGCGATTGACGACCCAATGGCCGTTGTGGACCCGGAATTGCGCGTGTTGGGCGTCACTGGCCTACGCATTGTGGATAGCTCTGTGATGCCCAGCATCACCACGGGCAATCTGAATGCGCCAACCATCATGATTGGGGAAAAGGCTGCAGATCATATTTTGGGCAAACCCCTTCTCGCGCCCTCCAACGCACCTTTTTATCAATCGCCAAATTGGGAAAGCGCACAAAGATGACTGGAGTCATCCTCGAACCGGCACGCCAGATCGACGTCATCCGCGAGACAGAGGTGCTCGTTGTCGGCTCTGGCCCCGGGGGGCTGGCTGCGGCACTCGCCTCAGCGCGGGCAGGCACAGAAACCGTTTTGCTGGAACGTTATGGCTGTTTTGGCGGCAACATTACGCAAGTTGGGGTGGAAGGATTTGCCTGGTATCGTCACCCCGAAACAATCGACAGTGAAGGCATTGGCCGCGAGTTTGAAGACCGCGCCAAAGACATGGGCGCCGCCATGCCCGAGCCGCAATCCATCAGCCACAGCCTTGATGCAGAAGCCTTTAAATGTGTTGCAGATACGCTGGTTGAAGAAGCGGGCGTCATCCCAATGCTGCACCGGATGTTCGTCGCCCCCATCATGGAGGGCGATACCATCCGTGGCATCATCGTTGAGAGCAAAGCAGGCCGAGAAGCCATTCTCGCCAAGCGTGTGATTGATGCAACGGGCGATGCTGATATCGCGCATCGCGCCGGGGCGATCACGCATAAACATCCTGTGGATGAGATGATGTCGGTCTCGGTCATGTTCTCTATGTCGGGCGTCAACAAAACGCGCTTCATTGAGGCCGTAAAAGCCGATCCGCAAAGCTATGGCGATTGGGCCGTGGGCGGAGAATGGGAAGTCATCACCGATGGCAAAGAGGATGATATGTTCTCCCCCTTCCTGCGCAAGCCGTTTCAAAAAGCGCTGGAGGCCGGACTAATTCCGGAAAGCCTCGCCACAATTGCGGGCACATGGGGCACCGTGTCTGATCAAGGCGATCTGACCTATCTCAACATGGTCCATCTCTACCTAGACGGCACGGATCCCGACGCACTCACGCATGGCGAAATGGCAGGCCGCAAACAAGCGATGCACGCGATCAATGCCCTTCGCGCCTTCATGCCCGGCTGTGAGACGGCCAAGCTGCGCAATTTTGGGATGACATTAGGCATCCGCGACACGCGCAAGATTGATGCCGCTTATAACATGACTGGCGATGATGTGCGTGGCGAAGCACGCTTTGACGACAGCATTGGCATTTTTCCCGAATTCATTGATGGCTATGGCTATCTGATCCTGCCGACCACGGGCCGCTATTTCCATGTCCCCTATCGATCCATGCTGCCCCAGGGCGTGAAAAACCTGTTGGTTACAGGCCGCGCCATTGGCGGCGATAAAATCAGCCATGCCGCCGTCCGCAACATGATGTGCTGTGCGGTTGCTGGGCAAGGCGCTGGCGTGGCTGCAGCCTTATCAATTCAAATGAAGTGTGGGCTGGAAAGCATTGATATTAAATCAGTTCAACGTGAACTCTGTCGACAAGGGGCGCGCATCGCATAATCCGCGAACCGGCACATAGGCATGGGGGGAAAGCATATGGAACGGCAGACAAAATGGCTGATGTTGGCGCTGGCCGCCCTCACCATCATGGGCAGCTATTATACCTATGACAGCATTGCGCCCGTGGCTGGCCAATTCCGCACCGAACGCGGCTTTTCTCACGCGCAAATTGGCCTGCTCAATGCCGTGTTCAACTTACCCAATATTGCCTTGGCGCTCATTGGCGGCATCTTGATCGACCGGATTGGGGCGGCAAAGGCAATTTTGATTGCCGCGTCCATCTGCGCCGTCGGCGCAATTCTGACTGCAATTGGTGATCCATATGGCCTGATGCTTGTGGGCCGTCTGATCTTTGGATTGGGCAATGAGACGCTGTATATTGCCCTATTGGTTGGCATTTCGCAGTGGTTCTTTAATGGCCAAGGCGCGCTCGCCGTCGCGCTGTTCTTTTCCACAGCGCGCATTGGCTCGTACAGCGCCGATAAATCAACCAGCTGGTTTGCGCCGCTCTATGCCGAAGGCTGGCAACCGCCCTTATGGCTGGCTGCTGGCCTGACCAGCCTTGGCGTTGTGACGGCCCTTATCTATTTTCTCGTTGATCGAAAAAACGAACATCTGCGGGCAAGAACGGCTCCGTCTGAGAACTTTCGCCTATCAGAACTGAGAGGCTTTAGCCCTTCCTTTTGGCATATTTTGTGGCTGAACGTTCTGTTTGCGAGTGTCTTTTTTCCATTCAGATCGACCTTTTCGATCCAGTATTTTCAAGATGTAAAAGGCATGACCTTGGCCGATGCCGGAACGGCAAACTCCTATGTGTTTGCCGCCGCCATTTTTGCCACGCCTATTTTTGGCCTGATTGCAGATCGATGGGGAAAGCGCGCCAGCCTCTTGCTGCTTGCCGCAGCCCTGATGCCGCTTAACTTCTTGTTATTGGCGCTTACTGAGGCTGGCTTATGGGTAACAACACTGCTGATGGGCCTCAGCTTTTCGGTCATTCCTGCCGTTATCTGGCCCGCCACAGCCATGCTGGTTGAACGCCATCGTGTGGGGACGGCCTTTGGGCTTATCAATATGATCCAATCGCTTGGCCTTGCCCTTGCCAATTTGGCGGCCGGCGCGCTCAATGATTATTTTGGAGCAAGCCGCGGCCATCCAGAAGGCTATGATGCGATGCTGCTTATGTTTGCGGGCCTGAGCCTGATTGGATTTATCTGCGCGGCGCTCTTGTGGCATCGGCAACGATATTTGGGCGCGGCGGGCATTGAGGCGCGGCATATTGCGCCCCCTCTACCTGAGGCAGGGTCTGCCAATTTTGCACAGGGCAATCTCGAAAAAGCATAAGGAGATCCGAAGCGATTTCGCGTACTATTAGCAATGCTAATAACTCTTCTTCGGATTAGAGGCCGATTTGCATCATGAAGCTTCCCCCCGAATTTGATCTTCACGCGCTCGAAGTATTTGTCATGACGGTGGAACTGGGGGGTATGTCGCAATGCGCGGCGCACCTTCAAGTCACACAATCGGCAGTATCGCAGACGATTGCGCGATTGGAACAAGGCATTGGCGCCCCGTTATTTGATCGTGCCATGCGCCCCATGGGCCTGACCGCGAGCGGCAAAGCTCTGTTTGCACGGGGCCAAGCCCTTATCGCCCAAGCCCGAACCACTTATGATGAGGTTCGAGAAGGCGCGAATTTGCCAATTTCGAGCATTACGGTCGCCATGTCGTTCAGCCTTGCCAATGAACTGACCACGCCCATTCTGACCGAATTGGGACCGCGGGCAAATCGGTGGAATGTGCGGTCCGGCATCTCAATGGAACATCAGGCTGAGTTTCTGGCGCGTGATATTGATATGCTCATTTCTGGCAGCTTTAACCTTGAACATCATGGCGCGCTGGAACTTCACCCCGTGCTTGAGGAAAGCTTTATCCTCGTCTTCCCCCGCGACTATGCAGGGTCCACGGATGTTTCGGCAAAGCCGCCAAATCTGCCCTTTATTCGTTTTTCAAAGCTGACGGGCACTGGCCAGCAAATCGAACAGCAAATCGTGCGTATGAAGTTAAAACTGCCGCATATGATTGATGTGGAATCGGCGCATCAACAGCTTGGCCTTGTGGCAGCTGGGCTGGGCTGGACAATTACCAACCCCGTCTGTCTTGCTGCTGTGCCAGAATTGCTGCGCCAATTGCGCCCCGCCCCCATGACCCGAGGGCGCTTTTCACGTTATGTGCAAGTCATTGCCCGCACGGGTGAACTGGGGGACATCCCCCGTCTGACCGCAGGCGTCTGCCAACGCGTTTTGAAAGAACAGAGCTTTGCAAGAATAAAGGCCGAATATCCTTGGATAGAAGACCAATTGCGCTGGCTAGACGCCGCGCCTGAGGATGAGCTTGGGGTGCGCCGTGTGGCTTAAACGGATAAGCGGCCTTGCTTTGGCTTGGGCAGCCCCAGTGGCGGCAACCCTGCCCAGCGTGGACGCCCCAGAACTGGCAAAGCCCGGCGCTTTTGGCATTGGCTATCGCAGCCTTAATCTTGTTCAGCCAAACCAACCTGATCTTGAGACAGCCCCAGACCGTCAGACGCCCAACTTGCGGCGCGACCGGCGTTTAACAGTTGATCTTTGGTATCCTGCAGCCGTCAAGCCGCGGGCCAAGACACTGGTGTATCGCAACACTTTGTGGGGTGAGCCGCCAAAAGCGCCAGTCACCTTTACCCACACTGGGTCCGCCGTTGCGAATGCCAAGCCAATTGGCAGTCGCCATCCCCTTATCATTTTGTCGCACGGCTATAGCAACGCCCCGGCATTGATGACGTGGCTGACTGAAAATCTTGCCTCCAAGGGCTATGTTGTCGCTGGCATCCGCCATGCTGATCCCAATCCCTATGTTGCCGCGCCCAGCGTCCGGGCCGCGCCCTTCTATCTTCGGCCGAGCGACATCAGCTTTGTTGCAGGCCAGCTCCGCCCTCTTCTCGGCACACAGATTGACCCAGATAATCTGGCGCTGATTGGCTATTCCCAAGGCGGCTATGGTGTTCTGACGGCGGGCGGCGCCAGCCTTGATCCAAACCATCCGCTGATGGCGCAGGTCGCCCAGGGTGCCCTGAAAAGCCTTGCGCGGGGCAGCGCAGCTGCTGAAACAATCCGGGTTCAAGGCGTGAAGGCTATCATCGCGCTTGCGCCTGCGGGCGGCGGCTGGCCGCATATTTGGGGAGACGGGCTGGCGGATATCAAGGCCCCGTTATTGCTGATTGCAGGGGATTCAGATCCGGTTGTGGGCTATGACAAGGCTGCCCGCGCCTTTTTTGAAGGCGCGCGGCACAGTGACCGATATCTTCTCACATTCCGCCAAGCGGGCCATGCCATTGCCCTCAACGCCGCCCCTGCTGCCATGCGCCACAGCCTATGGGATTTGGATTGGTTTGAAGACCCAATTTGGCGACAAGACCGGGTGAGTGCGATCAACCTGCATTTCATCACCGCTTTTTTGGCGCGCCATCTCCGCAAGGCACACACCATGCAGTCCTATCTGGATGTTGCCACTGAGACGTCAGATCTAGGGACTTGGGATGCGCCGCCCGGAACCGCATGGGGGGCATATAGTCCCGGTGGACCGGGCGTCACTTTGTGGAAAGGCTTCCAACGGCGCCATGCCCAAGGATTGCGACTAGAACATCGGGCCGCCCAAGATTAGGCCGTCAGCGTTTTGCCAGCTTCGTCCCAAAAATGGAGCAACGCGCGGCTATAGCTGGCAGGCACATAGGCAATGCACACATCCTCTGCCACGACATGCAACCGCACATTGACGTGGTCAATCAGGGTTGCCGCGGTGCAGCCCGGCCCAAAATTGGGGTCTTCTGCATCAAAGACGCCCGCCTCCATAAGAAGCGCACGCCAACCAGCGCCAGACAGGCGAATGCGCACCACGCCCCCGCCAATTTCGGTGAGCGCCCCATTTTCAGCCAAGATGTCGGCAAGGCCCGAAACATCCCCCTCAGCCAGCCAAACACTTGGCTCAAACCGCATCAGACCCAGGCGATCATTGCTGGCTGATAGGCCCATAGCGGGCAACGCAAAGCCCATGGCCGCGGCAAACCGCTGTGCCACATCCTGCGGGTTGCTCCAGATTTCCACCACATGCAGCGGGGCCTCTGGCAGGCGCGAGATAGCAACCTCAGTCACGATAGCGCTCTCCCGCCAAATCATAGAAATGCGGATGAGTTACGCGGACGCGGGCAGATTGCCCCCGTGTTGGCGATGCTGCGATCATCTCTTCCCCGTGGCGATCAAAGCCATTGATCAATTGGCCCAGTGCAATCGAGCCGCCCTCCAAAACACGAAACGCAGCGGCACTGACATGGCCTTGCGGCGCGGCGTTTGGCGCGGACAAAAGCATTGCCCCTTCAGGAATGTTCCCCTCAATCGCTTCCAGACCAACCAACTGCCGCCGTCCCTTGCCCCGCAGTGCAGGACGGCCCAGGCCTGCCGCCCCAATGAATCCGCCGGCTTTGTTCAGCATCTTTTCAAGGCCCAGATCATAGGGGGATAAACGACCGTCAATTTCGCCACCGACAACAAGATGGCCTTTCTCAATCCGCAAAAACTCCATCGCTTCCAAGCCATAAAGGCAACCGCCCTGTGCCAGAACAGCCGCCTCGCAAGCAGCCCAAATCGAGGGCGCCTCGCTGGCCGAACAATAGACTTCAAAAGCACGTTCCCCGCTATAGCTTGCCGCAAGAACGTGAACGGGCAGGCCATGGATGGACGCTGCGATGGCCGACATATGGCGTGGCACATCTTGGCCGATAAGCCCTTCGACAACCTGTTTCGCCCGCGGCCCGGCAATTGCAATCCCGGCATAATGTTCCTGCACATTCACAGCCGAAACACGCAAATGCGGGCACAGATATTGCCGCACATAAGAGATATGCGTTGCCATCCGATCGGCGCCGCCAGTTGAGCTGGTTAAAAGATAGCGGTTTTCGTCCAAACGCCAGACAGTGCCGTCATCAAAGGCCAGCCCATCTTCTCGCAGCATAAACGTATAGCGCCCGCGCCCAATGGCGAGTTTTGCAACGCTTGTCGCACAAATAATCTCAAGAAAAGCAGCAGCATCAGGACCAGTGATTTCGAACTTTGCCAGCGTTGACACATCGGTCATACCAACGCTGGTGCGCACAGCCCGCGCCTCACGAAGTGCTGCCGTGGCAAGTGTCTCTCCCGCCTGTGGATAGGCACGCGGGCGGAACCAATAGCCAAGCGGCTGCCAAATGGGCGCTTTGGCCGCATGAAGATCATAGAGCGCCAATCGACGAATATGCGCGCCGCCATGCGGTGCCCCCGGCCCTGCAATGAGCCCCATGCTGACTGGCGTGTACGGTGGCCGAAAGGTCGTCAGCCCGGCTTCGGGGATCGAAACACCCTGTTGTTCCGCCAACCTGCCAAGCGCGGCCATATTGCCCAGCTTGCCCTGATCCGTGGCCATCCCCAGCGTTGTATAGCGCTTTAGATGCTCTACGGATCGATAGCCTTCGGCCCATGCCAGATCGACATCTGCCAGCGTCACATCATTCTGAAAATCAATGAAGCTCTTTTTAGGCTGTGAAATGGGGCGCATCACGCCCACTGCTTCTGGCTTGGCGGCGCCCCCAATTGTTGTCACGTTCTGGCGAGAGCTGCCCGGAACAAAGGCTTGCGCCTCTTCCACCCAGTTGAGCGTTCCGCCCGCTTGCTGGTGCAAATGCACAACCGGGGTGAAGCCGCCGGACACCGCGATAAGATCAACAGCCCAGCTTTGCGTTGCCCCCGCGACACTGGCCACCAGCCCTGTAACGCCCTGACGTCCGCCCTTGGCCGCTTTTGGAACTGCGCCAAGATGCACAGTCATGCCGGCGGCCTGCGCATGTGCCGCTCTGCCAGAGGCCGTCTCGCGGGCATCCAGCACGGCCACAACATTGGCCCCGGCAGCAATTAACGCATCCGCGGTGTCATAGGCGTCATCATTATTTGTCGCGATAATCGCGCGTTGCCCCGGCACGACCCCAAAACGCCGAATATAAGTGCGCACAGCTTGTGACAGCATAATGCCGGGCCGATCATTATTGGCAAAGGCAATTGGCCGCTCAATGCTGCCTGTCGCGAGGATCACACGCCCCGCGCGCACGCGCCACAGCCGCTGTGCAAGCCTGTTTTCTGCCGTCTGCCCCGGCTCAACACATAGCTGTGTTAAGGTAACAAGATCATGCTCCCAATATCCTGATGCCGAGGTCCGCGTTAAAATTCGCCCCCCTGCTTTGCGGATACGGGCGGCCGTCGCCTCAACCCAGCCAGCGTCAAGAGTTTGCGGATCACGGATCAGGGAGGCGCCCAAAATCGCGTCCTGTTCCACCAAAATAACCCGCTTGCCCGCCTCTGCTTCCTCTACAGCCGCTTGCAAGCCCGCTGGCCCGCCACCGACAATCAGGACATCACAAAAGGCCGCCCGATGGCTGAAGCGATCAGGATCAGCCTCAGTCGGTGCATTGCCAAGCCCAGCTGCTTTGCGAATGAAATATTCATAAATCATCCAGCGCTTGGCCGACCCGAAAAAGGTTTTATAGTAAAAGCCAGCAGGCAGCGCCTTTGAGAAAAGGCCAAAGACCGATCCAAAATCAAAGCGCAAGCTTGGCCAGCGGTTCTGGCTGCGCGCGACTAGCCCGTCATACACAAAGACATCCGTGGCCCGTGTATTGGGCTCACGCCGCCCGCCTTCCCCAACGGTGACGAGCGCATTGGGCTCTTCCACGCCTGCAGTCATAATGCCGCGCGGGCGGTGATATTTAAAACTGCGGCCAACCAGTTTCACGCCATTGGCGAGCAAAGCCGCAGCCAGCGTCTCGCCCGGCACAGCGCGATAGGCTTTGCCATCAAAAGTGAAGTTGAGTGTTGCTGCCTTGGCGGCTCTGCGTGGGGCTGTCATGGCAGCACCTCCGGCCCAACAGCTCGAACGGCGGTAATCTCGTGCGTCACGCGATGGCGAGTCACCACCATCCACGCCCGGCAGCCATAGGTATGCCGCCAAATTTCATCGTCCGGCCCGCGCGGATTGGTGCGGGTGAACAGCGCCGCCATGGCCTTATCGGTTGGCGCATCAAGAGGAACCACGGAATCGACCGTGCGTTCATACATAAATTCTTGCTGTGCGCGGGACCCGCAATGCGGGCAAGCAATCTGCATCATTAGCGGCTACTCGGCATCGGGCCGCTCCCTGTTTCATCAATTGTCGCCCCACGTTCAAACCGATCGAGCGAAAAGGGCGCGTTCAGCGGGTGCGGCTTGCCGGTCGCCAGCGTGTGGGCATAGGTCCAGCCCGAAGCAGGCGTCGCCTTAAAGCCGCCATAGCACCAGCCGCCGTTGAGATAGAGGTTCGGCAGCGGCGTTTCACCAATGATGGGAGAGCCATCAAAGCTCATATCCGTCACCCCGCTCCATGTGCGCAGCATACGAAGGCGCGACAGAGCAGGCACAAGGGCCAAGCCTTGGGCCACCGCATTTTCCATAATCATCGGATTGCCGCGCTGCGCGTAGCTGGGCCAATTATCAGGATCGCCACCAAAGACGATGCCGCCCTTATCTGATTGGCTGATATAGCAATGGAGCGCCTGCGTCATGATCACAGTGTTGATCATCGGCTTGACGCCTTCCGTCACCATGGCCTGCAAGGTCTGCGATTCAATGGGCAAGCGCAGTCCCGCCAAACCGGCCACATGGCCACTATGCCCGGCCACGCAAATGCCCACGCGCCCTGCCCCAATGCGCCCGCGCGTTGTTTCCACGCCAACAATGGCATCGCCATCCCGCACAAAGCCCGTCACTTCGCATTTTTGGATGATGTCCACGCCCAAGCTGTCCGCCCCACGCGCATAGCCCCAGGCGACAGCATCATGCCGCGCGGAACCACCCCGCCGCTGGATCAATCCGCCTTCAATCGGGAAGCGGGCCGTGCGTGACATATCGAGCAAAGGCTCTAGCTTTGCCACCTGATCGCGCGTCAGCAACTCGGCATCAATTCCGTCACAGCGCATCGCATCGCCACGCTGCGCAAGCGTCACCATATCAGCATCGCTATGGCCCAGCGTCAGCGCGCCGCGCGGGCTAAACATCACATTGTAATTCAGATCATCGCTGAGGCCGTGCCACAGCTTCAACCCGAATTCGAAGAAGTTGTGCAGCGCATCCTGACGGTAATTGGACCGCACAATCGTTGTATTCCGCCCGGTATTGCCGCCGCCAATCCAGCCTTTTTCAAGCACGGCGATATTGCGCAACCCGTGCACCTTGGCCAGATAATAGGCCGTTGCCAGCCCGTGCCCGCCACCACCGATGATGATGATGTCATAATGCGGCTTGGGGTCGGGATGACGCCAGGCAGGCTTCCAGTGCGATTGACCGTTAAAGGCCCCGCGCAACAGGCTGAACGCGGAATATCGGCTCATGCGATGGGCATCCACCCGCGCTTTTCGCGCCAATCCTTTTCCAACCCGTCAAAGCGCGACAGCTTTAGAATATCAATGTCCGCAAAGGAGCATTTGCCATCAATCACTAAATCACGGATTGCATGGCCCGAAGCGGGCGATAGGCCAAAGCCTACGCTCGACATCGATGCGACAACAACATTGTCCGGGCTGGTCAGCCGATCAATAATCGGGCGGCCATCGGGTGAGTTTTCGATGACGCCTGCCCAGCTGCGGATCACATTGAGATGCGCCGCCTTGGGCAGCAATTCTGCCAAACGTTTGGCCAGATTGCGTGCCAAAGGCGTGGACGGACGCGCGGCAGGGCCAGTCGCATCGACATCAAGCCATTCATGCGGACCGCCGCCATAGGCCAAATTGCCACGCAAGGTTTGACGACCATAAATTTTATGCCCGTCAACTCCGCCCAGCGGCATCATCGGCGCAGGCTCTGTAATAATCATTTCCGCGCGCGCCGCCGCCAAAGGCACATCCACGCCCAATTGCGCCATAAGTTGCGGAATTTGCGGGCCCGCCGCGACAACAACCGCATCGCAGCCATAGGTGGCATTTGCCGTCTTGACCGCAGTGACTTTCCCGCCAGCCGTTTCAAAACCTGTCACGGGGCTATGCTGAATGATCTTGCCGCCCAAATCCTGCAACGCCCAGGCATAGGCCTGCACGGTGCGCTGCGGATTGGCATGGCCGCCAAATTTATAATGGACACCGCCAAAGCAGTTATCGCCCGCCAAGGGCACAGCTTCCTGCACCTGCTTCACATCCAGCAGCTCAACGGGATGGTTCAGCCGGGTATGGCGCTCTGCAATGAAGCGATACTGCTCCCATTGGCGCTCCGTCATCGCAATCAGGATGCGGCCCTTTTGATGCTCAGTTGGATAGCCCAGCAGCTCATCCATTTGCGGCCACATACGCTGTTCTTCATCAAACAAGGGGCTTGAATAGTGCGATGCACCGCCGCCATTGCGGCCTGACGCCTCCCAGCCGACAATGAATTTATCAAGCACGGTAACCTTGACGCCAGACCGTGCCAGCCACCACCCCGCACTCAGGCCGGTAACGCCACCGCCAACGATGACGACTTCAGAGCCGCTCATTTGTACATCCCCGTGTAGAGCATCTCGCGATGCGCATCTTCTTGTGGTGTGCCGATATCTTCCACGGGCACCCATTGTGTTGGAATGCCAAACCAAACATCCCAGGCGGCATCCATGGCGGCAGGCTCATCCCATTCCGCCAGAATTTTGAGCGGCAGCGGACGGACCGGCGCGCGGTGCGTCGCCAGCGGGATCGTGCCGAACGGCTTGTCGGACTCGATTGCGAGCAACATGGCCACCTGATCGCGGCACCGCCGACCCTGACACACCCCCATGCCAGAGCGCGTCAACCGCTTGATTTGATCCGGGTTGGCCGGGCCATCCTGCAGCAACGTATCAAGCGACCGTGCCTGAATGGCTGGAGGACGATCCAGGTACTGCGGCGGCTGCACGCCAATCAAATCAGCAAGCGTCACCTCTTCGCATTGGCAGATGATGGTGTCTGGCGCATTGGTCTTCAGCGCCGCGCGCACCCAGTCCATCCGATAGGCCACATGGTCAAAGCCCGTGTCCGCCAACCCAGCGCAATCCCCCACAGTGATGACATTCGGCTCGCCCGCAGGGATATAGCCGCCGCGCTGGGCATTAAGCGTACGTGCCCCATGCATGGCATCGACCAGTTCGATTGACGGCACCAAGCCAATTGCAACGCAGATCGTGTCGCAGACAAAGTCCGTCCCGTCGGTCAGCGTTGCACCTTCAACGCCATCCAGCCCGCCTTTGGTCGCCTTGATGCTCTGCCCGCAATGAATGGCAACGCCTGCTGCTGCCAGCTTTTCAACCAGCGCGGCAGAGCCTTGGGGTGCATCGCGCACTTCCACCAAGCCAGCGACTTCCAGCCCCTTGTCCAAGGCGAGAAGCGCGGTTTCCAGCGCCAAATCATGACTGCCCAAAATCAGCAAGCGCCGTCCAGCAAAGGCATCATAGCGCGTCAACAACATGGTCAGCGCCGCCGCGCCCATGACACCCGGCTGGTTCCAGCCCGGAAACGCAATAGCTAAATCGCGCGCGCCCGTTGCAATCACAATCTTTTTAAAGCCGACCATCCAAGACCGATCACGGTCTGCCAAGCCAACAACTTGGTCCGGCAGGCTGTTTACGCCCGGCCCATTGCGATAGACGCCCCAAGCAGTCGTGCCGAGCAGCAGCTCAACGCCAGCCTCCATGGCAGATTCCAGGTCCGGCATGCTCATGAAAATGGCTTCCAACATGCGGTCACTATTCTGGGTTGCAGAGGTCATGCGCCCGCCGAAATAGAGCGGCGTATCATTGCCCATCAACCAGCCCGATACTGGGTTTTCATCAACCAGCAGCACAGATTGGCCAGCCGCAGCCCCATCAATGGCAGCCGCAATCCCGCTGGGTCCTGCCCCCACGACAACAAGGTCATACCGGGCCTCAGGCGCACTGCGCGTGCCGTTGACCGCGCACAAATCGGTTCCGTTGAAATTCAGTTCCATTACACCGCTTCCAATGCCTGTGCGAGATCCGCGATCAGATCGTCGACATGTTCCAGCCCCACTGATAGCCGCATCGTGCCATCAGTAATTCCTCCTGCCAGCCGCTGCTCACGCGGCACGGCGTAATGCGTTGTGCTTGCCGAATGGCAAATCAGCGTTTCAGACCCACCAAGGCTGACAGCAACTTTCATCAGTTGCAATTTGTCTAGCATGCGAAAGGCTTCTGCCTCGCCGCCATGAAGATGGAAGGAAAAGGTGGAGCCAGCGGCCTTGCACTGCCGATCATAAACCGCGCGCTGCCGCGACCCTTCGGGCAGAAAGCCAAGGAAGGTCACGCCCGCAACTTTGGGATGATCCCGTAAATAGGTGGCCACAGCACGCGCGTTGCTCATCGCCCGCTCGGTGCGGACAGCCACTGATTCCAGCGAACGCAGCACCAGCCAAGACGTATAGGGATCAAGATGATTGCCCCATGTCGTGCGCAAGAGGCGCAATGGCTCAATCAACTCTTTTCGGCCAGAAATCCCGCCCGCCAAAAGATCACTATGCCCGCCACAATGTTTGGTCAGCGACGTCAGACACAGATCAACGCCATGTTCAATGGGCCGCTGCGCAAATGGCCCAAGCAGCGTGTTATCTACAACAACCAGCGGACGATGCCCCTGTTTTTCGCCCACTTCGTCCGCAATTCTCACCATCAAGTCGAGATCAACAATCGCGGCCGTTGGGTTGGCAGGGGTTTCAGCAATAATCAGCTTTAATGGCCCTTTGGCCATTGCCGCTTGGGCAGCAGCACGAACACCGGCCTCATCCGTGCCATCCAGATAGGATTGGGCGTGCGCGCCAAATTGCGCCATGATGGTGTTATACAATACATCAACGCCGCCATAAATTGGCCGGCCATGCAAAACGCTGTCGCCACTGCGAACATAAGACAGCGCGATGCTGGAATGCGCGGCCATGCCACTGCAATAGGCAACAGCGGCCTCTGCCCCATCAATTGCCGCCAGCCGCGTTTCAAGAAAATCGAGCCCAGGATGGCCAAGGCGCGAATAAATATGGTTGGTTTCCCCAACCAGGGGGCCTGTGCCGTCAAAATAGGCTTCATGCACATCCTTGGCATGTTGCGCCGAAGGATAGACGAAAGTGGATGTCATGAAGATGGGCGGCTTAGCGGCCCCCATGCCGTCCTGCGGGTCATAGCCAAAGGCTACGGCAAGTGTTTCAGGGCGATAGTCGCTGGGTTTGTTCTTAGCCATGGGCATCAATATACGCACGGGCTGTGTCACAATACCAGTCGGTGAAACGCCGGGCGAGCATTTCAGCATCGGTCGAATAGGGCCCGGGCGTATAGCCTGGGCTCATGACCCCAATATGATTGTTTTCGGCCAGTTCTTTATCCTGACCATTGGTCACAAGCCACAAATCCGTCAGTTCTTTCAAATCATAATCCACGCCTTCAACGGCATCTTTGTGGACATACCATTTGCTATAGACATGGGTTTCGGTGGGGCTGACTGGCATGCAACTGAACATAAACACATAATCAGATGTGGCATGCGCAAATAAATGCGGATCAATCGCCCAGCGAAGCGACCCCACATTTCCGCCATTCGCCGTCAACAGAGGCTTTTTCACCAGAGGCTTGCCATCTTCTGACATGGTGGTGCAGCCTTCGTTCAGCGCAAAGCGCGCGACTTGCCACCAATGCCCCTCAACCGGCTCATGTGGAAAGCCATTGGCGTCCATCGCCTTGCCAAAGGCTTCGGCACGCGCGTCTTCATGTGCGTCAAAATGCTTCGACATGCCGACAGGGAAAGTTTTCGCCAATTCCGGATGGCCCGTTGCGCAGTGATAACATTCCCGCGCATTTTCCATCACCAGCTTCCAATTGGCATATTCCACCAGCTTGTCGACATGGGCGAGCTTCAGGTTTTCAAAATTGGCGGGCGCTGCATAGGCCGAGAATTTCTCACGAAACTCATCAATTGGCGGCGGATTATCGGCGAGACAGATGAAAATCGCTCCGCCAAAACATTCAACGGCAACTGGCTTCAGCCCATGTGCTGATTTATCAAAATCCTCTTCCATGCGGCCTGCCGCAAAAAGGGATCCGTCCAGATCATAAGTCCAGCGGTGATAGGGGCACACCAGCTTGGGGGCCGTGCCATGGCCCGGCTGACACAAAATCGACCCGCGGTGACGGCAGCTATTGTGAAAGGCGCGGATGTGGCCCTGCTTGTCTCGCAAAATCAGGACGGGCCAGTTGCCAATCATCATGGACAGGTAACTGCCTGATTTTGGCAGCTCACACTCCATGCCCGCCATCAGCCAATTCTGTCCGTAAATTGCCTTTACGTCGAACTCAAAGGCATCCTGACTGGTGTACAGCGCTTGAGGAAGGGTGTGCCCGGTACGGCGCTCCTGAAACAGCGCGTCTATTTTCCCTAGGTTCATAATCCACCCCTTTTATCTGCATCCGTGGCTTGAACCATCTGCGCCATGCGATAAAATCAATTTTTCGCATGGCCCTATATCAAAATGTTGGGACAATGGCGTAACCAACAAAACGAGCATCGAACGAAAGGCTTCGCCATTTCCACCAAGGGCAGGATCAATCGCCGCTGGCTTCCTTTAAATGCGCTGCGTGCATTTGAAGCCGTTGGGCAACATCGTAGCTTTACGGCGGGTGCGGCTGCATTGTCTGTGTCGCAAAGCGCGATGAGCCGCCATGTCAGCGCGTTGGAAGAACTGCTTGGCAAACAATTGTTTGAGCGAGAGGCCTCGCGTCTGGCTTTGACAGAAGTTGGCGCGGAATTGCTGCCTGTTGTTACAAAGAGCTTGGATCGCATTGAGCAGGCCATGAATGCCATCCGAGATGATCAATCCGCGCATCGGATGCTGCGCATTCATGTTCCCCCCTCCATTCTCCAACAGCAGTTTCTTCCCATTTTGGGGGACTTTCGACGCGAATTTCCCGATATTGGCGTCGATATTTCAAGCTCCAACGTTACTGGCCTGCCCGCGCGCGCGCTCGACATGGCCATTGTTTATGATCGACCTCATGTCGATGACCAAGTGACAGATTTGCTGCGCATGGTGCGGGTCGCGCCACTTTGTTCGCCAGCCACGGCCCAAGCTGGGGCCAATAAGACACTCGAAGAATTTCTGGCGAGCCAAGAATTGCTACATATCAAGCTGGAGGGCCAAACGCGTGACTATTTATGGTCAGCATTTGTGCGGCAACAAGGGCTAACGATCCCCACGGCCAATGGCGTGGCATTTGATACGGCCGTGGCTGCTGCCCAATACACAATGGCGGCAAGCGGCGTCTTTTTGGGCGATGTCCATATGTTTGCCCAGGAAATTGCCGAAGGCCGGCTGGTCATGCCCTATGATGTCGTTGTTGAGGACGGATATGGCTATTTCCTAAAGCTACACGCTGATGATCTGTCTGACCCTGCCATTTCTGCATTCCGATCTTGGCTGATCAAGCAATTTGACAACGCCCGTTGAGGCAAAGCCAAAGACAATTGCCAATCCAAACTTGCATTTACCCCGGGCCTGCGTCACCCCTCGCTTAAGAGGGGGATCCAACGATCATGACGACATTGCTTGAAAAATCGAAAAGACTGCGTACCGCACATCAGGCTGGTTTTGCGCTTCTTTTCAGCATTGCAGGGCCAGCATGGGCGCAAGCCGTGGAATCTTCCCCCGCGACCCTCTGGTATGGCGGCCCCATTCTCACGATGGCGGGGGACCGCCCCAATATGGTCGACGCCGTGGTCGAACGCGATGGCAAGATCGTGTATGCAGGCAAAGTCGCACAGGCCCGCAAAATTGCTGGCACAGCGGCCAAAGAGCAAAATCTTGGCGGCGCCACGCTGCTCCCCGGATTTGTAGATGCACATTCGCACTTTGCCATGATGATGCAAGTGGCCAGCGGCGTTGACCTGCAAGACCCAGATCATCCCATTAACGATATTCCCAGTTTAATCGCGGCACTGCGCACGGGCATTCAAGCGCGGCAAATTGCACCGGGCGGGTGGGTGATTGCGTGGCAATATGATGACGCAAAGCTTGCGGAAAAACGCCATATCACGCGCGCAGATTTGGATGCCGCCTTTCCCGACCATAAAATCGTACTGATCCACTTTACGGGCCATGGGCTGGTGACCAACAGCGCGGCAATGGCTGCCGCTGGCATTACAGACTCAACGCCCAATCCCCCCGGCGGCATTACGTTGCGCGATGCCTCTGGCAAACTTACGGGCGTATTTTTTGAAAACGCTGCCTACCCTGTTTACCTAAAAATCCCGCCGCTTTCGCCTGAGCAACGCCGCGCTGCATTGGACGAAGCGCAACGCCGATATGCGAGCAATGGCTTTACCCATGCCCCTATGCCAATGGCGCACCAGATGGGCATCATCCATGGCATGGCACACCCAATATGTCGCAAGAGGCGTTCAATGCCGATGCGGCACGCGCGCATAGCCGGGGCTGGCAAATTTTTGTTCATGCCAATGGCGATGCAGCCATTGATATGGCCATTAAAGGCTTTGATACGCTTGGCCTGACGAAGAAAGCAGATGCGCGACCCGTTGTTATCCATTCGCAGTTTCAACGCCCTGACCAACTAAAAGCGTATCAGCGCATTGGCGTTGGCCCAGCCTATTTCAGCAACCACACTTATTATTTTGCAGACATCCATCGCAGCAATTTTTCGGCAGATGTAGTGGGCTTTATCAGCCCCTTTGCCTCGGCATTAAAGGCGGGGCTCCAACCGTCCAACCACTCGGACTCCCCCGTCACCCCGCTTGATCCCATGACCCAGCTATGGAGCAGCATGGCGCGCCAATCGAAAACGGGTGTTGTCAATGGCCCAGACCAACGCCTGACGGCGTGGCAGGGGCTGCATATGCTGACAACTGGCCCCGCTTGGCAGGTTTTTGAAGAAAAACGCAAAGGCCAGATCAAGCCAGGGATGCTGGCTGACTTTGTTATTTTAGACAAAAATCCGCTGACGACCCCTATCGAGGCCATTCGCTCCATCAAGATTATGCGGACTGTGAAAGAGGGGAAAACCATCTGGAGTGCAGGGCAGTAAGCCATCCTGCATCATTACGACCTGCAACAGAACTAAAAAGCAAGCCTGCGATGGGAAGGCCCCGCCGCAGGCTTGGTTTTTAAGACCATAGCTTTCTTGCCCAATATTGGGCGATGAAGAAGCTATTTTTTCCAGTTACGGACCATGTCATCCAGAATGCGGACACCCCAACCAGAGGCCCCCTTGGGGGTGACTGCGTCGGGCCGGTCGGCCCAATTCACACCGGCAATATCAAGATGCGCCCAGGGCGTGGCCGCGTCCACAAAATAGCCGACGAACGTGGCGCCAATGCCGGCCCCTGGTCCGCCACCCTCGACGACATTCTTAATATCGGCAATGTCGGACTTTAGGTCGGTCAGATAGTTTTTGTGCAGCGGCATCCGCCAAATGTCTTCACCCGTCCGGCTTGCGGCAGAAAGCAACGCACCGCCCAAAGCTTCATCACGCGCGAAAAGCCCTGCATATTCATCGTTCAAGGCTTGAACAATCGCGCCTGTCAGCGTCGCAATCGTCACGACACCGGCTGGCTTGTGGCGTGAGATGACATATTCAGTGGCATCAGCCAGCACCAAACGCCCTTCGGCATCCGTGTTCAGGACCTCAATGGTTTTGCCACTCATGGTGCGGACAACATCGCCGGGGCGCTGCGCATTGCCGCCCGGCATATTTTCCGCCAGCGCTGCAACAGCAACGACATTCACCGGCGCATTGGATTTGGCGAGTGACAGCACCGCCCCAACAGCAGAGGCCGCGCCAGACATATCCGCCTTCATTTCCCACATGCCCGAGCCGGGCTTGAGTGAAATACCCCCGGAATCAAAGGTGATGCCTTTACCCACCAAGGCAAGGGGGGCACCCTGCCCACCCGTATATTCCACCAACAGCATCCGCGGCGGACGACGCGCGCCCTGACCAACACCGGCAATAGAGCCCATTTTCAACCGCTGCATGGCGGCAACATCCAGCACTTCTATTTTCACATTGGCCACGCCGGCAAAAGCCTCGCGGACACGCGAAACAAAGGCTTCGGGATACAGCACATTCGCAGGCTCGCTTGCCAAGTCACGCGACAAGGTAACAGCCTCAACCAACGCACGACCCCGGGCCGTCCATTCTGCCTCAGCAGCTTGTGGGTTGGCAGTTACAATCGTGACCTTCTGGGTCGGCAGACCTGTTTTGGTGGCAACCTTATACCGATCAAACCGATATTGGCCCAACCCATAGCCGACGGCCAAAGCCGCAGCATCAGTGGAAGAGATATTGCCCGCAATTGACACTGCAAAAGCCTCTTCGCGAAGGTCCTGCGCAATCTTGCCACCAGCGTCGCGCATACGGCGCACAGCATCCGCATCACCTGCCACACCGACAAGCTGGATACGCGCATATTTGCCCATCCCGCGCAGCGTTAGGGCAGAACCAGCCTTGCCTTCAAATTTTGCGGCGTCCACGGCAGATTTGAGGGCGGCGGACAAGGCCGGATCTAACCCAATGTTCGGAATACTGGCGTCCGCCATTAAAAGGACAAGAACACCGTCAGGGGCAATGCTTGTGCCAAAGCCAATGGGCCGGCCAGCCGAATTCGCGGCATCCGTTGCCTCAATGCCCGAGCCGGCAGAGACAGACTGGGCCATGCTGGGGGCCGCAAGGGAAGCCAAAGCAAGCGTCAAAAGGGGAAGGCGCATGAGGATAGACTCTCCTGTTTTGGATTAGTTTGCGTCTCCATCTTCTAGCCACAGAGAGACGTGATACAAGGTATCATTAAGGTCATTCGTGCGACTGGTCCCTCCTCTGGCGCGATCCGGCGCAGTCGTCTGGCCCAAGCCATATTGAAACCAATGTCCAGCATCTGAGATGAGAAGGTGACCCAAGCACATAAGCCTGATAAAAGGCAGTTAACGCTGCATCACGCAGCGATGGATGGATGAGGCGCAAGTGATGACGGCCCTACCCCGGATACGGGCTCTTTCAACTGCACGCCCCAGTCACGATATTCACGCGGCTTTCATTGGATGGGCTGAAGCGCAAATTACGGATCCGCGCGCACAAGCTGTATTTCGACGCATGGCGAGCCGGTCTGGAATTGACCATCGCTATGCCGTCTTGCCGCCCACGCCCCAAGGCGGCTCTCCCGTTTCTGCGGGTGGCTTTTACGATGGTCCACCCCCCGGCACTGCTGCGCGGATGGCGCTGTATGCCGATTATGCCCCAGCGCTGGCGCTGGAGGCCATAAAAGGGCTGAAGGCGGATGTCCGCGATGTTACGCATTTCATTGTGGCGAGCTGCACAGGCTTTGTCGCGCCCGGCGTAGACCAAATTTTGGCACACCATTTAAACCTTTCGCCTGATGTCGAACGGCTCTTGGTTGGATTTATGGGCTGTTACGCCGCGGTATCAGCGCTGCGCAGTGCCATGCACATTATCCGATCGCAGCCAAAGGCCAAAGTGCTGGTCGTCACAGTGGAGCTATCATGCCTGCATCTCAATGCCACGCAGGATATTGAATCCCTATTGGCGATGCTGCAATTTGGCGATGGGGCCGCTGCGGCCTTGGTGACTGGCGAAGGGCCCGGCCTTGCCCTGTACGATCCCTTTGCCACGACCCTGCCGGACTCGGCAGACCTTATCCGCTGGGATATTGGGGATACGGGCTTTGTGATGCACTTATCTGGCAAAGTCCCAGCGCTGATTACGCACGCTCTGCAAGACGAGGGCTTTGTGCGCAATCTTGCCGGAGGTGATCCACAATCGGTGGATGCGTGGGCTGTCCATGCCGGTGGCCGGTCTATTTTGGACGCCGTAGAACATGGCTTACGGCTTGATCCCGACAAACTCTCTGCCTCGCGCAGCATTTTGCGGGAAGGCGGGAATATGTCGTCCTCAACGCTGATGTTCGTTCTTGCCCGATATATGCAGCAGACGGTGACCCGCGGCGTTGCCCTAGCCTTTGGTCCCGGCGTGGCGGCTGAAGGGTTTCGCTTTCGGACAGTCGCTTAAATGTTGAAAACACGCGCCCTCACCGAAGAGCAAATGGATGATCCGGGGCTACCTGCCCAAGTCTATGCGCAGGTTTTGGGCGATTTGGCACACGCGAATAGTGTCACTCTCGCGCGTCGGCCGACCATGAATTTCGTCCGCCGTTTGCCCCGGCAGTCTCAGCCCTTGCGCATTTTGGATGTCGGCTTTGGGGACGGTGATATGCTGCGCCATCTGAGCCGTTGGGCCGCGCGACATGGCATCGCTGTGACGTTAACGGGGATTGATCTTAACGCGCGCAGCGCCGGCATAGCCGCGGCGAAAACGCCTGACACCATGGGCATTCATTACCTGACAGGCGATTATCAAGATTTGGCGGGGCAAGGCTGGGATGTCATTCTCTCTAGCCTTGTTGCGCATCATATGCAGCATGACGAGCTGATTGCCTTTTTGCAGTTTATGGCGGCTGAGGCGCGCGTCGGCTGGTTTATCAATGATCTTCATCGCCACGGCTTTGCATGGCTGGGCTATCCCCTCTTGGCGCGGATCATGCGGTGGCACCCCATTGTCCGCCAAGATGGGCAATTATCTATTGCGCGGTCGTTTCGGCCTGCGGAATGGCGCTCCATTCTGGACGAAGTTGGCCTCTCGGGCGCCCGCGTCCGGCGGGTATTTCCGTTTCGGCTATGCGTCGAACAGATCCGATAATCATTGGCGCCGGTCCGGCTGGCTGTGCCGCTGCCATTACTTTGGCGCGGGGCAACAGGCCTGCTCTGATTCTCGAGCGTGACACCGAAGTTGGCGATGCCCTGTGCGGCGGCTTTGTGAGCTGGCGGACAATGGCAACCTTAAAGCGGCTGGGCATTGAGATCACTGGCCATCCCATCACGCAGCTGCGTGTTTTTGCGGGCACGCAGGTGGCAGAAGCCCCACTACCACAGATGGGGCATGGCCTGTCACGCCGTGCCATGGACAGCGCCCTTGTGGCTCAGGCCATCGCCAGTGGTGCTGGAATTGAACGAGGCGTGGCCGTCCGCCATATTGAAAGCGTGCGCGCGCAATCGTCGGCGCTTTTTCTCGCCACAGGCAAACATGACGTAAAAGGGTGTGAACGGCCTCGATTGGCCCAAGACCCTGCCCTTGGCCTGCGTATCCGCCTGTCTCCCAGTCCAGCCGTCCGCGCCTTGATTGGCACGGCAATTGAACTCCACGTCTTTCACAAAGGCTATGCCGGGATTGAATTACAAGAAGATGGCACGGCCAATATCTGTCTGGCGCTGCGCAAATCGCTGTTAACAGACGCGGGGCGTGATCCAGCAGCACTCTTGCAGCAAATTGCGGCAGACCACCCTCATTTTGGCGCGCGCATGGCAGCTTTTGATGCGCGGACCCGCATCGATGCCATCGCCAATGTGCCTTATGGCTGGCACCAGAAACACGACCCAGACGGGCTTTACCGACTGGGAGACCAATGTGCTGTGATCCCCTCCTTGGCTGGTGAAGGCAATGGCATTGCGCTGGCCAGTGGCGAAAGCGCCGCTCAAGCCTGGCTGGCTGGCGCCACCCCAAAAGACTGGCAACGGCACTTTGCCCGCCGCACCGCCCGCCCCGTGGGGCTGGCAACGGCCCTTTGGCACATGGGCGAAAGCCAGCTTGGCGGACCCATGCTGGCGCAAATTTTGCGCCTTTTTCCTTCGCTGGCCACTTCGGTGGCCGCGGCAACGCGCATCCGCACTTAGCAGCGCACGTTGCACGTTGCGGCTCTAGGCAAAGTCTTCGGTATCAATGGTGCTCTGCATCGAGGCTGAATAGCGCGGGCCGGCCACATTTTTCTCGTTAATCAGCTGATCCAACTGCGCGAGAACAGCGGCTGAGGGCTGCCAATCCCAGCGGGCGATATTCTCTTCTAGATGCGCGATGGAGGCGGTGCCGGGGATCGTCACAATATGGTCCCCGCGCGAGAGCACCCATGCGAGCGACAATTGCGCCGCGGTGACGCCCTGTTCTGTCGCAATTGCGTTAAACTGGGCAATTAACGCCGCATTATGGGCCCAATTCTCTCCCTGAAAACGTGGCATAGACCGGCGCATATCGCTTTCAACCAGCGCATCGGGGTCTGGCACCCCATTGGCGAGCGCACCACGGCCAACGGGAGAAAAAGCGACAAAGGTCGTCCCAACCTCTCGGCAGGCTTCCAGCACGGCAATTTCGGGGTTGCGCGTCCACAGCGAATATTCAGTCTGCATAGCGGCAATCGGGTGGACGGCAGAGGCCTTGCGCAGCGTATCCGCTGACATTTCAGACAGGCCGATGCTGCCGATTTTCCCTTCCTTCACCAAGTCCGCCAGCGTGCCAACAGACTCTTCGATTGGCGTCTCAAAATCACGGCGGTGGAGGTAGTAGAGATCAATATGATCGGTCTGGAGCAGCCTTAGGCTTTCGTCACAGGCCGCACGGATTGTCTCTGGCCGGCAGTCAATCCGGCGGGATTTGCCATCGACAATGATGCCCGTTTTCGATGCGAGGAAGAATTTATCCCGATTTTCGCGCAGCGTTTTGCCAATCAGCGTTTCGTTGTGACCCAAGCCGTAAATCCGCGCGGTATCCAGTTGGTCATAGCCAAGGTCGAGCGCGCGATGGAGCAGTTTCGCGCCCTCCTCATCCGAGGGCGGCGTGCCATAGGCCCAGCTCAGCGACATACAGCCAAGGCCCACTGGGTTGGTCAGGCGGCCGTTTATCGCGCGTTTGGTGATCGTCATTTTTCCACGTCCTCAAATTAGAAATCCAGTCCCAGCGGCATCAGCCTGCCATTAACGTCCGGCGCATGGCCTGCTGCCAGCCTTGAAGCCGGATCGCGCGGTGATGGGCATCCAGTTGCGGGGTAAAGCGCTCCACACCGCCGCGCATTACAGTGGCGACCTCTAAATTGGGGAACAGCCCTGCCCCCAGCCCCGCGAGCATCGCCGCGCCCAATGCTGTTGTTTCAATAAAGGCGGGCCGCTCTACATCGATATTCAGCATATCGGCCAAATCTTGCGCCAACCAGTTATTGGCAACCATGCCGCCATCAATCCGCAATTCGGACCAATTGGCCCCGTCTGCCGCAAAGGCGGCGACCAAATCCTGCGTCTGGTGCGCCATCGCCTCCAGCGCCGCGCGGACGATATGCGCCTTACCCGTTGCAAAGCTGAGGCCATCAATCAATGCACGGGCATTTGGCTCCCAATGTGGCGCACCCAGGCCAGACAAAGCTGGCACCAGATAGACCCCGCCATTATCAGGCACGGAACGGGCCAGCGCCTCGGTTTCCGTCGCACTGGCAATCAGGCCAACATCATCGCGCAGCCATTTAATCAAGCTGCCCGCCACAAATACTGAGCCTTCCAACGCATAGGTCCGTTCGCCATCAAGCTGAAATAACACTGTAGACAGCAGGCGGTTGCGCGATTGGGGAAGCGTCTGGCCCGTATTGGTCAGCACGAAAGCGCCTGTTCCAAAGGTCGCCTTGGTTTGACCTACCGCAAAGCACCCCTGCCCGATTGTGGCAGCCTGTTGGTCGCCTGCCATGCCGGTGATGGCGATCGGTGCGCCAAAAATATCTGCCTTGGTCAAGCCGATTGGCCCGGCGCAGTCCACAATCTCAGGCAATATGGCACGCGG